>CAIYDK010000202.1 GCA_903924955.1 uncultured beta proteobacterium | reverse complement strand
GAATATTACTTTTACATCGACCTGCAGGGCCACCCCTCGCAGCCCAACGTGGCGTTGGCGCTTCAGGAGCTTCAGCGCCTGTGCGCTTTCTACAAAGTGCTGGGCACGTACCCAGTGGCCGATTGATGCCAGTCCTCAGGAATTCCTATGTTTGAACAGCTTGGCTTGATTGGATGCGGCTTGATGGGCAGTTCGTTTGCGCTGGCCCTCAAACGCGCAGGTCTGGTCAAACGCGTCGTTGGCTATAGCAAGTCGCCAAGCACGACTGAGCGCGCGCGCCTTATGGGTGTGATCGACGTGGAAGCGCCTTCTGCTCTATTGGCCGTGTCCGGCGCTGACATTGTGCTGATCGCAGTACCCGTGGCGGCAACCGAAGCCACTTTCAAAGCCATCAAGCATTTGGTTACATCCAAAATGCTGGTCATGGATGTTGGTTCTACCAAGCGCGAAGTCATCGATGCGGGACGGCGTGCCTTGCGCGAGCACATCGGCTCATTTGTACCTGCACACCCCATTGCCGGAAAAGAAGTCTCAGGCGTCGAAAACGCGGACCCTGATCTGTATACGGGTCGCCAGGTCATTCTGACGCCCATTGAGCGAACCCTCACTGTGCAATTACAAAAGGCGGTTGACGTCTGGACCGCCTTAGGCTGCAGGGTGTTGAAAATGTCGCCCGAACAACACGATGCCGCATTCGCAGCCGTCAGCCATTTGCCGCATCTCATTGCATTTGCCATGATCAATGCGGTTACTGGCCAACCGCAGGGAAAAGACTACCTGTCGCTGGCCGGTCCCGGCTTTCGCGATTTCACCCGCATTGCGGCCAGCGACCCCAAGGTATGGCGGGATATTCTGATCTCCAACCGTGAAGAGTTGCTTGCCCAATCCAAGATTTTTCAGCGCAATCTGCATGCCCTTGAACTAATGATTTCCAGCGGCAACACCGAGGCGCTGGAGGGTCTGCTGGAGCAGGCCAGCATCACCCGTGGCACCTGGAGCATGACCTCGCGACACAACCCATAATGTTTTCTACTGAATTTCTGGACCTTCCGCCACTGAGCAGCGCATCGGGAACGGTCACCCTTCCGGGCTCCAAGAGCATTTCCAACCGGGTCCTTTTGCTGGCCGCCCTCTGCGAAGGGACCACCACCATCCACGACTTGCTCGACTCGGACGACACCCGCGTGATGCTGGACGCTCTGGCCGTGCTGGGATGCGGCATTCGTCGGGATGGCGCCAACCAAGTTCACATTGACGGACTGGCGGGCAAGCCGGTCAACACGCAAGCCCAGCTGTTCCTGGGCAACGCCGGTACCGCCATGCGTCCACTGACGGCGGCACTGGCCGTTCTAGGTGGCGACTTCCAACTGAGCGGCATTCCACGCATGCACGAGCGCCCCATTGGTGACCTGGTAGACGCTCTGCGCCAATTGGGCTGCCAGATTGATTACCTGCAAAACGAGGGATTCCCACCGCTGCGTATTGGTACCCCAACGCTCAATCTACAAGACCCGATCAAGGTGAGAGGCGACGTCTCCAGCCAGTTCCTGACCGCATTACTCATGGCGCTACCACTCGCAGCGCGGCAAGACATCGTGATTGAAGTGGTCGGCGAGTTGATCTCAAGGCCCTATATCGAGATCACCCTGAATCTGCTGGCCCGGTTCGGCGTGGCGGTGCAGCGCGACGATTGGCAAAGGTTCACCATTCCCGCCGGCTGCAAACTGCGCTCGCCCGGCGAAATCCACGTGGAGGCCGACGCGTCATCTGCTAGCTATTTCATAGCGCTTGGCGCAATAGCGACGGGGGATAGAGACCAGAACGTCATACGAATTCAAGGTGTAGGAGCTGACTCCATCCAGGGCGACATCCGCTTCGTGGAAGCCGCCCGAATGATGGGCGCTACCATCAAAAGCGGGGCCAACTGGCTGGAGGTATCGCGCGGTGCCTGGCCATTGAAAGCCATAGAACTGGACTGCAACCACATCCCCGACGCGGCGATGACTTTGGCCGTCATGGCCCTGTACGCCGATGGCACGACCACCTTGCGCAATATCGCCAGTTGGCGCGTCAAGGAGACCGATCGCATTGCCGCCATGGCCGCGGAGTTGCGCAAGCTCGGCGCCCTCGTCGAGGAAGGCGCCGACTTCATCCAGGTCACGCCTCCGGCGAACGCCACCCAGTGGCGCAGCGCATCGGTTCACACCTACGACGACCACCGCATCGCCATGTGTTTTTCACTGGCAGCCTTCAATCCCGCCCGTATTGCGGTGCGAATCGAAGATCCCAAATGCGTGGCCAAGACCTTTCCAGACTACTTTGAAGCACTGTTCTCGGTGTGCCGCACGCCCGTGGACACCATTCCCGTGATCTGTGTGGATGGCCCCACCGCGTCCGGCAAGGGCACGCTGGCCGTCGTGGTGGCGCAAAAACTGGGTTACCACTTTCTCGACTCTGGCTCGCTGTACCGCATCACCGCCCTGGCCGCCCTGCGCGCAGGGTTGGGGCTGGATGCCGCCAGTGAAGATGGCATTGCCCAACTGGTGCAACGTCTGCAGATCCGCTTCACCGACGGTCGCGTGCTGTTGAACGGCGACGATGTGAGTGACACGATCCGCACCGAAGAGGCCGGCATGAACGCCTCCAAAGTATCCACCCTGCCCCTGGTTCGTGCCGCCCTGATTGCGCTGCAACACAGTTTTCGGCAATTGCCGGGTCTGGTCGCGGATGGGCGTGACATGGGCACGGTGATATTTCCGAACGCTTCGCTCAAAGTCTTTCTCACGGCAAGCGCCGAACGACGTGCCGAGCGACGCCATAAACAGTTGATTTCAAAGGGAATTACAGCTACACTCCCATCTCTTCGCGCGGACCTGGAGGCACGCGACGCCCGGGATACCTCCCGAGCCGTTGCGCCACTCAAGCCCGCAGAAGACGCCCAGTTGCTGGACAACTCAGATTTGACGGTTGAAAAATCGGTCAATCTGGTGTTGGACTGGTGGCAAAGCAAACAGCCTTTTTAAACCGTTTAAATACATTTGAAACGGCTGGTGACAGGAACGCAAAAGCGCCCGCTTTTGCGAGGTCCATACCACCCCTCTCGCGCAGCAGTGCATTGGTGGTGTGGTTCAACAACTTAACCCCGCGGCCAAAACCGCGAATTAACCTGCGGTTAAAACCGCATAAGCAAATGTCAGAATCTTTCGCAGACCTATTTGAAGAGTCACAAAAACGCTCGGAAACCCGTATCGGTGAAGTCGTTACCGCTGAAGTCGTTCGTATCGAACACAACTTCGTCGTTGTTAACGCTGGCCTGAAATCCGAAGCCTATGTTCCATTGTCCGAATTCAAGAGCGACAAGGGTGAACTCGAAGTTCAAGTAGGTGAGTTTGTGTCTGTGGCCATCGTGGCCATGGAAAATGGCTACGGCGACACCATCGTCAGCCGCGACACCGCCAAGCGCCTCGCTTCGTGGATGTCTCTGGAAAAATCCCTCGAGTCCGGCGAATTCGTCACCGGTACCACTTCCGGCAAGGTCAAGGGCGGTCTGACCGTTCTGGTCAATGGCATCCGTGCCTTCCTGCCAGGCTCGTTGGTTGACACACGTCCTACCAAGGATCTGTCTCCGTACGAAAACAAGACCATGGAATTCAAGGTCATCAAGCTGGACCGCAAGCGCAACAACGTCGTGTTGTCCCGCCGTGCCGTGGTCGAAGCCTCGATGGGCGAAGAGCGCGCCAAGCTGATGCAGACCCTCAAAGAAGGTTCTGTGGTGCAGGGCGTGGTCAAGAACATCACCGAATACGGTGCATTCGTGGACCTGGGCGGCATCGACGGCCTGCTGCACATCACCGACATGGCATGGCGTCGTGTGCGTCACCCATCCGAAGTGGTGACTGCTGGTCAAGAGATCACCGCCAAGATCCTGAAGTTCGACACCGAAAAGAACCGTGTCTCGCTGGGTCTGAAGCAAATGGGTGACGATCCATGGATGGGTGTCAACCGCCGCTACCCCCAGTCGACCCGCATGTTCGGCAAGATCACCAACATCGCCGACTACGGCGCGTTTGTGGAACTCGAACCCGGAATCGAAGGCCTGGTCCACGTGTCCGAAATGGACTGGACCAACAAGAACGTGGCTCCTTCCAAGATCGTTGCCCTGGGTGACGAAGTCGAAGTCATGGTTCTGGAAATCGACGAAGACAAGCG
>CAIYDK010000201.1 GCA_903924955.1 uncultured beta proteobacterium | reverse complement strand
TTCACAAAGAAAGCGGCATCTGGATGGCCGTCGGCTTCATGGTGGTGATTGCTCTCGGACTGGTAGCGCTGTTCTGGAACAAGCGCTACCTGGCCCGCACGGGGCGGTAGATGCGCCGCTGTGTCAGACGCCTTTGTAGCAAATGCGTTGGTACTGCACGGTTCCATCCGGTTGCAGCACTGCCGCGGTATAGCACTTGACGCCCTGCCCGACCGATTGCGCGCCTTCACGCGCCGCGGCAGACAAAGGGGACAGTGCTGCTGCCAGTACAACAGCGATCAGCGTGGCGGAGATGGGGGCTTTGCGCATGGCGGATTTCCTTTAAGCAATGGTTGAGATCAAATCATCCTCAGTTTGAAGATGACACCCAGGCATATGCGTAAAGCGTGCCAATCTGCCATAGAGATATTTGTCCATGCAAATCAACAACTTGCGACAGGCGGGCCAAGCCGAACTTGGGACATATGGGGTATTTGGCCCACCGCGATGGGGCAAATACCCCAATACTTTCGGCAACTGCACCCACCCACGCAGGGCGGTCGAAAAAAGGCATGCAAATCAATGACTTGAAGCCGTCGCCCCGCGATTTTCCCATGGCACGCCGTATGCATAAGAGCATGCCCATACCAAGCAACTAGCGGGAGAGCACCACCATGAATGTCAAACGTCTCGACGGTCGCATGCTGAATTTCTGGATCGCAAAGTCAGCGGGGTTCAGCCAACCGAGCGATACACCTGCGCTGATTCGCGGCGAACCACCGGACAGCAGTTTTTGGTATCGCCACAACTACAACCCGGCAAATGATTGGTCACATGCAGGGGCCATCGTTGCCGAAAACTGGTTTTCCATTGAAGACACGCTGCTGGAGTGGTTTGGCGAACAGTGGCCGCATATTCCAACCGTTGCAGACAATCCACTCAAATGGTTCATGCGCGCATTCGTCGCGACACAGTTTGGGGATGAGGTCGAAGATATTCATGTGAACGTGGACTTTGACGACACCCGCTACCAAACAGTCGCTACGCAGCAAAAGAACACTCCAGCGAGCAGGACGAGTCGCCCTTGGTATAAAGTCGTCGGTTGGTAGCGATCTGCTATGTAACGCGAATTGAGCACTCCCCACATGCCTGGACCGGCTTCGGCTTCCCCTCTGAACCTGCGTCGCCGTTTCGCGGTAATCAGCCTGGGCGTCATCACAATCATCGCTCTGGGCTTGGGCTGGTTGATGTCGCACATGCTGACGCAGCGCATGCTGCAACGCGAGGGCGAAGTCAGCATGGACTTCATTCAAAACCTGTTGCTGACAGACCAGTCCGCGCGGTACCTCTCCGACCCGAATGATGCCGAGCTTCGCGCTCGGTTCCTGGGGTCAATGGCCCACATTGCCTCCATGACGGAGCCGGTTCGCGCAAACGCCTACCAGACCGATGGAACCGTCATCTGGTCAACCGACCGCGCACTGGTGGGTCGGCATTACCCCGTCAACGATGAATTGGACGAAGCCCTTGGCGGGAAACTGGTGGTTCACAGCGGACAGTCGCACGCAGGCGACCTCGACAAAGGGGAGCATGTCGGACTGGCGCAATACACCAGCTTTTTTGTGGAGAGCTACATCCCCATTCTCGAACCCCAAACCCGCAAAGTACTGGGGGTCATGGAGTTGTACAAAGTCCCGCTCCAACTCAATGCAGCCATTCAGGAGGCCCTGATACAGCTGTGGCTGGCCTGTGCGGCCAGCGCCGTGGGGCTCTTTGTCGCGCTGTACTGGACGGTGGCCCGCGCAGACCGCGTCATGCGGGATCAACAGACAAAGCTGTCCGAAAGTCAGACCCTGTCCACGGCGGTGGAACTGGCGCGTGCCGTTGCCCATAACCTGCGCAATCCCTTGGCGTCGATTCGTGTCTCTGCCGAAATGCTCCAGGCCGGTGATGTCGCTGCGGCAGACCTCGCGGAACACTCGGCCGATATCACTGCATCGGTCGACCGCGCTGACCGGTGGATTACCGAGCTGGTACGCGTATCACAGGCCCCCCAGCTTCAGTCCGAAGTCGTATTACCTTCCAAAGTGATCGCTGAGTGTCTGAACGAAATGGCTCCGGAAATGAACCGCAGGGGTATTCGTTGGACAGTGCCCACGGAGGAAGCGCCCGCGATACAGGCCCATACCGCCATGCTTCGCCAGATTTTGATCAGCATATTGGCCAACGCCACCGACGTCATGCCGGATGGCGGTGACATTGCGGTGACGTGGTCGCGCACAGCCGATAGGCTCGTCCTGCAAATTGTGGATAGCGGGCCGGGTATCCGCGAGGATGTCCGTCAGGCGCTATTTCGCCCCTTTTTTAGCACCAAGAGCGGTGGCTTGGGCATTGGACTTGCGCTGGTGAAACGCATGGTCGAGCAGTGGGCAGGAGAAGTGAGCCTGAGCCGCGCCCCCGTGCGTGGAACCTGCGTTCAGCTCACGTTGCCGCTGGCCGCCATTGCAACGCAGATGAAGGAGTAACCCCTAGGTGGCAACGCTTTTGGTCATAGAAGATGAGTTGGTACTGGCGAAAAATATTGCCAAATTTTTTGAAAAGTCAGGGCATTTGGTAGAAGTGGCGCATGACGGATTGCTTGGTCTGCAAGCGGCGGCACGCGTCCAGCCCGATGTCGTGATCGTGGACTTCCAGCTGCCAAGCATGGATGGCCTGGAGGTCATACGCGCTCTGCGGGCAAATGACGACCCACCGCGCATCATCATGGTCACTGGCCACGCGAGCGTGAATCTGGCGGTCGAAGCCATGAAGGCAGGCTCCATGGATTTATTGACCAAGCCCGTTACCCTGCAAAGTCTCAAAGACGTGGTGGAGCGCGCCCTGTCCGAGCGTGGAGAGCGCAGGGCACTGGACTACTACCGCCAGCGTGATGCCCAGCAAGCCAGTCTGGATGCTTTGGTCGGCAATTCGGCCGCCATGGACAGCTTGCGCAATCTGGTTCGCACCATTGCGTCCATTGAGCCTGCCGACCAGTCCCCGGCGGCTCCGGTACTCATTCTGGGCGAAACTGGCACCGGCAAGGAGTTGGTGGCACGCGCCTGCCACCAAAGTGGCTCCCGTGCCAAAGGCCCCTTTATCGAAGTCAACTGCGCCGCACTGCCTGCGCATCTCATTGAGGGAGAGTTATTTGGTTTTGAGAAAGGCGCTTTTACCGATGCCCATGCCCGCAAGATCGGCCTGATTGAGGCGGCAGACGGTGGCACTCTTTTCCTCGATGAAATAGGCGAATTGGACCTGGGCCTGCAGGCCAAGTTGCTGCGCGTGCTCGAAAACTACCGTGTGCGGCGCCTGGGCGCGTTGTCGGACCGACAGGTCAACGTACGCATCGTTGCCGCAACCAATCGCGATCTGGATGAGCAGGTGCGGGAGGGCCGTTTTCGTGCGGATCTGATGTACCGTTTGAAAGTGTTTCAGGTCCAGATTCCGCCACTGCGGGACCGCGCGGAGGACATCCCCACACTCGCACACCATTTCCTGAGACAGCTGGCAAAGCGATACGGGCGGGCGGAACTCTCGATGGATGACCGTGCTATTGCCGCCTTGGCCGAGCACGATTGGCCGGGCAACATCCGAGAGCTGCGCAACGTTCTGGAGCGCGCAGTATTGCTTCAGAGAACCGGCAGCCTGTCGGAAGTCAGCCTCAACCTGGGCACCGCCCATCGCCGCGGCACTCAAGGACCTCGCAGCGCGGATGCGCCGGCAACCATGTCCCTCGATGCCATCGAGCGCGAGCATCTCCAGCGCGCGTTGGATGCCAGTGGTCGCAACGTCAGCAAGGCCGCTGCTCTGCTTGGAATCAGCCGCGACACCTTGCGCTACCGCATGGAGCGGCACGGCATGCAGCGGTAAACGTCCGCGAACGTTGGGTGGGTGAATTGCCCCAGTGCGATTGGGGCAAAAGACCCAAAATCACCAGATGCGCGACACCTGAAAGCGCTAAGTCGTTGATTTTATTGGTTTTTACGCCTGGCACGGTCCGTGCGGTAGTTGTGGTGTTGCAGCGGCCTGGCCGGCGACGCCTTTACAACCAAACCACCTATCGGAGAAAAGCCATGATGAAAACACTTTGTGACCGCATGCTCGCCTGTGCATCCATTGCCGCACTGAGCAGCACCCTGTTCATTGCACCGCAAATGGCATACGCCGGAAACACCACCAGCCAGGGTGGCGGCGTCAAATGCTACTGGGTGCTGGTGTCCTCCGACCCCGCGACCGGCAGCAACGTTTATACGCGGGTGTGCCGCAAGGGTGGTGCCTGATTCCAGATTCGTATGCGTCTCGGTATCGGCACCATGACCTGCTTCGCCGCATGGGCGGCGTTGACAGGTCCATGCGCGTCTGCACAGGCTGAATCGCCCCTGCAGATCAGCAGTGAGGCAGGTGTCGGGTATGAATCGCAAACATCCCCGCTCATCAGGCTCTCGCCACAGGGTGAGCTCATCAGCCTGGACGGACTGCAGCGCCTGGGTGGCACAAGTTATCGCATCGGCTTGCAGACCTTCGCAAACTGGCAACTGGGCAATAACTGGGGCGCGTCGCTGGCTGCCGATTTCAGTCAGAAGAAGTTGCCCACTGCGCCAGACTTCGATTTTGGTATGGCGTCCATTCAACCCAGCATGCATATGGCGGTAGGGACGGCGAGCGTGGGCTGGGGAGGAACCCTGCAACGCATCGATGTCGGTGGGCGTGCGTTTCGGGAAGTCCGCGGTGCACAGTTGACCTGGACCCTGCCTCAGGCCAATGCAAACCTCTGGATGGCAATTGCCGATTTGGGAAGCAATCGGCACAGCGAAGCGTTTTCGGATCTGGATTCATCCACCGCATCAGTGACAGTTCAGCGCCATGTGGCCCGGCCACTATCGGGCCTGGAAGGCATGGACATCGCTGCATTTGTGGCGCGTGAGCGCAATGAAAAGGGCTTTGTTGAGCTATCGCATACCAGTGCCATGCTGTCGACGAGTATTCAATGGCAGTGGCAGGACATCCTGTGGACCACGGGCGCATCACTGCAACAGGTGCGATTCGACGGAACGGCCTTTGCCGCAGAGCCCCTGCGAATGGACCGCGCTACCGGCATCGAACTCGCCGCGGAGCACAAACTCTCCCGCCGAACCACGGTTCGCATCGAATACAGCGAAGTCCGAAATGTCTCTTCAATCCCTCTCTACGACAACAGCTTTCAGCAGTTTGGAGTCAAATTCCGCACGACCTGGCAGTAGCGGTCGACTAAGACTTCCAAAAAAATCTAGTCACGAGCGTTAGCCATTGCGGTTGAACACCCTCAGATTCCCCGTTTGATCATGGCGACCAGCTGGTCCACACCAGCTTTTCGTTGGGGAGAACTTCCAGATAGCAACCGGCATTGGGAAACTCACCGCCTTCCGGTGACTGCATGGTGGTGCGGAAAATGCCGCCCGGACGCAGGTCAATTTCGCAGTCAATGGTTTTCCAGGGCAGGGGGCAGAACCAGGGCATGAGCCGTTCCGGTTCAGTCCAGGCGCGCCAGACCAGGGACCT
>CAIYDK010000200.1 GCA_903924955.1 uncultured beta proteobacterium | reverse complement strand
GGCGTAGCATCACTGGATGCCAGCCAGATCGCGTCGCTGGTTGCCAGAGCGCCCTTCAGCCCCTCAGGGTGGTTGTGCGTGATTTCTGTCACGGCGGTCGCCAGCTTTCTTGCGTACTGAATTGATGGGGCCAGAAATGCGGCGGGGCTAACCCGCATGGCGGCACCGTTGCCAAAGCTGTTGTACGGTTCCTGCCACGGCAGGTCAAACCACTTTACGAAACGGTCGCCATATCCCATTCCGGGGTACTTTCGGCACCAGTACACCAGTGTCTCGACCGGGTCCTTGTGATTCAGGATGATGTCGGCCACGGCAACGGTGCAGACCGTGTCGTCACTGATCCGACTGTCTTCTCGAAAAAGTGGGAAGTCCTTGGTTTTGATGTTGTCAAACTCGTAGACCGATCCCACGATGTCACCAATAATCGCGCCTAGCATGATGACTCCGTGGCAGATGGGGCGAGCACTTTGAGCTTCATGGACCAGTTGTCTGCATATTCAGCCAAGGGTGGTTTGCCTAGCCTGGTCAAACTTAACTCACGATCCAAAGGCCTATCCATCCACTCCCTAGACTTCGTGGCGCATTCGTCTGCCAACATTGCCGGGACGACCCATGACCGAAAAGGACCTTGCTTAGGCTTGAAAAGAAAAACGATCCAGTCACAGCATCTCCGATGATTCCAGTGAAACAAAGGGCTGCATCTCATATCATCAGATTCACTGCGCGTCTTGACGCTGACCCTGACCAGTTCTGAGCCCGTCTCCACCGCCAAGTCATAGCCTCTCCAGTTGTCCGGCATCTTGGCTGCGTACTTTCCTGCGAAGCTGAATTGACTCAGTGCGTAATGCTCGCCTGCATCGCCGAGCAGCTTTGTTGATGTTGCCATTTCTACCTTCCTTCCATTTTGGGACTTATCGGCCATGCCTGGTCGCTATCAGTAGTCCAGCGCGTCTGTCTATCGACCCAAGCGATGGCTCTTGCATGAGCTCTTTGCAGGTTAGATTCTTGTCTCGCGGCCTTGGTGCAAAGGTATCTTGGGTCTGGCGTCATGCCCACGCGACCCAAATCGAGCCGGTCTGCATCCCAACAAGTCAGCACCGTCGTGTCGCCGGTGTTGATGCCGTCACTGTGATAAACGCAAGCATGGTGGAGCAGTGCCATTTCAGCGTCCGATGCGTCAAAGAATCTGCCCCTGAGTTGTTCAGCCAGGACCGATCCGCGCCGTCCATGCCCAAGATTAATGCCCTCACTCGTGCGCCGTGAGTCATGAAAGAAGGCGAATAGTTCGACAACATGGCGATTCGCCCCTGTTTGCTCTGCAAGCATCAGACCATTGGCACGAACTCTCGCCCAGTGGGCAATACCGTGACAGCCCTTCCAGTCGATTTCAAATTGACCTTGCAGGTAGGTCAGCAATCCCCTTCGGTCAATGTCACGCATGGCGGGTCCGTGACCAGCTTGAAACCTCGATTGCCCGCGATTGGCGAAGCATATTGAATTTGCCTTCAACCCAATGCGACAGAGCCAACGCGAAAATCGGCTAGTGCATCTAGCAGCCTCTTTGGTGGCGTTCCGGCATGCTGCGGGCCGATAGCGCTGGTACTGCGACGGTCCCAAAGTTTCGTCAACGTGTCGTGCGGGACAACATACCAATCCTGTTGATTGGCGCTGACCCAATGAGGGAAGGCAATCCAGAGGTTCCTGCCACGATACTTTGCGTCAATCGTGGCCCTTGATTTG
>CAIYDK010000199.1 GCA_903924955.1 uncultured beta proteobacterium | reverse complement strand
TTTTTGCTGTGGTGCTGACGCTCGCATACCTATTGACCATTGAAATACGGCGTCGCGTCGAGCAAGACCGATTTCTCGCGATGCTCAGCCACGAACTCAAGACCCCCTTGTCCACCATCTCCATGACGCTGGGCAGTACCCAGATCCCCGAAGGAGTGAAGTCGCGCGTGGGGCGCTCCATTGAATCCATGAACGCCGTCATTGAGCGCTGCCTGCAGTCCGACCGACTGGCCCACGGCAGAGTCGAGGTGACCGAGGGGGCATGCGATGTGGTTGCCATCGCAAGCGACGTCCGTGCCGCTTGCAGTGCCCCGCAGCGTGTGACGATTGAGGCAGGCACCATCGGCCCGGTGCGCACCGATCAGCAACTTTTCAGTGTGATCATCTCCAACCTGATTGATAACGCACTCAAGTACGGTTCCCATGATGGGGTGGTTCAGGTCACCATCGACTCAGCCTCGAACAAGGGTGCAACAGGGGTCCAGGTGACCGTCAGCAATTTTGCTGGCACGGCTGGCATGCCAGATCCCAAGCGGGTGTTCAGAAAGTATTACCGTGCTCCGGGTGCGCAGGGCAGGATCGGATCCGGCCTGGGCCTGCACATCGCTGCCGGCTTTGCGCGCAAACTTGGTGGCCAGTTGCGCTACACCCCGCTGGCAGAGCAGGTACAGTTCACCCTATGGATACCAGCCTGAACATCATCGTCGTCGAGGATAACGACGACCTGCGCCAAGCCACCGTGGAGGCGTTGCAGGCGATGGGCCACGTTGTTCAGGGCGCCGATTGCGCAGAGGCGCTGGACGATGAATTGGGCGCTTTCCGGGCAGATCTGCTGGTGCTTGACCTCAACCTGCCGGGTGAAGACGGCATCAGCGTCGCACAGCGGATTCGCAGCGCAGAGCCCGACATCGGCATCATCATGCTCACCGCCCGCAACCAGCTGCGCGACAAAATGCGGGGCTATGAAAGTGGTGCAGATATTTACCTCGCCAAGCCCACCTCGGTGGATGAGTTGGGTGCCGCAATAGCCGCGCTGGCCCGGCGCATACGCCCCCGCGTGGCTGCCACACAGGCCCTGACCTTGAATATGGTGACTCTGCAGTTGCGCGGCCCCTTGGGTCTATGTGATGTGTCAGACCAGGAGGCCACGCTTTTGTCGGCGTTTGCCAAGGCCAGAGACCACCGCCTGGAGCACTGGCAACTCATCGAGCTGTCAGGGAAAACGGCCGACGATGCCAGCAAAAACGCGATGGAAGTGCAAATCGTGCGTTTGCGCAAAAGGCTGGAGCAAGCGGGCGCCGCTGCCCCTACCATCAAAGCCATTCGTGGCACCGGCTACCAACTCTGCGTGGCCGTTGAAATCGGGTAAAACCAGTCGCTTTCTGTCAGCAAAGGTAGACATTTGTAGGTATTCGTAGGGAAGTATCAGGAAGGGAAGACTTTGGAATTTGCACGTCACTACAGTGACACGCAAATAGTCCGAAAGCTTCCTACCCGTGACCGCCCTGCACCCACAAATCCTCATCATTGAGCCGGTTGAAACCATGCGCCAGACCATGGTGCAGGCTTTGCGCGCCATGGGCCACAGCGCACGGGGCATCAGCCACGCCGATGCACGGGTCGAGATACTCCAGGACCTGAGCGTTGACATCGTGGTCCTTTGTCTGGTCGGTGAAGATTGCCTGAGTCTGGCGCGCAGCATCCGTGCCTCGTCGCCTGACACGGGCGTCATCATGCTCACCGCGGGTGATCGCCAGCATGACAAGGTGGGTGGCTACGACAGTGGTGCCGACATTTATCTGACCAAGCCCACCTCGCCCGAAGAGCTGGGTGCTGCCATCCATGCGGTGGCCCGCCGCCTGCGCCACATTCTGCCGGCGAGGGCGTCCCTGGTGGCTCTCACCCTCAACTCCACCACACTTCAGCTCAAAGGCCCGACCGCCACGGTGGATGTGTCAGACGCCGAGTGCTCGATTCTGGGTGCCTTTGCCAACGCCGCAGAGCAGCGCCTGCAAACCGAGCGGCTTTTGCAG
>CAIYDK010000198.1 GCA_903924955.1 uncultured beta proteobacterium | reverse complement strand
CGGTCTCGGTCTTTGAGAAAACCCTGATTTCATGCGCCTTGCAGCCCGATGGCCACCAAATCCAACCCTCACCCAGCGCTAACCAATTGGTTTTGTTTGGGTTTTGACCGGACAGTAGTGAGCACATATGTATTTTTCGTTGCCATTTATGACGGTAGCTGCCGGGGTAACGATCTTGCCATTTTGCCTTGGCTGAATCTCGTCTATCAGCAGCGCCAGTTTTTTAGCTTTGACGGTGTCACCAGCGGCATCGGCAGCCACCATAGCGTCGTAAACGTCTTGCAGAGTTGCTTGAGTTTGTGGAGGTGCCACGGTCTGTGCCAACCCGATGCTTGCAAACGAGAGCGCAATCACCGAAAGGACTATTGAAAATTTCTTCATAGACGTCATCGCTTTTCTAGTAATAACAATTGCTGACCCGCTGAAAATGTCGCCATCTGCGTTGTTTGGGTCGGCCGGTTTGTAGTCATGTCGGTCAATCAAACATCACTGACGCTGTACTGAACACCATCGTCATCTGCTTGCAAGCTGGGCAGAGGTTTTCAAACTCGTTGGCTTCATAGCTGTCCCACTGGAGGGTTCTGCGGTTTTCTCTGACCAGTGGTGGCGGTGTAGCTACCGCCTCAGGCGCGAGTTGAACCTTAACTGGCTTTCTCCCAAACAGGAATGCAAACAGTCCTCTTGCCTTGGGTTGCGGGGGCGGCTTAGGCAGCGGCAGGGGTACAGACACTGGCGGCAGTCCGTACTGATGAATCTCAGCCCCGTGGCACGTCGGGCAAGGCGGGATATCATCAGCTTTTAGCTTGGCAATGTTGACACTGACGATGCCGCATTCACCGCAGTAGTACGGGAAATAGGACTTTTCAAGAAACTTGGCCTTGCTGCCGCCAACGGTGGCTTCCGTTTCAAATCCACACTTGCAATGCGCTCGGTGAGTGCTGCCCAAGACAGTTCCCTTTTTGACATCTTGTTACAGTCTGCGCTGCTGGGCTCTTTTATGCAAGCCCGTTTCTGGACTTTGGGATAGTTAATGCGGTCTAGCGCCCGGGTTTTCTGCCGGGTGTCCGTTTTCCGGCCATGATTCCGAGTCTGAATCCAATCTCTTCCAAGTCCATCAGCCGGATGGTGGTCGCCTTGTGCATGGCTTTTGCGTCTTGCGTGTAGTAACCAGTTTTGTACCTGCCATGTTCTGCGCCGACCTTGGTCGCTTCCTGCCTTTTTGCGCCGTGGTAACGGCACGTTTTGCAACCGTAGGCTGGGGCATTTCTGCAGCGTTCACCCCGTGAGCGACACATTGCCGTGCACCGGCGATCAGGATCGAGTTTGCTATACGGCATGGTTCAAATCCGGTTAGGCGGGTCCTGACGGGTCAGCGTCAGGGATTGATGCATTGACCCAAGGGAGACAGTGGCTGATAGTCGAGTCGATAAGGTCCAACACTTCCTGAACTTCAGCGGCAAGCGTCGGAACCCCGGCCAGCATGCGGTCATATTCCATCACGATCAGTTCTGCCAATGTTTGCTGGGCAAGGTCCAGTCTGGCAACGATGCGGTTGATCCGCACTGCAGCGTCCTTTTGCAATTTGGCTACCTCCGACAGAGGAACACCATCGGCACCCAGCGCGCTGAATGCGGGCAGCACCGTGCGGCCCAATAGGTGTGCGACATTGACAGGCATTGACCTGAGCCACTGAGCGATCTCCCATGTTTGGCACATTTGTAATTGGTGCTTGTCAACTTCCTTGCGCTTGAAGGCAGCAATGGTTTGGATTTCGTCAGCAAAGGCCTGCAACGAATGGCGGCCCTCCCTTAACTTGAATAGGCCCTCATAAAGAGGGTACTGGCGCCGCTCTGCTACTGCGTCTTGAAATACTTGTTGGCAGGTCTGTTTCATGATTCGTTCCGTTAGTTTTGGAGTGGGCTATCGAAATTCACAGCGATTGGGATGCGCTCGCTACAGTTGCTACAGTCCGCGGTTGGAATCGCCCGAAGATGTGTAGCAAAAGTAGCAGGTGTAGCAGTAGCAAGACAGCCGGACCCAAAAGCCGATAAATGCTGCCATCTGTGTTGCCAGCGCTCGGGAAGCTGGTTTTGATGAGTACAGTTAGCAGTTGTCATGCGGCCTCCGTTATCAAAGCTGTTTTTGCGTCATTGACCCCTGCTACCGCTACAGCTGCTACTCTTGCTACAGTTCGTGAGATCAACGCGGGGTTGATCTGCACCAGCTTTTTGCGCCCGTCCTGCACCAGCCGTGCCCGCCCCAGTTCTGACAGTTCTTTAATGGATTCCAAGAATGCCGCTTTGTCGCGCAACCCACTAGGCCCGAATTGCTGAATCTGGCGCGTCGGCACGCTGTCGGTGTTTTCCCGCTGGCAATACTCCAGCATCCACGATTCCAGCCGCGCCGGGTTGGCCAGTTCCAAAGGCATCGCCAGTTCACCAAAGAAGCGCCGCGCCTCCGACAGGTGCCATGCTGCTATGCTCCCTGCTGATTCCATAGCCTCTACATCAATCGGCCCGATGCTGCCGGTGAATGTATGAAAAAGTGCCGCCAGCCGCGCTGCGTTATCGGCGGTCTTGCTGGCTACGTCGCGCACGTCGTACAACTCGCCGCCGGTCGATAGCTCTGATTCAATGGCATTGTGAAACGCGACCCACGCCGTTTTTGCGTCCGGTGACAGTTTCAGCATGGCGGGTGTCAGCGCTCCATCATCGTCAATCGGTGCCGGTCGGTTCAAGATTAGCGTCAATCTGCTATTGAATGTCGCCAGCGCTGGCCAGTTAGCCGGTGCCTCTGTGAAATGGCGTGTGCCCTGCGTTGACTGTGGCCATGACACCAGAAACCGTGCCAGAAAGCCCGTACCGCGTGCCAGCCCCTTTGTGTCGGCGAAGAATGCCCTGATCGTCGGTTCCTGCACCTGCAATGCCATTGTGAGCCGGGCACCGCGTACCGTGAAACTGTCGGTCGATCTGCGGTCAACCTTAAGCGACGCTCCATCCCACAACTGATTTAGGAGGGCAAAGTTACGCATCGCTGAGTCACGGCCCATCCCGTGACTGCCGAATACGGTGCCAGCCTCGCTGCTGATGACGCCGCCCGATGGCCACTGCTTTGCCAGTGCGTGCGCCTGTTCCTCCGGTGTGACGTCGCCATAGATCAGCCGTGGCACTCTGGGTGATTTGGGTTCGCTCAGGTCAACGTTGCGCAGCTCTTGCACTTGCGAAAGGTGGGGCTTGCTTGCCTTGGCTAGCGCTTTGATCTTTTCCCTTAGACCGTTGCGCTGTGCCTCCCATGCGTCATGTTCGGACTTGTACGCTGTGAGTCGTGATTTTGCTGCATCGTATTGCTCTGCCTCATAGTCGCGTATGGCTTTCGAAAAGAAGCCGTCACAAGTTGATTTACGCTCACCGCTGTCGGCAATGGCCAGTAGAAACAATCCGCAAGGTCCGTGCAGTTTATCGGCCCGCTGCACATCAACATGTGCCTGAATCGCCAGCGATAGCGCCGCCAGTGCCGACGTTGCGATCAGGGGAATAGGAGCTTTCGCAAACCCCGCTACTTCCTGCACTGCGCAGCGCACTACATCCGGCAAGGCGTCCAGTGGGTACTGCTGCCCCGCGATCTGCGCGATCAATGGCATCGGGGTCGGCCATTCCTGCTGGCCATCGTCAGTCAAAGCGGGAGAAACGTCCTCATTTGCCCTATGGCCCGGTGCGCCGTCCAATAGTTCACGCACATCGCGCCAACGCTTTGAACTGCATGAGTCGTGCATACACTTGAACCCCAACTCCCCTGATGGTTTGCGAAAGATTGCTGCCTCGCCGTTGACATGCTCCGGGTTGAATGGGCACACGGACAACTTGAAGCGCTCTCGCCCGTCGTGCTGGTCTGCCTTGTATTCCATGCTGTGCCGGGTCAGGAAATCCTCAAGACTGAATTGCCCCGACAAACGCTCATTCAAGCTGGTGATTGGCTTTGCGGCCGCCACTACTGGTGATGGCAGAAGCTGGCGAAGTTGTTCGACGGATACCACAACCCGCTCTGGAGTCTGCAACAACTTGGAAAGCCGCCACGGTGCTGCCGGTGTGTGATCCCCCTTGTTCGCGACCGTGCCGTACAGTTTGCAGATGCGGGCCGCGTTGTAGACGCTTCTATCGACTTTGGTTTGTGAGTCGTCGAACAGATCACCAAGTACCACCAATACGGCTTTCACCAGTGCTGCCGACTCGTCATCATTCGGCAGTTCTATCGCATACAGCAGGTGGTAACCATTACCTGATCTAGCTACCAGCGGCGCAGGCCAGCCAATGCCCGCAAGGTAGAGGTGCACCGCTGCCGCCTTGATTTTTGCCGCCTTGAGCTGAATGTCCGTTGCACTGGTGTCTGTAGGCCGCACTGGGTCGAAGTCAACTAACAGCCAGCACCGCCGCATAATCTGCTTGTCGGTAGTTGTTGCCGGCGCAAACTCTTGCACGCGATTGCAGTAACGGCTAAGCAATTGCGGATCGACGGGGTTCAGTGTGATGTAGACGGCTGCGCCCCGATTGCTCATCCTCGCCGCGCTGTCTGACAATTCGTTCCAGTGTTCGCCGTCAAAGTACCCAGCGTCTGTGCGCCTCTTCCCGCCTTTATAGATGGCCCTGAGTTCAATGACATCAGTCGGGTCGAAAAGTACCTTTAACGCAGACATGATGGTGGCCTTGTCGGGCGTGGGTACGGCAGCAAGCAAGGCTTTACGTTGAGTCTGTTCCGTGGGAAACTTCGCAGCGTTGGTGTGAGGGTGCGGGCTACTGGCGTTGATAGCGCCAGTAGCTTTTTCTATGGTGTTGGTATGGGTCATGGCGTGCCCCTTAGCCCATGACCAGATCGGTGCGTTTGGCGTGAAGCCGTTTGACCAGTTCACGAATTTCATCGTCGGACTTGCCCGCAACACGCGCTGCGTTTATCGCGTCCACCTCATAGTCAGGCCACCCTCTGGCCCTTTGACCGATGGCGACGCCGGTGGTGAATAACCCGGCGTGGATTTCGTTGTAGATGCTCGCATCGGAGCGGTGGCCTCTGCGCAGTTTTACGACTGGTAATCTCAAAATATCCATTGCTGAACCCCTTTGATTTTCACTAGCGGTTGCTGGTGAATGGGGTAAAGTTTCTCGCCTGCCGAAGACAGACAGGATTACTCTACAAACTTTCTACAACTTCTGCGTGTTGCCCAGCAATCGATACCACCAGTCCCAGCCCCTGTTCAATTCGCATAGGTCGTTGAAGGGTGAGTCTTGGAGGGCCTGATTAAGTTCGCTACCGGGGGTCTCGATCCCTGCCTTGATCCAATCGGCAACCCTGCGTCTGTCCATGGCCTGCACCAAGCCAATTCCCTTTTTTTGCTTTTCTTCCCAATACAACGGGCCAATGACCTTGGGCAACGCCCGTAGCACCAAGTCACGAGCAGTGGCTTTCTGGTGCAGCCCAGCAAGAGTCTTTTCCTTCGGCTTTAACAGCCACAACGTGTTGTGTTCGAGCAGCCGGTGCGCTTGCTGGCGCGTCCTCTTTGGCAGCAGTGCAACCAGTCCAGTGTCAAGCACACCCCCGAGCGCATCCCCGAGCTCCAGTCCCGCCACCACATCAACAACGCCATCTGAGCTGCTTGAGGTCCGCAGCACTCCGCTTTTCAGCAGCCTCTCTTTGCTGACAAGCCGGAACTTTCTTTTAGGGCCTGACATCATGCCGCCCTGAATTCGATCACGTCCGCGCCTTTGGCCAGCTTGTCAAGATAGTCTGCCCATTGCTGCATCATGGTGGCACGGTGTTTCAGGTAAGTGGTGCGGTTATAGCTGCGTCCGTTGGCATCCTTCACCGCATGGGCTAGCTGCGCTTCGATCACCAGCGGGTCAACATCATGTATCTCTGCCAGCATGGTGCGTGCCGTGGCTCTGAATCCGTGTACGCTTTGCTTGTCTGGCCCGTAGCCCAGCGTCAACAATGCCGCCCGTAATGTGTTGTCACTGATAGGCCTGTCGTGGCTGCGTTCACCGGGAAACAACAAAGTGCCGTGGCCGGTCAATGGTTGAAGCTTGCGCAATATCTCTACCGCTTGCGTCGGCAATGGGACAACGTGTGGGTCGCCATTCTTCTTGCCGTCTACGCGCCGTTTCATTCTTGCTGCGGGAATAGTCCAGAGCGCCGCATCTAGATCAAATTCAGCCCATGCCGCTGCCCGTAGCTCACCGGGTCGCTGAAACAGCATGGGTGCCAGTTGCAGCGCCGCCCGCACTATCGGTCCGCCTTGATAGCCCCGAATGATGCGGATCAGTTCACCAAGCTTTACCGGGTCAGTGATGGCCGCAAAGTGTTTGCCGTGGTGCGGCGTTAGTGCGCCTTTGATATCTGCGCTCACGTCCCGCCCTGCGCGTCCTGTGGCCACCGCATAGCGCCAGACTTGCCCCGCTGTTGTCAGCACTCGGTGTGCCACGTCCAGAGCGCCGCGTTCCTCCACCCGCTTCACCGCTGCCAGCAGTTCTATGGGTTGAATGTCACCAATGCGCCGTGCTGCGAAGTGGGGGAATAAATCTTTTTCGAGATTGCGCTTTTCCCTGATGGCGTAGTGACTGCTCCAACCTGACAACTTCATTTCGTACCATTCGAGCGCCGTTACTTTGAAGGTGTCGGCATCCGGTGTGGTGGCCTTGAGCTGTTCTACCTTGCGTGCTTGTATTGGGTCAACACCTTGGGACTTTTGCAGCTTTGCTGCATCCCGAACCTTGCGTGCTGCCGCCAAGTTGACTGTCGGGTAACTGCCCAGCGCCATGCGACTCTCTTTCCCTTCGGAGTAGGTTTTCCAGAACCATCGTTTCGATCCCGCTGGACTGACTTCGAGATAGAGGCCATTGGCATCAGTAAATCGAGCCCGGTTCTTCTCTGGTGGGCAGGTTGCATTACGGCACTTTG
Organism: uncultured beta proteobacterium; assembly: GCA_903924955.1. Taxonomy (GTDB): domain Bacteria; phylum Pseudomonadota; class Gammaproteobacteria; order Burkholderiales; family Burkholderiaceae_C; genus Allorhodoferax. The sequence goes on along the minus strand of CAIYDK010000198.1, from coordinate 5,513 downwards.
CATCGGTCAACATGGCATTCCCCAATGGAACCGGGGAACAGTTGCCAAAAATCAGCCACATATTCCGGTTCGTTCCCCGATATGTTCCCCGGTTTTTGGTTGGCAGTCAATAGTGGTCTATGTATGTCGTTGCAACGTAATTTTGATATTCCCCAATGAAAAAGGCCGCTAAGTGTATGTTCTTAGCGGCCTTTGTACTGTCTACTGGTCGGTGTGAAAGGATTCGAACCTTCGACCCCTTGCACCCCATGCAAGTGCGCTACCAGGCTGCGCCACACACCGATCTGGGCTCGATTATAGACGGTAGACCGCCTGCTCTTCAGAGGCTCAGCGAGAGCAGGTCGCGAATTTCAAATAGTTCACGACGAACCAGCAACAAACGATCTGCCACATGCTCTGCATCTTCATCGTTCTGCGTATCTTCTGCGTCGTTCAGGTCGGAATCGCCCATTTCGAGGACATCGACGCCATCGAGCATGACTTCGCCGTTTTTCTTCTTGTCCCGTTCTGTCTGCAGAATCTCCTGCATCTTGTTGCGCGCGCCGCTGATGGTGAAACCCTGGTCATAAAGCAGATCGCGGATGCGCCGGATCATCAGCACCTCATGGTGCTGGTAGTAGCGGCGATTGCCGCGCCGCTTCATCGGGCGTAGTTGCGTGAATTCCTGCTCCCAATACCGTAGCACATGGGGTTTGACGCCACAAAGATCACCGACTTCACCGATCGTAAAGTAGCGCTTAGCAGGAATAGCAGGGAGAGTTTTCTCCATTTAAATCAATACCGTAGGAGAGAAAGCTGCAAGATTACTCTAAGTAACCGCAGCGTGTAAAGCTGCGAATGCAGGCAATCGGTCAAATGGTAAAAGAAATGCGCATCAGGTGAATCAGGTGGAACGATCCTGTTCCTGAATTTGTTCTTTGAGTTTGTGGCTGGCGTGAAAGGTTACAACGCGGCGTGCTTCTATTGGAATGGCTTCGCCGGTTCTTGGGTTGCGTCCAGGGCGAGGTGCCTTGGTGCGGATCTGAAAATTGCCAAAGCCAGAGATCTTGACGTCTTTGCCTTCAACCAGACTGTCCGAAACCAGGGTAAAAAATGCGTCAATCATGTCCTTGGACTCACGTTTATTGAGTCCAATTTGCTCAAACAAAAGCTCTGCCAGTTGGGCTTTGGTCAGCGCCGGTGTTTCCAGACTCTCTACCGAGATGTTCATTGCGTTCTCACTTCACATAATTCTGAGCAGGATGCATGGTAGCGCTTCAGGCTCGCTGCCGCGCACCCAGCGTCGCTGTCAATGACGCAAGCACCGCCTGCACCGTGGCGTCGATCTGCTCATCAGCCAAGGTGAATTCTTCGCTGTTGAGCGTCAGGCGCAACGCCATGCTTTTCTCGGGACTTGAACCAGACTGCGCCGTTGGATCTGTTGGTGCCTTTGGGCGATAAATGTCAAATACGCTGGCATCGCGCAGCAAACCCGCCGTGGGTGTGGCCCACACTGCCGCCAACAGGACGGCATGGCTGACTTTTTCGTCAACCAGCACGGCAATGTCGCGCTCCACAGCCTGCTGCTTGGATACAGGCTTGAACACGGGCACGTCACGCTGCAATACGGCGTCGAGTTCCAGTTCAAACATCACCGGCGTCTGCGCCAAATCATAGGTCTGGCACCATCTGGGGTGAAGTTCTCCAACGAACCCTATCGCCACGCCAGCCAATAGCACGCGGGCACAGCGCCCTGGATGCATAGCCGGGTGTTCTGCAGCCTCGAAGACGGGCTTGCGTGGCGCCAGCAGCGCCTCCACATCGCCCTTGATGTCGAAGAAATCAACACATGTCTCGTTGCTACCCCATTGCAGCGCGTTGGCACTGCCGCATGCCATGCCGGCCACACGCATGGGTTGATGGAAGCCAGCGACCGTGGTATCAGAGTTCTGCACAGCAGCGTCACGCAGAAAGACACGACCCAGTTCAAAAACACGCACACGCCGTGCCTTGCGGTCCAGATTGAACTTCTGCACCTGGAGCAAGGAGCCCAGCAAACTCGAGCGCATCACACTCATCTGACTGGCGATCGGGTTGAGTAGTTTAATTGGGGCCGGGTTGCCACTGAGTTCCGTCTCCCAGCGCTCGTCCACAAAACTGAAGTTGATGGTTTCCTGGTAGCCTCGCGCGGCAAGTGAGCGGCGCAATGCAAACGGACTTAGTTGCGCTTCGGCTCGAATATTGGCCGTCACTGGCGCCAGAGGCGGTGTCTGCGGCAATTCGTTGTAGCCAATGATGCGCGCCACTTCTTCAATCAAGTCTTCTTCAATCTGCAAATCAAAACGGTAGGAAGGTGGCGTTACAGTAACCAAACCGTCGGTCTGCGTCAGCGGTAACTGTAGGCGCTGAAGGGCATCAACACACTGAGCCTGTGTCAGAGGCATACCAATGACCTTGCTGGCACGCGCCACGCGCAGGTTAACCGTCGTTGCCACCGGCATATTCACCTGCAAATCATCGATCGGACCACAGACTGTGCTGTCCGTGCCGCAGATATCTATGATCAATTGTGTGATGCGTTCGATGTGCTCCACCGTCTGACCAGGGTCCACACCACGCTCGAAGCGGTGACCCGCGTCAGTCGAGAAGTTGAAGCGGCGCGAGCGTCCGGCAATGGCTTTGGGCCACCAAAAAGCGGCTTCGACATAAACATGCTGCGTGTCGTCACCCACTGCCGTGGCGTCACCACCCATGATGCCCGCCAGTGACTCGACCTGTTGCGCGTCCGCAATGACACCGACCTTCTCGTCAACAGTAACCGTGTTGCCATTGAGCAATTTGAGTTGTTCGCCGGCCTTGCCCCAACGAACTTCAAGGCCTCCGTGAATCTTGTCAAGGTCAAAGATATGCGAGGGACGACCGTACTCGAACATGACATAGTTGGAGATATCCACCAGCGCTGTCACACTACGCTGGCCACACCGCGCGAGTCGATCGACCATCCACGGTGGTGTGCTGGCACGGGTGTTGACGTGGCGGACGATGCGACCCGAAAAACGACCACACAAATCAGGCGCTTCAACTTTCACAGGCAACTTTTCGGTGTTACCAACCGGAACTGGCGCAAAGGTGCTGTATTTCAGCGGTGTGCCTGTCAATGCGGCGAGTTCGCGCGCGACGCCAAACACGCTTAGGCAATGGGCTAGATTGGGCGTAAGTTTGAGCGTGAACAATGTGTCGTCGAGATTGAGATGCTTTCGAATGTCCTGCCCCAAGGTTGCAGCGGCGGGGAGTTCAAGCAGGCCGGCATGGTCGGTGGAGAGTTGCAATTCACGCGCCGAGCAGAGCATTCCCTGACTTTCGACGCCACGCAATTTGCCAACCTTGATAACGAAGGGTTTCCCGTCCTCACCGGGCGGCAACTCGGCACCAACAAGGGCAACTGGCACCCTGATGCCAACTCGCGCATTGGGCGCGCCACACACAATGTTAAGCAACTCCGCCTGGCCCACGTCCACCTGACAAACACGCAGACGATCCGCGTTGGGGTGTTGTACCGCCTCTTTGATTTCCCCCACCACAATCCCGGAGAACGGCGGCGCTACGGGGCTGAGTTGTTCCACTTCCAGCCCTGCCATGGTAAGGGTGTCAGCCAGCTGCTGGGTTGTTAACGGAGGGTTGCAGAATTCGCGCAGCCAGGATTCGGGGAATTGCATAGTCTTTCAATCAGTTGGAATTAGCTTTTGCAGCGGCTATTCTCCGCGCTGTCGCGACAAGTCTTTTATTGAAATTGCGAGAGAAAGCGGATGTCGCCGTCAAAAAAAAGGCGCAGGTCGCTTACGCCATAACGCAGCATGGTGAGTCGATCCGGTCCCATACCGAAGGCAAAGCCAATGAATTTTTCAGGGTCCAGTCCCATGTTGCGAACCACATTCGGATGCACCTGCCCCGAGCCGGCCACTTCCAGCCAGCGACCCGCCAGTGGACCGCTCTGAAACTGAATATCGATTTCAGCGCTTGGCTCCGTAAAAGGGAAAAAACTGGGCCGAAAACGCAGCATCAAGTCGCTTGACTCAAAAAAGATACGACAAAAATCCGTGAAGACAAATTTGAGATCTTTGAAGCTGACATTCTCGCCAACCCACAGACCTTCACACTGATGGAACATCGGCGAGTGGGTCGCATCGCTGTCAACGCGATAGGTGCGTCCCGGGGCGATGACACGAATCTCGGGCATGGCGCCGGAGAATAGGCCATCGCTGTCGACACCCAGCGCCGTGCGATGTTTCTTGACATGCTGCACCGCGTGGCGAATCTGCATTGGACTGGTATGGGTACGCAGTAAATTGGGGGCGGTGGCACTGCCACCTTCGACATAAAAGGTGTCATGCATCGAGCGCGCGGGATGATCTTCGGGCGTGTTCAACGCCGTAAAGTTGAACCAATCGGTCTCAATCTCGGGGCCTTGTGCCACCTCGAAACCCATGGACCCAAAAATGGCTTCTATACGTTCCAGCGCAATTGAAACCGGGTGCAAACCGCCCGGCCCACGTTGACGCCCAGGCAGGGTCACATCGAGCGCCTCAGCTTCAAGTTGAGCCTGCAATTTAGCGTCCGCCAATGCCTGACGGCGTGCATTCAAAGCGGCTTCGATGGCCTGCTTAGCCAGGTTAATGGCAGCGCCTTGAGGCTTCTTTAGCTCAACCGGCAAGGTCGCCAAGCCCTTCATCAGTTCCGTGATATGGCCCGACTTGCCGAGAAACAAGGCTTTCGCGTTCTCTAGGTCAGCCGGCGTCGCAGCCTGCTTGAAGGCAGCCTGGGCACTTGCAACAACGGTGTTCAACTCGTTCATAGGATCTCTTGTCATTTCGAGACTAATTTAATGCAGCCAAATCGCAACTCAACAGTATTTATTTATTGAAAAAGGGCTAGCGCTCTTTCAAGCTCTAGCCCTTTATTTCATTGCATCAACCTTCTTCCGTTTGCTTGAAACCAGAACCTGCCGCAGGGCGACTGGTGCCGGTCCGCAGCGACTCGGAAGATGAATCAGCGTGAACTCAAGCGGCCAGCTTGGCCTTGACTTGTTCCACGATGCCGGCAAATGCAGCCATGTCATGGACTGCGATATCGGACAAAACCTTGCGGTCGATCTCGATGTTCGCCTTCTTCAGACCATTGGCAAACTGGCTGTAGGTCATGCCGCACTGACGGGCTGCAGCGTTGATACGTGCAATCCACAATTGACGGAAAACACGCTTCTTGGTGCGGCGATCACGGTAGGCATATTGCCCGGCCTTCATCACCGCTTCTTTGGCGATCCGGAAGACATTACCGCGGCGACCACGGAAACCTTTTGCAAGGGCTAAAACTTTTTTGTGGCGGGCGCGAGCCGTTACACCACGTTTGACGCGAGGCATTGAAGTACTCCTTGTTCGTCGTTAATTAAATACCACGGCCTGGCAGCATCTGTGACATGCGACCCATATCGGTCTCATGAACTGATGTTGAACCACGCAAGTGACGTTTATTTTTGG
>CAIYDK010000197.1 GCA_903924955.1 uncultured beta proteobacterium | reverse complement strand
GGAGATTTCGTAGTTCATGGCGGCCTCGTCCTAGCGCTTGGCGAACAGGCCTTGTGGCCTGACCATCAGCACCACAATCAAGAAGGTGAATGCAATGGCGTTGCGGTCCAACACCTTACCCAGATAGACCATGCCAAAAGACTCCACCAAACCCAGCACCAGTGCCGCCATCAATGTGCCCGGTACCGAGCCCAAGCCGCCCAGCACAATGATGGCCAGCGCCTTGTACGAGGGCACGCTGCCCATGGTGGGCTCGACCAGGTTGTTCAGCAGGGCCACCCAGACACCGGCAAAACCGGCCAGTGCCGAGCCGATCAAAAAATTCAAATCACGCACCATGGTGAGTCGTATGCCAAACGACTCGGCCATTTGAGGGTCCGACACGGTGGCCTGGCAGGCCACGCCAATGCGGGTGCGCGTTTGCAACCAGCCCAAAATGCCAATGATGAGCACCGTGCCCCCCATTACCGCCAGCTCGGCTTGCTTGAACTGGAGTCCACCTGGCAGCTGTACCTGTCCTTGCAACGGGGGGTTGGCAAACGACAGGCCCGAGGCGCCAAAGGTGATGCGAAAACATTCTTCTGCCGCGATGAACAGGCCGATGGACGCAATTAGCGCCACATGCGGGGGCTGCTTCAGAATGGGCTGGTAAGCGAGCCGGAACATGGCCACGCCCGACAGGCCCGAAACCGCCATGGCCGCCAGCAGCGTGAGCAGCATGCTGCCCGTGGCGTTGTAGGTCAGCACGCCCATGTAGGCACCCAGCGTGAACAGACTGGCGTGCGCCACATGCAGGATGCGCAGCAGGCCGTAGACCAGGGTCAGCCCCAGCGCAATCAGCGCGTAGATGCTGCCCTGCACCAGGCTTTGGGCAATGAGTTCAATAAAAAACATGGACGTGCTTCTGCCTTGCGCAAGGCTGTGGAGTCGACGCTTACTTGGTTGACTTGGTCGGTGCAGCCAGCAACACGGGGTCCGAAATTACCGAGTGGCGGTGGAAGCTCTTGTCCTTCACCACCTGCACCTGCAGGTCCTTGTTGACCTCGTGCAGGTCGTTGAAGGTCAGCTTGCCAATGGCGCTGTCGTAAGTGCCCGCTGCAATGGCATCGCGCAGTGCGGCGCCGCCTTTGCCGCCGGTCTTGCGAAGGCCGTCAATCAACACCTGGGTGGCGGTGTAGGTGGCCGCGGCCACCATGTCGGCGCCCGCGTTGTTGGCGGCCTTGAAGTCAGCCAGGAATGCCTTGGTGGCGGGGTTGGCCGAGTCGCGGTCCAGGGATGTGGTGATCAAAACGCCTTCCGATGCGGGCCCCGCAATCTCCATGAACTTCTCGGAGTCGTAGCCCTCTTGCCCGATGATGGTGGCTGTGACGCCGGCAGCGCGCAGCTGGTTGACCAGGGGGCCGGCGGTGTAGAAGTAACCGCTGGCGTAAATCACTTCAGGCTCTTGCGCCTTGACGGCCGAGACCAGTGCGCCAAACTGGCGGTCCTGGATGCTGTATTCATGTTCGCCTGCAATGGTGATGCCGTACTTGGCCGCAGCCTCCTTGAAGCCTGCGGCCAGCGACTGGCCAAAGTCGTTCTTGAGTGTGATCAGAACCACTTTCTTTTTGCCCAGGTTGCCAACCAGCTTGGCGCCGCCACGGCCCTGCACCTCGCCCATGGCCGAGACGCGGAACATGAAGTCGCCCGAACGGGTAATGTCGGGGTGAATGGCATAGGACACCACATACGGCACTTGCGCGGCCTGAAAGACGGGCGAGGCGGCGCGGGTGGAGCCCGAGTAGGAGCCCGACACCGCACCCACCACCTTGTCTTTTTCAATCAGCTTGGTAGCGGCCGGAACAGCTTCCTTGGGAGAGGCCTGGTCGTCGTACACCACCATATCCAGCTTCTCGCCGTTGATGCCGCCTTTGGCGTTGGCCTGCGCTACGGCCAGTTTGGCGCCGTCCAGTGCGGACTTCCCGTCAGCAGCAGCAAAACCCGTGAGCGGTACGTTGATGCCAATTTTGACGTCCGCCATCGCTGCGCCAGAGAGAAGCGCCAAGCTGATAGCGGTCAATGCAAAGGATGGGGTTGCGGAAAATTTCATGGAAGTGCTCCGTAAAGGTGTGGAAAAGGCAAGCGGACAACGAGAAAACTTGTATAGACAACTTTAGCGGACATTATGCAAGTTGTCTATACGGCTTTTGATTGATCTGATAAGGGTAAACCCTGATTTTTTGGACCGATTGGTCTAGGCTAGTTGCGCCATCACAAACTGATGTAACTCGCCCGCCGGCATCGGTTTGGCAAAGAGATACCCTTGCACCTGATCGCAACCCAGCGCACGCAAAACGGCCAGTTGCTCCGGTGTTTCCACACCTTCCGCAATCACATTCATACCCAACGCCTGGCCCATCGCGATCACCGCGGTGCAAATGGCAAGGTCATCCCGGTCATCTGGTAGACCACGCACAAATGACTGGTCCACCTTAAGGCTGTCCAGCGGAAGGCCCTTGAGTTGGCTGAGACTGGAATAGCCAGTGCCAAAGTCATCCAGGGCGAGCAGGACGCCGACTTCCTTTAGCCTCTTCATCATCGCGATGGTCGCATCGGCATCCTGCATCACGGATGTCTCTGTCAGTTCCAGCTCAAGGCAGTTCGCTGGAATTCCAAAGGCCGAGAGCGTTTGCACGACGTCATTGAGCAGCGACTTTTGATTGAAGTGTTTGGCTGATAGATTGACGGCGATCGGAATTTGCGCCATGCCAGCTTGCTGCCATTCGCGAATCTGGCGACAGGCATCATGCAATACCCACTCCCCGATGGCCACGATCAGGCTGCGCTCTTCAGCCACTGGTATGAAGTGAGCCGGCAATAACAAGCCGCGTTGTGGGTGCTGCCACCGGATCAGCGCCTCGGCCCCAATGACCTTGCCACTGGCCAGTTCAATCTGGGGCTGGTAATACAAAAGAAACTGCTTTTCGATCAAAGCCTGACGCAGCTCACGCTCAATCAGCAACATGCCCAGGGCTCGTGAGTTCATGTCAGCCGTGTGAAACTGGTAACTATTGCGGCCCGCCTTCTTGGCATGAGAGAGGGCGTTGTCGGCACTCTTGAGCAGTTCCAGAACATCCTCGCCATCATCCGGGAAAATCGCCACTCCAATGCTGGCCGTAACCGTCAGTTCCAGTTCATCCACTACGATCGATTTCCCTGACACCACTTTTTGCACACGCTCGACCGCCTGCACGATCAGTTCAATCTCCAGCGCCCGGCCCACCTCGGAAATGGCCACCACAAATTCGTCGCCTCCCATGCGAGCGGTGATGTCTGCTCCGTGAAACTGGTCTGTCAGACGGCGACCGACTTCCTGGAGCACCAGGTCTCCCACAATGTGCCCCAGAGAGTCGTTAATTTCCTTAAATCCATCCAGACCGATAGCGAGGACGGCACACTTTTTTTCACTCCGCTGGATGGAATGCAACATGCCATCAAGGCGCTCTGACAGGCTGACGCGGTTAGGCAATCCGGTGAGCGGATCGTGCATTGACTGGTGCACCAAGACGGCCAGATGCGCACGATCCACTTCTTCACTTTGCGCCTGGATAGTCTGGTCCGCTCTACGCACAATGGCAAACAAGAAACCGTAAAGCAGCCCCAAACTGGCCAGCACCAGCCCCACAATTCGGTACGTTGCGCGCTCCAACTCGCCGACATACTCGGTCACATCGGAATAAACCTCGAATACGCCTTCAGGCGCCTTCGTATCGTCCGTACGGATCGCGATGTAGGTGGAGATCAGATTGCGGTCATTGATTTCCTTTTCAAAGGCGGCAAACTGGTTTCTGAAGGTAATTTCGCTCACTGGATTTCCCGCCTTTGCAGAGATGAATCCATCGTTGCTGCTCTTGTCTTCGCCTATCTGGTTCAGGTCGGTGGAGAAGACCGTGCGTCCGTTCAGGTCGTAAATTTTGACTTTAACGACAGACAATCCGTACATCTGGCGCACGACATCGGCTCTGATGTGCTCCACCTCAGGGTGTTGCTGTAGTTCTTGTCTGGACAGAGCCACCGAACTTTTGACATAGGCCGAGTGCTGCGGCCAGATGGTGCTGGCAAAGATGCGCGTAATGGCAACATTGTCCTGAGTTTCGTGCTGTTCCAGTGCTTCAAACGCAAAGAAGCGATAGAAGTAGACCAGAATGGCCAGCACGATCAGCACACCGACAAGGCTGGTCAGGCTGAAATAGCGCAGCAACCGGAACCGCCCCGCGGGCTGCGCGACAAACAGCTGTCCTTCCGGCTCATGATCACGAATAGTCGTCAAAGACGCGGACTCTTTGGACATTTGCAGAAAATCTCCTCGCTTCAATGTAGCACTTGCGCGCAACGTCGAGTTGTGGCCCGGTCTTCTTTTTGATCTGCGTGGCCAAAACACCTTGTTTCAAGAAGGAGCTCTCTCAAGGCCGACCTGATACACCCTTTGCATCGCGCCGCTCCACCGCCTTGAGCACGAACAACAAACCGGCACCCAGCACCATAACGCCGGCAGCGACATACAGGCCAGCGTTGTAACTGCCCAATTCCGCCCCAATCATGCCGGTGATGGCTGGGCCTATCATTTGTGCAACGCCGTACGAAAGTGTCATCTTGCCCATCATCTTGGCAGGCATCGTAGGGTAATAGCGCCCGGCCATGCTCAGTACCAGGCTGACCATACCGATGAAGGTTCCACCAAACAGCAAAGACCCCAGCATGGCGGCCCACAGCCCTGGCACCAGAACCGGCATCAATATGCCCACAATCTGTAGCACGGCGGCCAGAATAAGAGCATTCAAGTCACCGGTGCGCCGGGCTATCAAATCCCAATTGATGCAGGCCGGTGCAGCCCCTAGCCCAATCGCCAAAAACACCAGATTGCCCCACCCGGACAGCCCTGGCAACTGGTTCACGATGGCGACGATAAAGGTTACGCTCACCACATAGCCAAAGCCCGCGCAAAAGTAGGCCGCCATAAACACACGCAGATACAGCGGGCTTGGCGGCTTGTCTTGCAGTTTGTTGCCGCTGGTGGTGAGCCCACTGGTGTCGGGCGGTGGCAACCAGCGCAGCGCAGGCACCAAGAGGACGCAGCCCAGCGCCGTAAACGCAAACCATTGTTCGCGCCAGTCCAGCCAGGGAGTGAACAGCATCACCGCCCCTGCACAACCCGCAATGCCCAGACCAATGCCGGAAAAGTGAATGCCCATCTCGCTGCGGTGGTTGTGGCGGATGAGCCAGTTCATGATGAGCCCGGTGCCCAGCAGCATGGCGGCTGCGCTGGTCAACCCCGCCACATAACGCGACAGCGCCCACACCACCACATTCGTGCTCAAACCCATCACCAGTGTGCTGGCAATGGCCAGCACCATGCCAATGCGGTACAGCCGATCTTTGAGCACCAGGCTACTGATGCGCGATGCAATCAATGCACCGCTCAAATACCCAGCGTAGTTGACGGCGGCCAGCCATCCGGCTGCGGCCACACCCAAACCTGCTTGCTGTTGCATGAGGGGCAATAACGGGGTGTAGGCAAAACGGGCCACGCCCAGCGCCAGAATCAGGCTGAAAATTCCGGCACTGAGCACCTTGAGGCGGGTAGTGTGGTGGGTCATGTGCGGGTATGGGCTGGGGTGGAGTGGAGCGGGCAAGTATCGTACGGTCTTCACAAACGGCGGTCGTACTGTCGCTATGACCACTCACCTGGCATGCCAGAAAGCTGACCGAGGCGAATGACACTTGAATTTGGACCAGTTGCCACCAAGTGACGGCGGTCAGACCCATCTGTTTAAAAGGCAAACTACATGAAAATTCGATTGACTCTGCAGCGCGTTGCGCAAGGACTGCTGCTGGCGGCGTGTTTGAACGCCGGGGCAGCCATGGCCCAGGCCGAGCCTACGATGAATCAGGTTTATGCCGCCGCACAGGCAGGCAAGCTCGATGACGCCCAACTCATGATCCAGCAGGTTCTGATCAGCCACCCCAAGAGTGCCAAGGCCCACTTTGTGCGTGCCGAGCTGTTTGCGCGTCAGGGCGACGCAATGCGTGCCCGCGAAGCACTGGCTACGGCGGACAAACTGTCGCCCGGGCTGACTTTTGCCAAACCTGAGGCGGTGCAAGCCTTGCGCACACAGCTCGCGGCAAAAAGTGTTCCCCAAAGCGGCAGTGCCTTGACGGGCAACCATTCAACCGCCAGCCCCGCTGTGCACGCCGCTCCGGTGGTTGCTGCGCCCGCTCAAAGTGCCTCGTCGTCGTCATGGGGCTTGCCGCTCTTGCTGGTCGGTGGCGTGCTGGTTGCCGGCTACTTCATCTTTCGGCGTCGCGCTCCACAGCCTATGGCGCAGCAACCCGCCTATGCTGCACCCGGTGGATTGAGTGGTCCGCAATCCTTTGGCATGGGCGGCGCTGGTGCAGGTGCCATGCAACCTGGCTATCCACAGCAGGGCGGTTATGCCCCGCAGCCACAGGGCAGCGGTTTGGGCGGCCGGATCATGGGCGGCGTAGCCACCGGTCTGGCCGTGGGCGCCGGTGTCATGGCGGCCCAGGCCATTGGGCGCACCCTCATGGGTGACCACAATGCCAATGCCGGCCAACTCGACAACGGGTCACGCAACGATTACCAGCCCATCGCCAACAGCAACTCCGATATGGGTGGCGCTGACTTCGGTGTCAACGACGCCGGTTCATGGGATGATGGCGGTGGC
>CAIYDK010000196.1 GCA_903924955.1 uncultured beta proteobacterium | reverse complement strand
TGAAGTCGCGCGGCGTGGCGGTCGGCAAAGACACCTTGCACAGCTACCTCGGGCATCTGGAAGATGCCTTTTTGTTGTGCAGTCTCGATGTAGCGACCGACTCAGAGCGGCGCAGACAAGTCAACCCGCGCAAGGTGTACCCGGTGGACACTGGATTGATGTCCGTGTTCGACCGCTCGGGCAAAACCAATGTGGGGCACGCATTGGAGACGGCGGTGCTGCACGAGCTGCATCGCAGGGGGGCACAGGTGAACTATGTACGCACACCGGGCGGCTTTGAAGTGGACTTTTACGCCCGCCATTTGTCTGGTGCCGAGACGCTGATTCAGGTATGTGCCGATCTGGATCACCCTGAAACTTTTGCACGCGAAGTTCGCGCCTTGCAAGATGCCGCCGAAACTTGGCCCCAGGCCACACTCCAACTCATCGCACTCAACCGCCCAAAAACCGGCGTGTTGCCACCATCCATACAGATGCATCTTGCCAGCGACTGGCTGCTACAGGTCGAGCGCGACTAGCACCGCTGCTGTCTGGTCCAGAACCTGCGTGTTGAATGGAAGGCGTCGCTTTGCTTGGGCACCCTCGCTACACCAACAGTTTTACGTTTAGTCCAGCGACCCGGTTGAATGCGGCGTCACCGGTCAGAAACACGTGGTCCGTGCCGAGTTGAAGACAGCATGCGGCTTGCAAGCAGTCCGGTGTCTTGAGTCCAGTGCCAGCGCGAATGTGGGCCGCCAATTCAACCACGGTCTTCGTCAGCTCGACCCACACGAGGTCGGGGAGGGCAAAGAAATCGTCGTACTTCTGTAGAAGAGTATTGTTATTTGACTTCATCGGGCCCACCCGACATTCCAGCCACGTCAACCGACTCACGCAGGTGCCAATCTCTGGATATGTCAGGGCCAGTTCCCTCAACGCCGCGCCTACCCTGTAAGCAAATGGCTCCTCGCCCTCCATCTGGTAGATGATGACGTTTGCGTCCAAAAATGCGATCACCAGGATCGCTCACTTTGTAATTCGGCGTCAATGGCAGCTTTGCTGCGTTGTCCGATGGGAGTTTGGGCAGTCAGCCACTGCATTGCGGACATTCCCGGAATCTGTGCAGCATTTTTACCAAGCAGTTGCTGGTATTGGGCCTCAGAGAGAATGACCGCAGCTTGCTTGTTACGCTTCATGATATGCGCAGGACCCGCGCGCAAGCGGTCAGTGATGGCTGCCATGCCGCGGCGCTTGATCTCCGAGATAGTGAGTGAGTTTTGCATAGCGTGCTCCATTGGTGAATGATACCAAAATCAGTACTGTTCATGCCATTCGCTATATGAGGATTCTTCCGCACGTTTTGACGCTGGCAAACACATCCGTCGGCAAGTAGTGTGGTGTGTCCGTGCCGCGCCACCCCTATACGCAAGCGCTCTTGTCGGCCATCCCCGTGCCGGACCCACGAGTTGCGCGTGCCAAGACCCTGCAACTGCTGCAGGGCGATTTACCCTCGCCCATCAATCCACCAACGGGCTGTGTTTTCAGAACGCGCTGCCCCAAGGCAGTGGCGCAGTGTGCGCAAGAGATACCTTTGTTACGTCAACTGACAGGACAGACGCAGTTGGCATGCAACCTAGGCTGAAGTTTTTGATCTGCAAATCAAACCGGCAGTTCACTGCAACTTTATCCGACCGCAAATTAGTCCCAACACGCAAGTCAATTTGCACAGTCTGAACGCCACTGTTCTGAGGATGTGCGCTGGACTGGTGTGACAACTTCTGTCCATACTGCTAAAGTGGTTTCACGAAATTTATGTAATTCCGTTGTACTTATGTAACAGTATCGTTATTTTTACTGAAACCTCTTATTTACAAAACCCTGACAGATTTCCTAACATGGGGCACGGAAGTTATTTTTACTTTTGGGTTCGGTTCTCGCTGAGTCGCTCCTATCAGTACAACCAACTGATGAAACTTTAAGTGGGTCCGTGCCGTTTCGGGGCGGCAGCTTTACCGAGCTGTCGAAGCCGGACCTGCGGGCCGCCAAACCAATGACAGGGAGGAATGAGACTCCCGAAACTTTTGGAGAACGAATGTATAAACATACAAAGCTATGCGCAGGACTGGTACTGGCGTTTGGTGGTCTGGCAATCGCACCAAGCATTGCAATGGCCCAAGAGGTAAAAACTCTGCAACGCGTAGAGGTTACCGGGTCCAGCATCCGTCGTACAGATACTGAAACAGCTTCCCCTGTACAAGTTATTTCGAAGGAAGACCTTGCTCAGTCCGGCAAAGGCACCGTTGCGGAGTATCTGCAAACCTTGACTGCGGACTCTCAGGGATCTGTTCCGTTTACATATGGTCGCGGCTTTTCAGGTGCTACTTCCTCCGGTATCTCCCTGCGCGGACTCGGTGCCAACGCAACGTTGGTGCTGATCAACGGTCGTCGCGTTACGAGCGCCGTTTTGGCGGATGATGGTCAACGCGCATACGCCGACCTGAACCAAATCCCTATGGAAGCAGTGGAACGTGTTGAAGTACTGAAGGATGGCGCTTCGTCAACCTATGGCTCTGACGCCGTGGCTGGTGTGGTCAACATCATTTTGAAAAAGGACTACGTTGGAACTGTTGTCAAAGCATCCTACGGTTCCTCCTACAAGGGCGATGGCAATGAGCCTCGCGTAGCACTGACGCATGGCTTTGGCAATCTGGATGCAGATGGCTACAACGTTTTGCTTAACGTAGAAGCCGGCAAAAAGGATGCTATTTACTACCGTGATCGCGTTGGCGTTGGCTCCGTAGGTGTGTCGGCGATTGGTCAGCCGCAATGGGGCTTTGATCCCAATGCTGGCCCTAGCAATAATATTGCGCGCCAAGGTGGGCAGGGCTGGATTCCTGCGGGAGTGAACAACAGCGCAACGCCATCTATTGTGGGCAATGTGCGCAACCCCACCACCCTCGACTATTACAGCCGGTCGTCTGCCACTGGCGTTGGTTTTACCAACCTTTTCCCCGCGGCGACTACATTCTGCAATAGCAAAGTGAATCTGCCACAAAACAACCCCAACGGTGGATGCATTATTGATGCACGACAAATGCTCAATCAGATTCAGCCTGAGCACAGTACGTCGAATTTTTACGGTCGATTCACCAAGAAAATTAACAGTGACCTAGAGGGTTTTGTAGAGCTGGGTTACTACGCGACAAAATCTCATGTAGATGGACTGGCTGTTGCGCCAAGCGGTGCCTATTTCACACCTCAAGGTTTTGCCGTCTCACAAACTGCGGCGACGGTTCTGGGTGCAACCCACCCTGACAATCCCTACCAGGGAACCGCAGCGCGACTGTCCTACTATCCGTTGTTTGATACGGGCATCTCTGGTACCGATTCCAAGGCAAGCACAACGCGTTTTGTTGCCGGTTTGAAGGGCGTGGTGGCATCATGGGATTTTGATACGGCGTTCTCTTATTCCGAAGCCAAGCAGACGGATACTACGTTGAAGGCTATTGACTGGCGCGTGAAGAATGCGCTGCTAAATCCGACCGCTGCAAACGTTGCTGCTGCTACTGCTTTCAACGCAAAATACGCTGCACTGCCAGCAGGTACCGTCTGGCGCATCGGAGAGAATGCGGGCTTGAATTCTGCCGCCATGTATGGTGCGTTGTTAGCAGACAAGTCGCGCGAAGGCTTCAGCCGAAGCACCGGTGTCGATGCGAAGATTTCGCGTGAGTTTGGCCAACTCGCGGGTGGTGCGATTGGCGTTGCTGTGGGCGCTGAAGTCCGTCGCGAAGAAAACGGGCTCCCGCTGTATGACGGCATGGGTGATTACATCGGTCTGTCACTGACGACGTATGGCAACAAGCGTGACATTTCTGCTGTTTACACGGAAGTGCTGTTACCCGTCACCAAGCAGTTGGAACTGAGCGGCGCATTGCGTTATGACCATTATTCCGATGCTGGCAACGCCACAACGCCCAAAGTCGGTGCCAAGTGGAAGCCTGCCGGCAATTTTGCAATTCGCAGCACCTATTCAGAAGGTTTCCGCGCGCCGTCATCGTCTGAGAATAGCGCATCGTCGCTGGTTGCATTTAGTGGTTCTGCAGTCAATGACAATGCACGTTGCGCTAGTCTGGCAGGGTTACCCCAAGCGACCATTGATGCAAATTGCAAGAATGTTGCCCCTGCATTCGTGCAAAGTGGTAACCCAGCACTGCAAAATGAGAAATCCAAGAGCACTACATTGGGCATGGTTTGGGATGTCACACCACAGGCCAGTCTGACCGCTGACCTGTGGCAAATCCAGCGTTTCGGCATGCCAGTGCTGGAAAACTCTCAATCTGCCATCGATGCCGGTCATCTTGTCCGCGACCCGGCGACCAAGATTTCCGCCAACGACCTGGGTGGCATTCTGAACGGAATCGTGGTGTTCAAGAACTCTGCGCAAAGCTTGACCCAGGGTCTGGATATTGAACTCAAAAATCGTTGGGATTTGGGCGCGGGCAATGGCAAGTTGACAACAGGGTTAACCTGGACTCGTTTGCTCACACAACGTGTGACAGACGAGGACGGCACAATTCATGACTATGCTGGAACGCATGGTAATTGCGATGTGACCAACTGCATGGGGTCGCCAAAAGATCGCGTCAGCGTGGCTGTGACTTGGGACATGGGCCAATGGCGTTTGGGTGCCAACCTGAACTACCGCGGAGAAATGACCAACAAGTATGAAGCAGCGGATACAGACTGCGCAACAGTCTTGGCCAATGGTACGGATTCTCCAACTGGATGCAAGATCGCGTCCTTCACTACACTTGACGTGTCTGGAGCTTATAAGCTTGGTAAGAACACAGAGATCTCGGGTTCTATTGCCAACTTGTTCAATACCGCGCCGCCGACTGACTTTGTAACCTATGGAGCTATTGGCTACAACCCGCTGGATTACTCCGGTGCAATTGGCAGATACTTCCGCATCAATCTGCGTCATCAGTTCTAAGCGGAGCGTTGCCATCTTCAGATTCGGCGAACACCGAGTCTGTTTTTGATACGTAGCGTTGAACTTTAAAGGACCGCCCTTTTGGGCGGTTTTTTAATTTCTGCTTGGGTAGTGCCCGCACCGATTAGTCCAAATTTCAACCCAAATTTCCCATTAGCCAGATGAAGGCGGGTGATTGGCGGCGAATTTGACCGGTAAGTCGAATTGCTTAGTCTCATCCGATAGCACCTTCATCCACTGCCTGTGTTGCATTGCCATAGCCAAATTCAGTATGGACTTGCGCCCCTCTGTAGTGGTGTAGGCAGGCTTGGAAAATATCTTGTAACGCATGGTCTGTAGCGTGTGCTGAATTGGCGTGGACACGTCACCTTTGAGTACAGTCGTCTTGAGTAGAACCTGTCTGAATAAGCTCATCAGGTTATATGCCAGCATCACCGTATTGAGTGCGGCCTCGGTAGCCCAAAAATCTTTCATGTTGAAGCTGTCAGCCGCACTGAAATCGCGATCAACTACTTTACCCAAAATTCTGTCAATTCTTCAACAAAATCAAACACTTGCGCTAATGGCCTCCATTAGAAATCGGGGCTAATGGGAAATTTGGGTCCAAAAGTGCTCGTGCCTCAGTTTTTGCCCTGGCGTAGCGAATACGCGACTTATTGAAAGCGCCACAATCACGGACCGTGGGTTGGACTGGTTATCGCAGTGCAGGGCAAACCGGGCCAAAAAAAAATGCCACCTAACGGTGGCATTTCCTACTCACTTAGCTAGACTAAGGGCCATAATAATTTCGTTCACTCAATCTTGAACACAAATTCCTGAGTCGCCAGAATCTCCGTGGCATCCGCCGTGCACTTGTACTGCATCATGGCCGCCTTGACGGCAGCATGGAACACGCGTGGCCCCGACAGAATCGTCACTTCCTTCACAACCCCATCCTTGACCAAAGCCTGCGCCCTGACCACACCTTCGGATCCATCCTGAATCGCCTTGCGGGGCATTTCAGGTGGCACCTGGGTTGGGCAGGCTACGCGCAGGTCACTCCGGTTGGCCGCTGGCTTGGGCGGTGCTGCAACGGGCGGCGGTGCAATCACCGCCGGTGTGGGCGGTGGTGTGGCTACCGAAACAATCGATACGGCCGATGTCGTTTGGGGTGCCACGTCCGGTGGCGGCACAAACGGTGGCGGTGGCGCGTCGACCTTGGGCGCTTCAGGTGGTTTGATTTCCTTGGGCGGTGGCGGAGGCGGAGGCGGAATGATGACTTCCTGAATCACCACCGCTTCAAGTGGCTTCTTCAGCATCACCAGCGCATTTCTGGCCGTGCCGGAGACGATGCCCCAGCCGATCAGGACGTGCAGGCCGATGACAATGGCAATGCCCTTGTAACGCCGCGAGGGGTCTTTTGGCCGGTAGACCGGGTAGAGGCTCATCGAGTTATTCATTGGACGAACTGCTCGCTTCCGATCACCGCCATCTTGGTCAGGCCCTTGCGTTTGGACGTGGACAGGACATTGGCAAACACCGCATACTGCGACGCCTTGTTGGGCCGGATGTGCACTTCAGGCTGCGAGGCCTGTTGTCCAATCGTGTCCATATTGGCTTCGAGTTCTTGCGCCGATACGGGCAAGCCTTGCCAGTAAACGACGCTGCGGTCATCAATATCGATCTGGATTTTTTCGGGCTTGATGTTGTTGACGGGTGGTGCGCCAACCGGCATATCCAGATTAACGGCGTGCAGCTGGATGGGGATGGTGATGATGAGCATCACCAGCAACACCAACATCACGTCAATCAGGGGCGTGGTGTTGATGTCCATCATGACTTCAGGATCGCCGGAGCCATCGCCGGAGCTTCCTACATTCATAGACATATGGGGTTTCCTTGCAAAACGGGCAGGGCCTTAGCCACCCAGTGCGGGGGGTTCGGTGATGAACGCCACTTTGACAATACCGGCGCGCTGGCAGGCGTACAGAATCTTGCCAACACCTTCGTACCGGGACGCCATGTCACCGCGAATCTGCACTTCAGGTTGCGGCTTGACGGTGGAGACTTTCTTGAGCTTGTCCACCAGGGCTTCCACATTGGCAACTTTCTGGTCGTACCAGAATACGCCACCTGCGGTGTCCACCGAAATGATGATGTTCTCAGGTTTGGTTTCCCGAATCTCGACCCGTTCCTTGGGCAAAGCGACAGGAACCGACGTGGTGACCACAGGGATGGTGATCAAGAAGATGATCAGCATCACCAGCATCACGTCCACCAGGGGGGTGGTGTTGATTGCAGAGATGACGGCGTCTTCGCCCTCACTGCTACCGACGTTCATAGACATAGAGCGTTCCTTCTGCGCGTTGGCGCAATGTGTTTAGCTCTTTGCCGAGGAACCCAGCAGTACGGCGTGCAGGTCACCGCCAAAACTGCGCACGTCGTCCATGACGGCCTTGTTGCGGCTGATGAGCCAGTTGTAGGCCAACACCGCAGGCACGGCAACGGCCAAACCCAGGGCGGTCATGATCAGGGCTTCGCCCACAGGGCCGGCCACTTTGTCGATGGAGGCCTGGCCGGAGATACCGATGGCAGTCAGGGCGTGGTAGATGCCCCAGACGGTGCCGAACAATCCGACGAAGGGGGAAATAGAGCCCACAGTGGCCAGGAAGGACAGGCCGCCTTGCAGTTCACGGTTGACACGGTCAATGGAGCGCTGAACGCTCATGCTGATCCAGTCGTTCAAGGGGATGTGTCCCATCAACCCGTCATGTTTCTTCGTTGCATCCAGGCCAGCAGCAGCAATGAATTGATAAGGGCTGTCTTTGTGCAGGGCAGCCGTGCCTTGTGCCACGGTGCCAGCGCCCCAGAACTTTTCAGCGGCTTCGCGGGCATGGGCACCGGCTTTGCGCTGCTCCAGCATCTTGACAGCCAGGATGTACCAGCTGCCCATACTCATGATGGCCAGAATCAGCAGTACGCCTTTGGCGACTGCGTCGGATGTGCTCCAAAGTGCGGCAATGCCGTAGGGATTTTCGGCAGCGGAACCGGCTTCGGGCTTCTTGGCAGCAGCAGGGTCGGCGGCAACGGCTGTGGCAGCGGGTGCAGCAACGGGGGCCGGGGTTTGGGCCATGGCGGACGTCGACACGCCGGCAACGGATACAAAAGCCAAACCAAGAGCCAACGCCCAGGTGCGAGCCAACACTTTGAACTTAATATGCACAATCATTTCCTTTTAGAAAAATACCAACTGCCATTTGAACTCCGGGTCGGAGTCCGGGGCGCAGCATCTGTAAACTGCAAAATTTAAAATCGGCAATTGTAAGTTGCCGATCAGCCTCTGTGTACGTAACATACCCCGTCCAACCTAGCGTTTTCGATATCAGGGTTTCCACTTGGCGTCCGCTGCCATGAACCAGACCATCGATACCCGGCTTCGGCAGCGCGTTAGCGGGTTTCAGTTGCGGCAAAAGTTTGCCAGAGCGAGTTACTCTGCTGTTTCACCACGCGACCTTTTAAATTTCCCTACTTTTTGATTGCCTGAATCCTATGTCCATCTGGAAACAACCCATCACGGTTGAAATACTCACCCGCATCAGCGCCAACACCGTGACGTCTCACCTTGGTATCGAGTTTATGGAGGTTGGTGAGGATTTCCTCAAGGCCCGTGTTCCCGTCGATGAGCGCACCCGGCAGCCGTACGGCCTGTTGCATGGTGGTGTCAGCGTAGTGCTGGCAGAAACACTGGGCTCCGTAGGGGCAGCACTTGCCAGCCCCGAAGGCTATCGAGCCGTAGGCCTGGACATCAACGCCAACCACTTGCGCGCCGCCACCAGTGGCTGGGTTACCGGTACGGCACGCCCGGTGCACATAGGACGCACCACCCACGTCTGGCAGATTGAGCTGCGTAATGAAGACGATGAGCTCACCTGCATCTCGCGCCTTACCATGGCCATTTTGGCGCCAAAACCATAAGCGAAAACCAGCTCTAGCCCCCGTGGAACATGCGTAGCCAGCTATCAACTTAGTAGCAGTTACGGTGCAGGGGTCCTAGCCGGCAGCCTGGCACAGTCGCCCTACTCTGCCTCGTTTTGGGCCAACTTTTCGCTTTTCCAGTACACGTCATCGCCCACACTGCCATCGGTGCGGTAGCGGTTGAGCACCCGCGATAGCACAAACATCAGGTCGGACAGACGGTTCAGGTACTGGCGCGGCGTGTCTTTCAAGGCTTCTTCATTGCCCAGCGCCACCACCGCACGCTCGGCGCGGCGCGCTACGGTGCGGCAAATGTGGGCTTGCGCTGCGGCACGCGTGCCAGCGGGCAGGATGAATTCCTGCAGGCGGGGCAATGCCTCGTTATGCTCCTCCAGCGCTTCATCCAGCGCCAGCACGGCCTCGGGCTTGAGCAACTCGAAACCGGGTATCGACAACTCGCCGCCCAGGTTGAACAACTGGTGCTGTATCTCCACCAGCAAGGTGCGTACCGCATCTGGCATGGCTTCACACAGCAGTACGCCAATGTGCGAGTTGAGCTCGTCCACATCGCCCATGGCGTGCACGCGCAAGCAGTTCTTGGAAACCCGGGTGTTGTCGCCCAGGCCGGTGGTGCCGTTGTCCCCCGTGCGGGTGGCGATTTGCGAAAGGCGGTTGCCCATGGTCAGCTCCGTGAAAACACACAAAATGGTGGCCCTATCGTAAACTGGCCCCATGAATGCCCCTACGACGCACCTGCACCTGCTCCCTGTTGTGAACCAGCGCCCGGTACCCCTGGCCCTGATTGAAGCCCTGCAAGCCCAGTTCGGAGCACGCTGCTCCACCGCGCTGGTGGTGCGCGAGCAGCACGGGCGTGACGAGTCTTCGTTTGACGTGCCACCCCCCGGTGCGGTGGTGTTTGCCCGCAGCACGGCCGAAGTCGCGCAGGTCGTGAAGCTGGCAGCGCAGCACAACATTCCGGTGATTCCCTTTGGGGTGGGCACCTCGCTGGAAGGCCATTTGCTGGCCGTGCAAGGCGGCATCAGCCTGGATGTGAGCCAGATGAATGAGGTACTGAGCATCAACGCCGACGACCTGACGGTCACCGTGCAGCCGGGCGTGACCCGCAAGCAACTCAACGAAGCCGTCAAGTCCACCGGCCTGTTTTTCCCGATTGACCCAGGAGCGGACGCCACCCTGGGCGGCATGGCCGCCACCCGCGCCAGTGGCACCAATGCCGTGCGCTACGGCACCATGCGTGAGAACGTGCTGGCACTGGAAGTGGTCACCGCCCAGGGCGAGGTCATACGTACCGGCACCCACGCAAAGAAATCATCGGCCGGCTACGACCTGACCCGCCTGATGGTGGGCAGTGAGGGCACGCTGGGCGTCATTACCGAAGTCACCATCAAGCTCTACCCGCTGCCAGAGGCCGTGATGGCGGCGACCTGCTGCTTTGACAGTCTGGCCGATGCGGTCAACACCACCATCCAGATCATCCAGCTCGGCGTTCCGATTGCGCGCTGCGAACTGCTCGACAGCAACACCGTGCGCGTGGTCAACCAGCACTCCAAGCTGGGCCTGCCTGAAAGCGCCATGCTGCTGATGGAGTTCCACGGCTCCCCGGCGGGCGTGCAGGAACAAGTCGAAACCGTGCAATCCATTGCCGACGACAACCACGGCAGCGCCTTTGCCTGGGCCGCCACGCCCGAGGAGCGCACCCGGCTGTGGACGGCGCGGCACAACGCCTACTTTGCCGGCGTGCAATCGCGACCGGGCTGCAAGGCCATCACCACCGACACCTGCGTGCCCATCTCCCACCTGGCCGACGCGCTGCTGGATTCGGTGGCCGAGGCACAAGAGGCCGGCATTCCCTACTTCCTGGTCGGCCATGTGGGCGATGGCAACTTCCACATGGGCTACCTGATCGACCCAGCCATCCCCGCCGAACGCGAAACCGCCGAACGGCTGAACCACCAGTTGGTGGAGCGCGCGCTGAAGCTGGGTGGCACCTGCACCGGCGAACACGGCGTGGGTCTGCACAAGATGAACTTTCTGGTGACCGAGACCGGCAGCGGCGCGGTGGACATGATGCGCGCCATCAAGCGCGCCCTGGACCCGCAGAACATTCTGAACCCGGGGAAGATCTTTACGCTATAGTTTTTATAGCGGTTCGCGCATATTTCACGAGAGCTAGGGTTCAAACTCCTCGTTGAGCTCAGGCCAGAAAAATGTGCCGGGGGTCGCAGGTATTCTCCACATCACATGGCGAATTGCTATACTACCAAAAATACATTGGTAGTATAGATGAACCTTCATCACGAATTCTCTCTGGCTGCACAAACCGCTTTTGCCGGGCTGGACAACGCAGCGCGACAGGCTGATCTGAACCGCAGCATCGCCGACCTTCCGGGCGGGTTTGCAAAAAAAGTGGTGTCCGGGCGCACCTATTGGTACTACCAGATCAAAAGCCCCGATGGTCATTTACGCCAATCGTACGTGGGGCCAGATGACGCGACCACACAAACCCTGATACAACGCCATGCGGACCCCACTGAGAAACTTGCCCGTCAGCAACTCCTGCGCATGACCCGCGCAGCCATGGAGTTGGGCTGCGCCGACATTCCACCCAAACACGCCCGCGTCATTGAACGGCTGGCCGACAGCGGCCTATTTTCGGCAGGTGGCATTTTGGTGGGCACCCACGCCTTTCTGGCTTACCAAAACATCTTTGGGGTCCGATGGACTGCAGGCGCTGCCACGCTGGACTTGGACTTTGCCCATGCCGGGCGCAATATCTCTCTGGCCTTGCCTGAGAACCTGAAGATTGATACCGCTGCCGCCATTGACTCCCTGCAAATGGGCTTCGTACCAAATCAGACGCACACGTCATTTCGCAAATCTGATGAGCCGGACTTTGACCTCGACTTTCTGACCTCACGCGGGCGCACCGGCGATGCGCCCGTTGCGGTTCCGCGCCTGAACCTGACGATGCAACCCCTGCGCTTCATGGAACTGTCACTACAGGACCCTATGCGTGCCACACTGCTCGCCCGCAGTGGCCCTATCGTCGTCAATCTGCCGCGCCCCGAACGGTATGCCCTGCACAAACTGCTGGTGTATGGCGAGCGGCCGCAAGCGCAGCGCACCAAGGCGCGCAAGGATGTTGCGCAGGCAGCCGCCTTGGTGGACTATTTGCTAACCCATGACACGCAGGAAATACTATCCATGTGGTCAGACGTCAACCAGCGTGGACCTGGCTGGCGCAAGCGTCTGAAAGAGGGTTTCGATGCGATGAACACCTTGTACCCGGAATGCAAATTCGCTAAGCGGATTGCGCAGGCAACGGCCTAGCTACTTGCCGTTGATTGTGTAAGCACCGTCCTTGGTCCACTTGATCTCGGCATCCAGAAAAAATGTCTTCAGTTCCGGCTTGTAAAGCTTGACCATGTCGTGCGCTTCTCCGCTGCGCCCGCCTGCACCACAGAAGAAAATGATGGGCTTGTCGGTGGGCAGCTTGTCGATGCTTTTTTCCAGGCTGTTGATGGGCATGTTGATGGCGCCCTTGAAAGTGCCGGTCGCCACCTCCTGGGGATCGCGAACGTCAATCAGGTACACGCTGGTGGGGGCCTCTTTGTAGATACGCTCAAAAGACGCCACGGTGATGGTGCCGGATTCTTTTCCGGCTTCAATGACAGGTGCGGTCGGGGCGGCGGTGCCGAATGCCTTTTCCCACGCCGGGTAGCCCTCGGGCACTACTTTGACGTTGGTATAGCCCAGCTTGATGGCTTTCAGCGCGGAGTCGTTGCTCAATTTGCAGCTCAGACCATCGCAGTAAAAATACAAGGCCGCCGCCTTATCTGCCGGGATGCGTTCAGCGGCCAGCTTATCAAATTGCAGGTCTGGCAGACTGATGGCACCCGGAATATGGCCGAGGTCATATTTGCGCTCTTTCGGGCGCGAGTCCACCAGCGTCAGCGGCGCTTTTTCATCCATCAGTTTCTTGATGTGCGCCACGCTGACCGCGTGCAGATTGCCGTTCTTGATCCAGTCGGGAAACCCATCGGCGTACACCCGGATGTTGGTGTAGCCCAGTTTCTCGGCCTTGAAGGCCGAGTTGTGGCTCAGCATGCACTCGGGCCCGTCGCAATAGAACACCAGTAACACGCTCTTGTCGGGCGGCAACAGGGTCGGCGCCAGCTTGTCAAACGCCAAGTCCGGAATACTCACTGCCGTTGGGATATGCCCCACATCGTATTTACGGGCGGCTGGTCGGGAGTCGATCAGCATGACCCCATCGATTTTCGGAACCACTGCCTGTTGCTTGACAAAGTCAACGGTCACCAACTTGGTGTACCAACCGGCCTTTACCTGCGCGCTCGGTGCATCTGCCGCGAGCGCGGAAGTCGATACAACCGAGACTCCAGCCAATGCGACTGAGGCCAGAAGGGCCGCTATCAATGGCGCGTGCTTGAATGTCATGTCTTTCTCCTTGAAACGAACGGTCGGAATGCCTTTGGGCCACTTAGCTGCAAGTGGCAGGTGAGTCACCGTCCTTTGCACCTTTCAACAAAAATGCCTTGATGTCATCCAGCAACTCAGCGTCGGGTGTCTCGGCAAATTTTTCTGCGGCCTTGTTGGTGGCCTTGATACTGGCCCGGTAGGGCTTGCCCACATATTTGCTGACCGCGTCTTTGCCCTTTGCGTGCTTGTCCAGCAGCAGGTAGGTGCTCCATTCCGCCTTGGTCTTGGTGCTGGGGTTGATGGAGCCGATCGGGGCAGCCGTATGGCATGACGTGCAGACGCTGCGGTAGTAGACGCGGCCACGCTTCCAGTCGGCATCGTAGGCCTGCGCCGTGAACGAGGCACCCATCAGTGCGAACAGGGCGACAGCGGTCAGGGTTTTGGTATGTGTCATACAACTTCTCCTTAAAAATGGGGGGGGTTACTCAATTTCTTCCCAGCCGGTGACCATCGCCTTGACTTGCGAGGTGATCTTGTGCCCGGTGGTAATAAGGTACAGATGGGAAATCAGAAAGGCCAGCATCAAAAACGCGCCAATGGTGTGTGCGGTGGCGACCCATTGCAGTTGCAAGGCAGTGAGACCCCAGGCAGCCCAGTCGGCATAAAACAGGTACAGCCAGCCGCTCACCCACAGCAGTGGATTGAGCAGGGTCAATATGGCCAGGTAGGTCAGGCGCTGCAACGGGTTGTGCTTCTGTTGCGAAGTGGGTTTGAAGGGGTGCGGCTCGTGCTTGAAGATGCCCGAACCGTAGTAGTGCATGATGGCCAGCACCTTGTCGGTGGTGGGGATGTACTGGCGCCATTCACCCGTCGTGACATGCCAGAAAATGGCGAACACCCACAGACCCACCAGCGACCAGGCGGCGACCGTGTGAAAGTTGACCGCGCGCTCGAAACCGAAATTGGCGTAGGTGCCGTGGATCTCGAATCCGGTGAGCAGCATGAAGAGGATCAGCGCGGCCTGGGTCCAGTGCCAGAAACGCTCAAAACCTTTGAATAGATAAACACGTTGGGTCATTTTGTTTCTCCTTGAGCTTTACCGCGTGAAATCAGTCGCACCACACCGTGGCCGACCATCCCGAGCAATGTCAGCAGTGCCAGGCCCCAGCCCAACTGGTCCACCAGCGTGTTGGCGTGGCTGCCGGGCAAGTAGATGCCCTCCAGTCCATCCAGACGGCCGCCCTTGGCATGGCAGTCGATGCAACCCAGCGCCTTGTCCTTGGGTGCCACCATGTGGGTGATGGGCCAGTCCATCTGGGTCTTGATGAAGGAGAACTGGCCGGAGTAAGGCGTGCCCGACGTTTTCATGCCCACCTCAATAGCTTTGTTCCACTCCAGGTTTTTCCAATAACCGGTATCGTCATTACCCGCCGTATGCGGCGTGATCAGCGTCTTGTTGACCGTGTCATAGGGCTGCTTGCCACCGAACCGCTTGATCGGCCAGATCATGGATTTGCCATCGGTGGGGCTGCCGCCCAGCGTGTTGATGTGGGTTACCGGACTGGTGGCGTCAATCTGGTCGGTCAGCAGGGTGTAGTTCACCTGGCCGTTGAACCAGACGTACTCGGGCTTCACATTTTCGGCAAGCACGAAGTCGCCTTTGCGTGACTCGTAGATCAAGCGCCCCTTGGCATCTTTCTTCTCGATGTGCTTGCCGTTGGCATCGCGCTGTCCGGCAGTTGACCAGTCCCAGTTCATCTTGGTGGCAATGCCGCCGCGGGCGAACTCCGGAATGTGGCAGGTCTGGCAAGCCAGCTTGGTGGCGTGCTGGTTCATTCGCGCCTGTTGCTTGTGCGGGGCGCTGCCGTGGCATGAGACACAGGTGGCGGGGTTTCCGTTGTCCGTGGCACCCCGCAGGTGAGCGCCCTTGGCATCCTTGGCCGTGGGCGTGTAGCGGCTGCCGGCCACATCGTGGCTGGCGGTCTTGTGGCAAGTGCCGCAGGTAAAGTCAAGGCCCGAGGCGTCCATGTGCACGTCCAGCGACTTTTCTGGCGCCGCCAACGAGCTGTCCATGTCCCCATGCTTGACGCCGTCACCGCCGCCGCCGTTGAAGTGGCAACTGCCGCAGGTGTCGCGGCTGGACTTGCCGACTTTCTGGGCAATCTTGCTCAGGTCAATGGCTTTGAGGATCTTGCCCGACCCGGGCGGGAACTCCATGTCCTTGGTGACCACATTACCGGCCAGGCCGGATGGTTTTTTGTAGTTGCCGGTGGTGTCGTGGCACACCACGCAGTCGACGTTCTCTTCCGACTTGAAGTCAAAACTGGCGTCTTTCCAGCCGTAGCCGACGTGGCAGCTGTTGCAGGCAGCTTCGTTGGATGCAATAGAGATGCAGAAGTTGTTGACGACGTTCTTCTTCCCCAACAGTTGATTGGTGTCCGGGTTGCGGTACTCCCACTTCCAGTGCTTGGTGCGGTGAATCTGTCCTGCGGCTTCCGTGTGGCAGCTCAGGCAGACCTTGGTCAGTTCCGGCCCACTGTTGAACTCGCGCTGCAAGTCCTTGAATTTTGAGTGGTCAGCGGTGGTATTGAGCTTGACCGGCTTGGGCTCCTGGGCCCAGGCAGTCCCCAAAGAGGCCAGCCCAAGCCATCCAACCAAACAGCCCATCAGCACCGCTCGACTTAAATTGGGTGTCATCTGCAACCTTCCCTTCTGTAGTTCCAAAGATCAGTATTTACCCTTAGAGCCATTCTGGTTCCATCAGTGATTGCTTATATTGATGTAGATCAAAAATACTAGGGGGAGTAATAAATACACTGAATCCACACTCATCGAAAGGCTTCGCCATGCAAGAGCAACTCTCTGACGGGCACCACGTCATCAAACCTTTTTGGTCACCGCTGGTTGCGGGCATTGCGCTCGGGTTGGTGTTGCTACTGACCTTTGTCATCTCGGGCCACGGCCTGGGCGCCAGTGGTGCGGCAACCCATCTGGTAGCGGGTGCAGGCTTGGCGGTGGTACCCGCCGCAGTCCAGGCCAACGGATACCTTGGGCCCATGGTGGCTGATGGCAGCCCGATGGGCTCGTGGATTAGCTGGGAAGTGCTGGGCATCGCAATCGGCGCACTGGCTGCGTCCTTCATGGCGGGGCGGTTTCGTGTGCAGCTGGATGGCGCGCACAGCGTTGGCACGCCACAGCGCGTTGCCAAGGCACTGGTCGGCGGCTTGATTTCCGGATTTGGGGCCAGGGTGTCAGCCGGCTGCACCAGTGGCCTGGGGCTCTCGGGTGCGGCAACTTTGGGCATTGCGGCTTTTGTGTTTCTGGGTTTGTTTTTTGCGACCGGCCTGGTCGTCAGCCGTCTCGTGAAAGGAGTCTGAAATGATCCCCATGAATAACGGTGGCATGGTCTCCGGACTGGTGTGCGGAGTGTTGTTCGGCTTCGTGCTGGAGAACGCCGGCTTTGGCAGCCCCCTCAAGCTGACGGCGCAGTTCAAACTCACCGACTGGTCGGTGTTCAAAGTCATGTTTACGGCTATCGTGGTCGCAGCGTTTGGCCTCTGGGCCCTGCGGGCGCTGGGCTTGATGGCACCTGACTCCGTGTTTGTGCCACAGGCACTGGTCATGGCCTCGGCGGTAGGCGGCGCGCTGGTGGGTGCCGGGTTTGCCGTGGGCGGCTATTGCCCTGGAACATCGGTGGTGGGCCTGTCGTCGGGGCGGCTCGATGCGCTGGTGTTCGTTGTCGGACTGCTGCTGGGCACGGTCGCATTCGCCGGCTTTTATGGCCCGGCCATACGGGCTGTGATGGCGATGGGCGAAAACATTGACGGCGATACCGTGGTCGACGCCTATGGCATCGCCGAGCCCGTGGTGCTGGCGGTGCTCGGACTCGCACTCGTGGCCGTGTTCTATTTCGGCAGCTGGTTTGAACGCCGCTCAGTTGGGCCGGTCACGGCGCAGGAGGCCGTAGCGGGCGCAGGCGCGGGCACCTAAACAGCAGTGGCCCGTGTGCCACTGCGATGCGCAGACAAATCCTCAAGCCGCACGCCCAGCACGGCCATGGCCTGGGGTACTGGCAAACCCCGTACCAGCGCGGCCGTCAACTCCCCCATCGCCGGGGCGGTCTGAATGCCGTAGCCGCCCTGCCCGGCCAGCCAGAAAAAACCGGGCGCATCGGGCGCAAAGCCCACAACCGGTGATTTGTCCGCCACGAATGACCGCAGTCCGGCCCATTTGCGCCGCACCTGGCGGATGTGCAGCGTGGTGGCAGTCTCGACCCGGTCCACTGCAATGGCCACATCCAGTTCCTCGGGCTGCACATCTTGCGGGCTGACCGGGTCTTCGTTGGCGGGCGAGATCAGCAGCACGCCGGCATCGGGCTTGAAGTAAAAGCTCTCTTGCGCGTCTATCACCAGCGGCCAGGCGCTGATGTCGCAGCCTGCGGGGGCCTCACTGGTGAACGCGGTGCGGCGTTTGGGCACCAGGCCGACCGGGGCGACACCGGCGAGTTGTGCCACTTCATCACACCAGGCTCCTGCAGCGTTGATCACAATGGGCGCAAAGAAACTGCCACCTGCCGTTTCAACCCGCCAGCCACCCGCTTCGCGCTGCACCTGTTGCACACCGGCCCCGCACACCAGTTGCGCACCGGCCGCTTTGGCACCGCGCAGGAAACCCTGGTGGATGGCGTGCACGTCCATGTCCATGGCATCGGGCTCAAACACACCGCAGTGGGCCATCTCCGGGCGCAACACCGGCACGCGCTGCAAAATTTCAGCCTGCGTCCACCACTGCACATTGGGCACCCGTGCGCGCAACTCCTCCCAGACAGCGCGCAATGCGTCATGGTCAGACGCCGAGCCCACAAGGAGCGAGCCGCGCGGCGTGACCAATGGGTAGGCTGAAAAACCCTCGGGCGGATCGAAGTAGAACGGCTTGGACGCCGTGGTAATGGCGCGCACCGTGGCGTTGCCATAGGTCTCGGAATACATCGCCGCCGAGCGACCGGTGGCATGGTAGCCGGGCTGCGCCTCGCGCTCCAGCATTGCCACGCGGCAGTGCGGCGCCAAAGAGTAGGCTGCCGATGCGCCAGCCATGCCGGCGCCGATGATGAGTACTTCTGTCGGTTGCATATCCATACTTTCTCCACATTTGCGGGTCACAGTCTGCCTGACCCGATGCCATGGTGGCGTCGTCAAGGAGATTTTCCATGAACTATCCCTCTGCCCTGCGGGCATTCTTCCAGACCGCCAGCGTAACGGCCCTTGTCGTCTTGAGCGGCTGCGGTGGCGGTGGCGGCGCGACTGACGTGGCGGCGCCTGCCGCCGACCCAGTTGCCGCCCGGGCGCAGGCCCTCGTACTGGCGGATGAGCGGGCCCGCCTGGGCCAGCAAATATTCGGCGACCCCGACCTGTCCGAACCGCGGGGCACCGCCTGCGTGGCCTGCCACCAGCCCACCCAGGGCTTTGCCGGCAACCACGGCTCGCGCATCGGCGTGGCGCAGGGCAGCCAGCCCGGCGCACTGGGTTTGCGCAACGCCATGACCAACAGCTACACAGGCTTCGTACAGCCGCTGTCCTTCATCACCACCAATGGCACAACCGAAGCCAGCGGCGGCCACTTCTGGGACGGCCGGGCCGACACCCTGGCGCAACAGGCGCTGGGGCCATTGCTCAACCCGCTGGAAATGAACAACCCCAGCCGCCGTGCCGTGGTCGACAAGATCGCTGCGTCGCGCTACGCGCCCCTGTTTCGCCAGCAGTTTGGCGCCAATATCTTCAACGACACCGACGCCGCGTTTACCCAGATTGGTGTGGCCATCGAGGCCTTTGAGCGTGCGGCGCTACAGCCCTTCAGCTCCAAATATGACGCCATGGTGCGCGGTGCCACCACCCTCACAGCACCCGAGTCACGCGGCATGGCGCTATTTATGGACCCCAATCGCGCCAACTGCGCGGGCTGCCACCGGATGAACCCGGGCAGCGGCAAGCCCGAAGAATCATTGTTCTCGGAGTTCACCTACTACGCCACCGGCATTCCGCGCAACACGGCCATACCCCGCAACGCCGACCCCGCATTCTTTGACCTGGGCTTGTGCGGCCCCGAGCGCACCGCGCCGGTACTGCCCGCCACCGTGGCACCCGGCGTGACCATTGACAACTTCTGCGGCAAGTTCCGCATGCCCACCCTGCGCAACGTGGCCGAGCGGCCGGTCTTCATGCACAACGGCGTCTTCAACAACCTGACCGACGTGGTGCGCTTCTACTCGACGCGCAAAAGCAATCCGCAGCGCTTTTATGGCCCCAGCGGCGTGCCCAACGACCTGCCCGCCAAGTACCTGGCCAACATTGAAACCACCAAGGCCCCGTTTAACCGCGCCCCCACCGCAGGCCCGGTGCTGAGCGAAGCCGAGATTGCCGACGTCGTGGCGTTCTTGCACACCCTGTCAGACGGTTTTCGTGCGCCTTGACCGGCCAGCGTCGGGCACGCTCTAAGATGGAACCATGAACCTGCCCCGCCTGAAAATTGCCCACCAGCTCTCGCTGCTGATCAGCGCTGCGGTGGTGCTGGCCGTGCTGGTTGTGGGGGGGCTGAGTTTTTTGAACCTGCGCAGTGGCTTTCGTGACTATCTGCAGGTGCGCGACGACGAGCAGTTGACCCGCCTGGTGGCGCTGATCGAACAGCACGCTGCCACCGACCCGCAACTGCAATGGCTGCGCGACGACCCCGAGCCCATGCGCGCACTGATGGACGAGTTCAATGGCCGGGCCCTGCGCGGGCAGCGTCTGCACCCGCGACAACCGCCGCCGGGGTTTGGCAGGCCGCCGCCTGCGGAGCCACCCCCGGAGCACCCCGAAGACCCGCCGGGCGCACCGCGCGGTGGCTTGGGCAGCCTGGGTGAACGCGTTTTCATCCGCGACCTGCAAGGCCTGCGTCTGGCCGGCCGACCCCAGCCACCCCACGCGCGCAAGACCACACGCGCCATCAAGGCCAACGGTCAAGAGGTGGCCTATATCGACCTGACCTCGGAGCCCGAACCCGAGGGCGTGGACGCGCGCTTCCTGCAACGCCAGACCAGCCGCCTGCTATGGGCCACCCTGGGCAGCATCGCGCTGGCCGTGATTGCCGCCTGGTGGATGGCGGGCCGCTGGAGCCGCCCGCTGACGGCCTTGCAGCGCGCCAGCCGCGACATTGCGCGGGGCAAACGCACGCACATTCTGCAACCCACGGGGGCACAAGAAATTGCGCAGCTGATGGAAGACATCAACACCATGACCGCCGAACTGGCGCGCCTGGAAGAAGCCCGGCGCAGCTGGATTGCCCAGATCTCGCACGAGCTGCGCACCCCCTTGTCGGTACTGCGCGGCGAACTCGAAGCCATTGAAGACGGCGCGCGTGCACCCACACCCCAGGTCCTATCCGGCCTGCGCGACGAAGTGCTGCAACTCAACCGCCTGGTGGATGACTTGCACACCCTTTCGGTGGCCGACATGGGTGGCATGCCATGCGCGCTGACACAGGGCGACGCCCACGCGTGGTTGTGGCGCGTGGCGCACCGATTTGCCGCGCAGGCCAAAAAGAAAGGCCTGACTTTGTCGTTGCCACCCCAAAAGGCCTTACCCATTCCCGCGCAGTGGGACTTTGGCCGCATCGAACAATTACTGACCAACCTGCTCACCAACAGCCTGCGCTACACCGATGCACCAGGCAGCGTCGCGGTGGCCTGGCAATGCGATGCACGCCAATTAACCCTGACCGTTGACGACAGCGAACCCGGCGTCAGCCCTGCTGACCTGCGCGAACTCTTTGAGCCCCTGTTCCGCGGCGACCGGGCCCGCCAGCGAAGCGACCAGCACAGCAGCGGCCTGGGCCTGTCCATCGCCCGCACCATTGCGCAGGCCCACCAGGGAACCATAACGGCCAGCGCCTCGCCCCGTGGTGGCCTGCAGCTGTGTGTGCGTCTGCCGTTGCGACCGCATACATCGGCCGCCCGTGGGGATGCAACTTGACAGCACCCCTGCATATTCTGGTGGTCGAAGACGACGCAAAAATTGCCGACATGCTGACCAACTACCTGCACATGCACGGCTATGCGACCACGGTCTGTGGCGATGGACTCGATGCCGTGCAGCAAGTGCGTGCGCTGGCCCCGGCCCTGGTATTGCTGGACCTGATGCTGCCCGGCCAGGACGGTCTGGCCGCCTGCCAGCAGATACGCACGTTTTCCAGCGTCCCCCTCATTATGGTGACGGCACGGGTCGACGAAATTGACCGGCTGCTGGGGCTGGACACCGGCGCCGACGACTACATCTGCAAACCCTTCAGCCCGCGTGAGGTGGTGGCGCGAATCAAGGCGCTGCTGCGCCGCAGCGGCGGTGCGCTAACGCCGCGTCCGGCGCGCCTGCACGCGGACGAAGCCAGCATGACCATTTTTTGGGATCAGCGCCCCGTCCCGCTGACGCCGGTGGAGTTTCGGCTGCTGGCGCTGCTGATGTCGCGCCCGGGCATGGTGTTTTCACGCGCCAAACTGCTCGACCATATGCACCAGGACCTGCGTGATGTCAGTGACCGGGTGATCGACAGCCACATCAAGAACCTGCGCCGCAAGCTGGAAACCGCGGGGGCCGTCGGTCAGGGCGTGGCGTCGGTGTACGGGGTGGGATACCGTTTCGAAGTCGACTAAATCCCCCACGGGCATGGCCGAAATTTCGGGTTTTTGCGGCTACTCCAAGCCTTCCTTTTGATGCATCATATGCAAAAGCCTGCGGTGCTGCATTTTGGTTCGCTACCGCATGGCCCTCGATCAAGGAACAGGAATGAACGACCCGACACGCGCCGCATCACCCCAAGCGGCATCCAAGTTGGCGCTGGTGGTTGACGACGATCCCTTCAGCCAGGAAATTTTTACCGAAATGCTGCTTTCGCTGGGTGTCACCGACATTCACACCGCAGCCAGTGGCCGCCTCGGGCTACGCGCCCTTGCGGCACTGCCACGGGCACCGGATTTCGTGATTTGTGATGTTTATATGCCGGACATGGACGGCATTGAGTTTTTGGCGGAGCTGGCCAAGCGCGCCTACCAGGGAGGCGTCATCCTGGTGAGTGGTCTGGACATCACCATGATGGCCATCGCGCAGCAAGTGGCAATCGCCGAAGGTCTAAAGATGCTGGGCGCCCTGACCAAGCCGGTTCCGCTGGCCGTGCTGGCGGAAGTCATGGCGCAGGCGGACCGCTGACCTGACCCAACCACCGAATCAACCCAGAAGGCTCCCCATGTCCTTTGCCAGCAGAAATAAGGGCTCCCTCATGGCCAGGCACCATCAACCCAGGCACCTATTGGCAGCATGGGGTCTGGTTTTGGGTTGGCTGGCCAGCAGTGCCACCGCCCAGACCCCCGTCAAATACAGCTTTGCGGTGGTTCCGCAATACAGCGCCATTGAACTGCACAAAGATTGGGCCCCGCTGCTGGCCAGGCTGTCCAGGGACACGGGTTTCACCTTCGAACTCAAAATTGCCACCTCCATTCCGCTGTTTGAAGCCAGCTTCCTGAAAGGCGAGCCCGACTTTGCCTACATGAACCCCTACCACGCCGTGATGGCCAAAAAGGCGCAAGCCTATGCGCCGCTGCTGCGCGACAGCAAGCCCCTGCTCGGGGTGCTGGTGGTGCGCAAAGACGGCCCGTACAAGACACTCAAAGACCTGGACGGCCAAAAAATTGCCTTCCCGGCCCCCAATGCGTTTGGCGCGTCCCTCTACATGCGGGCTTTACTCACCGAAAACGCGGCCATCCATTTTGATTCGAACTATGTCAAAACCCACTCCAACGTCTACCGGCATGTGATTCGCAAGGAGGCAGCCGCCGGCGGCACGGTCAACGCTGCGCTCAATGACGAGGTACCCGAAGTGCGCGAGCAACTCCACATTCTTTACCAAACCCCTGCGGTCGCCTCGCACCCGGTCGTCGCGCACCCGCGCATTGCCGGGCCTGTGCAAAAAGCGGTCACCCAGGCTTTTTTGGCGCTGGCGCAAGACGACGAGGGTCGCGCCCTGCTCAAAGAGATCCGCACGCCCACCCCCATTGCCGCCAGCTACCGCACCGACTACCAGCCGCTTGAAAAGCTGCGCATCGAAAAGTACGTCGTCACCGAGTAACCCATATTTCAGAAAATACCTGCAGCCCCCGTATTACTTGCGTGATTAGCTACCAAAATAATAGTGAACAATCAAACAGAAAAACAAAAACGCGAGACAAGAGACCCATCCCCATGAACCAACCGCCTGTCACCCCCCTGCGGCCCGAAGTCCGCACCGCCAGCGCCGGCACATTAGCGCCGTTACTGGTATTCCTGGTCGGCCTGGGGCTCACTGTTGCGGCGGCGTGGTGGAAGCAAAACGATGTCCACAACGATGCTGAAGTTCAGTTTCAGCACAAATCGCAGGCCGTCATTGAGCACATCAGCGCGCGCTTACAGCGTCCCATCTACGGCTTGCACGGTGCCAGGGGTCTGTATTCAGCCAACCAGAGCATCGCGCGCGCGCAGTTTCGGGCCTACGTTGAAGCCCGCGACATGGCCCGTGAGTTCACCGGCGTGCGCGGATTTGGGTTTATTCAGCATGTGCAACGCCCTGAGCTTGACGCCTTTATCGCCGCCGAGCGTGCCGACGGTGCGCCGCAATTTACGCTGCGCCAGCTGGAGGACAAGAGCCACGACGACCTTTACGTCATCAAGTTCATCGAGCCGGCCGACAACAACGCCGGTGCCCAGGGTCTGGACATCGGCTCCGAAGCCAACCGCCGCGCTGCGGCACAGCGGGCTGTCGATACCGGTGAGGCCACCATCACCGCCGCCATCACCCTGGTGCAGGACCAGCGCAAAACGCCCGGCGTGCTGATGTTCGTGCCGGTATACGCCACCGGCACCCGGGCCACCACGGTTGGCGAACGACGTGCCGCTCTGGTCGGACTGTTGTACGCGCCGCTGGTC
>CAIYDK010000195.1 GCA_903924955.1 uncultured beta proteobacterium | reverse complement strand
GACAACACTTTCCGTTTTGCCTGAAGTCACTCGAGATGCCGTTGTTGCGGCCTTGGGAGACAAGATAAAGAGCATTTCTGTCGAATTTGGTGAGGTCACTGTGCTGGTCTCTTCAGAAAACTATTGCGCATCCGCCTTGGCGCTGCGCGTTGCGCCTGGTTGCCAGTTCGAGCAGCTAATCGATTTGTGTGGTGTAGATTACTCGGAGTATCCCGGTGGGTCACCCGATGGTTTGCGGTTTTGCGTGGTCAGTCACCTGCTTTCTGTGAGTCTGAACCAGCGTTTGCGTTTGAAGGTGTTTACTTCGGATGATTTGGCACCTATGTTGCCATCGCTGATAGATGTCTGGAGTTCTGCCAACTGGTTTGAGCGGGAAGCCTTTGACTTGTTTGGAATCGTTTTTGATGGGCACACTGACTTGCGCCGGATATTGACAGACTACGGATTTGTCGGACACCCGTTCCGCAAGGACTTCCCTCGCGCTGGTCATGTCGAAATGCGGTTTGACGCCGAGATGGGGCGGGTCATTTACCAACCAATCACGATCGAAGAGCGCGAAACAACCCCTCGCGTCATTCGTGAAAGCAATTATGGAGGCCTGCAGTAAGCAGTTGGATGCATGGCTGAAATACAGAATTACACACTCAACTTCGGTCCGCAGCACCCTGCTGCGCACGGAGTATTGCGTCTGGTGCTCGAGCTTGATGGCGAGGTGATACAACGCGCCGACCCGCACATTGGGCTATTGCATCGCGCCACCGAAAAGTTGGCGGAAAGCAAGACCTACTTGCAGGCTCTGCCTTACATGGACCGCCTTGATTACATGTCCATGATGTGTAATGAGCACGCCTATTGCCTTGCATTGGAGAAAATGCTCGGTCTGGATGTTCCGGTGCGTGCGCAGTACATTCGGGTGATGTACGCGGAAATCACGCGCTTACTCAACCATTTGCTGTGGGTGGGGGCCCATGCCATTGACTGCGGCGCAATGACGGTGATGTTGTTTGCTTTTCGCGAACGTGAAGACCTTTTGGATATGTACGAGGCCGTGAGCGGTGCGCGCATGCACGCAGCTTATTTTCGTCCTGGCGGTGTCTACCGCGATCTGCCCGACACCATGCCGCGCCATGCGCCCAACAAAATTCGCAGTGCCAAGTCCACAGAGGGGCTTAACCGCAATCGCGCGGGGAGTTTGCTGGACTTCATTGATGACTTCACCCAACGATTCCCAACGTTTCTGGGTGAGTACCACACGCTGCTGACCGACAACCGGATTTGGAAGCAGCGCACTGTGGGGATTGGTGTGGTCACGCCGGAGCGTGCATTGAACCTGGGATTCACCGGTCCCATGCTGCGGGGTTCAGGTATTGCTTGGGACCTGCGCAAGAAGCAGCCGTACGACGTATACGATCAACTCGACTTTGACATTCCGGTGGGTGTTACGGGTGATACATACGATCGTTATCTGGTGCGTATGGAAGAGATGAAGCAGGCGAACCGCATTATCAAGCAGTGCGTGGACTGGTTGAAGGCAAACCCTGGTCCAGTGATTACGGATAACCGCAAGATCGCTCCGCCTGACCGTGAATCCATGAAAACCAACATGGAAGACTTGATCCACCATTTCAAGCTTTTCACAGAAGGTTTTCATGTGCCCGAAGGCGAAGCCTATGCCGCCGTCGAGCATCCGAAGGGGGAACTCGGCATCTACATCGTGTCGGACGGCGCCAACAAGCCGTACCGAATGAAGGTCCGCGGAGCCGGTTTCAACCATCTTCAGGGGCTGGACGAAATGGCGCGCGGTCACATGATCGCCGACGTGGTCGCCATTATCGG
>CAIYDK010000194.1 GCA_903924955.1 uncultured beta proteobacterium | reverse complement strand
ACAGCCGGTGCGCTCCAACGCTGGTAAAACCAGACAATGACCACCACCGCCGGCAACAGCGTGAGCACGATGAGCATCAGGCGCCAGTCCAGCCAGGCCATGGCGCCCAGGGCGCCCAGCACCACGATGCTGCTGTCGAGCATGACAAACAGCACCTGCACGTACAGGCTTTTCACCTGCTCGGTGTCATTGGTGACGCGGCTAACCAGCTGGCCGGTGATGGCCTTGTCAAAAAACGCCATGGGCAGGCGCAACACATGGCCATAGACCTCTTCGCGCAGGCGCCTGACCGAACGCATGGCCACACCGGAGAGCCGGGTTAACTGGGTGTAACGAATGACGCTGGCGACACAGCCCGCCAGCACCAGGGCGCCCAGCAGCAGGCCCATATCGGCCACCACCAGGTGCCGTGGAAGCAGGTAGTGGTCAATGAAATACTTGCCCAGCAAGGGGCCCAGCGCCTCGAGCAATGCGGCAATGACCAACCACGCGCCACCCATCAGCAGGTGACGCCGCTCGGGCTGTGCCGCATGCAACAGCAGGGCGATGGCGCGGCGCGTGCCGCCCGCTGGAACAACCGGCGAGGTTTTGATCGCGGCGGCTTGCAGCGTGGGATCAGGCGGCATCCAGACTGGCCTCCAGCTGTTGGTAGCGCCACTGGGCGGCGTACCAGCCATTCGATGCCAGCAGGCTGGCGTGGTCACCCTGTTCACTGACCCTTCCGCCTTTGAGCACCAGGATGTGGTCGGCGTCCATCACCGCGCTCAGTCGGTGACTGACGATCAGTGCGGTACGGCCCGCGCGCGTGCTGCGCAGGTGCTGCAGGATGTCAGTTTCGGTTTGCGTGTCGACCGCCGACAGCGCGTCGTCGAGCAACAGCAAGGGCGCATCGGTCAGCATGGCACGCGCAATGGCCACACGCTGTCGCTGGCCGCCCGACAGGGCAATGCCTTTTTCACCCACCGGGGTATCGTAACCCTGGGGCATGCGCACAATGTCGTCGTGGATGGACGCCATGCGCGCCGCCTGCTCAACCTCAGCTCGGCTGGCATCGGCTTTGGCCAGGGCGATGTTGTCGGCAATCGAGGCGGAGAACAAAAAGGGCTCCTGCGGCACCCAGCTGATGGCGCGGTTCAGCGCGTCGAGCTGGTACTCATGCAGGGCTTTACCGCCCCAGGTGGCAACGCCGGACTGGGCGGTGTACTGGCGCAAAATCAGCCGCAGCACGGTGGACTTGCCCGCGCCCGTGGCGCCCACCAGACCCAGCGTCTGCCCGGCAGGCAGCGTCATATTCAGGCCGGACAGGGCGAGCGCCTGGTGGCCGGGGTAGGCGAACGTGATGCTGTCAAACACCAACGCACCCGGCAAAACAGCAGCCAGCGCGCCGTGGTCATCCACCGACAAGGGGGCATCCAGCGTGGGCTGCAAGCGGCCCCAGGCGGCACGCCCGCGCTCCATCAAGGCCAGCACCCAGCCGGCGGCAAACATCGGCCAGATCAGCTGCCCCAGGTACATACTGAAGGCCGTCAACGCGCCAATGGTCAGCTCGCCCTGCCAGACCAGATAGCCGCCCAGCCCCAGCGTCAACGCGGTGGCGCTGACCAGCGTAATGCCCACGGCGGGCTCAAACGCTGCTTCCCAGCGCTGGGCACGCAGGCTGGCGCTGGCCGCGGCCTCGGCCAGTTCTGAAAAACGGGTGGCACTGCGCGCCTCCAGCCCCAGGGCACGCAAGGTGCGCACGCCGGTCAGCGTTTCCTGCACATGGTCGTTGAGCTTGCCGAAGGCATCCAGCGAATCGCGCGACGCCTGGTGAATGTGGTTGGAGATACGCCAGAACGCCAGCGCCATCAGCGGAAACGGCAACAGGGCCGCTGCAGCCAGTCGGCCATCCACACCCAGGCTCATCATGGCCACCACCATGATCAGGGTCAGCGTGCCGTCAAAGCCGGCCAGCATGGCCTCGCCCGATGCCATTTCCACTGAATCGATGTCGTTGGTGGCAAGGGCCATCAGGTCGCCGGTGCGCTTTTGCTGGAAGAAGTGCGGCCCCTGCTGGCACAGCCGCGCATACAGGCGCTGGCGCAGTTGCGCGCCCAGCCGGTAGCTGGCTGCAAACAGTTGCAGCCGCCAGGCAACCCGCAAAAAATAGATGGCAATACCCG
Organism: uncultured beta proteobacterium; assembly: GCA_903924955.1. Taxonomy (GTDB): domain Bacteria; phylum Pseudomonadota; class Gammaproteobacteria; order Burkholderiales; family Burkholderiaceae_C; genus Allorhodoferax. The sequence goes on along the minus strand of CAIYDK010000194.1, from coordinate 171 downwards.
CCAGAACCAGCCGACCCAATTGCGCCAGCAAGGCCGCTTCGCCCAGCGTCCCTTGCACCAGGCCGTCAACCACATGGCCTACCTGGCGTGGAATGAAAACCGTGAGCGCACTGACCGATGCCAGCATCAGGGCGGACAGCAGATAGGGGCGCCAGTTGTGGCGAACGTATT
>CAIYDK010000193.1 GCA_903924955.1 uncultured beta proteobacterium | reverse complement strand
TGTTCCATCTGACCAACGCCACATGACCAAGCTCAACGCCGATCTGGCCAAGCTACCCACCTGGAAGAGCATCACCAAGCGAAAGGCCGAGTTGCCAGAAGCTGAAGAGTGGAAAGACAAAACAGGCAAGTTGCAATTCCTGATCCGCTAAAGCCCGCCTCAGTGACCATCGAAACCGATGCCGTCATCATCGGCGCAGGCCCGGTGGGCCTGTTTCAGGTGTTTGAGTTGGGGCTGCTTGAGGTTAAGGCCCATGTCATTGATTCCCTGCCCCACCCTGGTGGCCAGTGCGTCGAGTTGTACCCCGACAAGCCGATTTACGACATCCCCGCAGTGCCCGTTTGCACGGGCCAGGAACTGACGGACAGTTTGCTCAGGCAAATTGCCCCTTTTGGCGCAACCTTCCATTACGGACAGGAAGTGACCACGGTCGAAAAGCAAACCGACGGACGTTTTCTGGTCGAAACCACTCAAAACACGCGCTTGCTCACCAAGACTATTTTCATTGCAGCTGGTGTTGGCGCCTTTCAGCCACGCACGCTCAAAGTAGAAGGACTGGAAAAGTTTGAAGGTGACCAGCTGTCATACCACGTCAGGAACCCCGCCGACTACGCAGGCAAGAACCTGGTCATCGTGGGAGGAGGCGATTCGGCTCTGGATTGGGCGCTGAACTATTGTGCCGCCAACCAGGACGGCAACCCGCACAAGGCCGAGAGCGTCATCCTGATCCACCGTCGCGACGGCTTCAAGGCCGCACCCGCAAACGTCGCCAAAATGCGTGCATTGTGCGAGGCCATGGAAATGCAATTTCTGGTCGGCCAGGTCACCGGCTATGAAGAGACGGGTGGACGCCTGAGTGAGCTCAAGGTCACCGGTTCCGACGGCATCACGCGCCTCGTTCCGCTCGATGCACTGCTGGTGTTCTTTGGCCTGTCGCCCAAACTGGGGCCTATCGCCAATTGGGGGTTGGACATCGACCGAAAGCAGTTGGCGGTGGATACCGAGAAATTCTCCACCAGCGTGCCCGGCATCTTTGCCGTAGGCGACATCAACATCTACCCCGGCAAGAAGAAACTCATACTTTGCGGCTTTCACGAATGTGCATTGGCGGCATTTGGCGCCATGCCCATCATCTTTCCAGAAAAGAAAGTTTTTCTGCAGTACACCACTACCAGCCCCAAGTTGCACAAGGTACTGGGTGTAGAAAGTCCTGTTTTCGAGTGAGCGGCATTTTTCCAAAAATCTGCGCTCGCCTAAAATATTTTCAAATTTTCGCGCTATAATTTGAGGCTTCATTCCTCGATAGCTCAGTTGGTAGAGCGCCGGACTGTTAATCCGTAGGTCCCTGGTTCGAGCCCAGGTCGAGGAGCCAAAATTTGAAAACCCACTGTCGAAAGATGGTGGGTTTTTTATTTTCCGGGTCACCCATGCACATCGACGACACACTCCCCTCATCCCCATCCATGCAGGCCTTCGAAGCCGATGCAGCACTGCACGCGTCAACCACGCAGGCCCAGGACGAGAGCATGAAGCAGATTGCCGCCCTGCGTGACGACGCCGGTGAAGCGCACATCGCCGAGCACATCCGGGGCATGGTGGCGGCAACCATGGGAGGCATCTCGGTCCATGCATCAGAGACCACCCGCGCCCATGCAGCGCATTGGCAGCAATGGGCCCTGGGCACTGCCGACGGACTGGCGCTGCCAGTTGCCGCTTAACGCATCTGCATCGGTTCGTGGTGGGTAACCTGACACCGCGACCCACTTCCTGAATAAACCCATGATGTCCATACCAAGATCGCTTTCGCTGGTAGCCCTGGCTGCCATTCTTGCGCTGACGGCCTGCAGCGAAGCGCAAGACACCCACCCGGCTCAGCTTGTCACTAAACGCAGGGCACTATTTAAGCAATTTACACGCACCCTGGAACCCATGGGCTTGGTTGCACGTGATGCAAAGAACTACAACCCCCGTGAATTCAAGGTCAGCGCGCTGGCGTTGGAACAGTTGGCTACGCAACCGTGGGGCTATTTCACCCCGGACAGCAATTACCCGCCGACCCACGCCAAGCCCGCGGTATGGTTACAAGCGCCTGAATTCAAGCAGGCACAGGAAAACTTTCAGGCCAAGGTGGGCCTGCTTGTCGAGGCGGCTGAGAGCGGGAATCTGGAAGTTATCCGAACAGCGGTCACAGAGGTTCAGTACAGTTGCAAGACCTGCCACAACCAGTTCCGCAAGGATTATTGAAGTTGTTTTCGAGTTCCTCAGGCTGAATGCAATCGTCCGACTGCCCCAATCACGTTGGTTTAGGAGAAAGCAAAAAATTGCCACTTTGCCTGACCGTGGCCTGATGGCATCTATCACTCCGCTAAACTGAAACACACGCAATTACAGGAAAAATAATGTTTGACAAAAGCGGCCAATGGAAACACCTTGAGACGTTCGACGATTTTGACAATGGGCTGTCCGATCTGATTGAGTTTTGGTCCTCCGAGACGGCGACCCAAGCGATGAAAGACGTGGCCTTCGCACATTTCAAGGAAGACCTGGATGCGGCCACGCTCCAATGGATCGACAACAAAGCCAAGAGCAAGAAATATGCGGCTATTGCTCAAGAATTGACTGAATTCGAAGAAGTCTTGAAAGAAGACACAAGTGTTCCCGCCAAAACCGAAAGCAAGGAACCTGGTGCAACTTCCTCACCCAAGGTGCCTGCCAAAGCTAAGAAGAAGGTCTGAATTGCCCTTCTGTGTATCCAGGATGATTGGACCCATGAGAATCAATTTAGTTACCCCGTTCGCAGAGAAGGACGCCGCCAAGGCACTGGGCGCCCGTTGGGACTCCACAAAGAAGCTCTGGTACATCGTCGATGTTGCAGACCTTACGCCCTTCCAGCGTTGGATTCCCAATTTGGAAGCCGCCACACAGGAGTCGGTTGGCAATGACGACCAACCAGCTCGGCAAGCAGAAATCGGTGCGATCAAGCGATCTGCCGGGGTTATCACCACATCAGCCGTTGCCGTGGTGCACTGTGGATGCAACGTGCGCCCATGGGAAGAATGTCAGCACACCGCAGCACAGTGACCCTCACCGAGGGTCAGGCATTGCCTGTTGTTGCAGCTTTGTTGCACTCCGTTGCGTAAAATCGTGCCTCCATGTTTAGCAAATTGTTCAATCGCGCCAGAGCCACTTCATCAGTGGCACCGCCACCAACGGCACCTGTACCTCCGGCTGCAAGCGCTGCCGCGCCAAAGGAAAACCGTCTTGAGGCTTTCAGGGAAGAATGGGACACCCGATGGGAAACTTCTCACGAAGTCATTGAAGGCAATGGCGGCAATACTGACTGGGCTGCCTGGACGGATGCGGTGGAGGAAGGGGACAAATCCTTCGCAGCAACTGTGCCGATGCCGTTAAATCTAGAATAGGTATCAGTCCCACAAACGAAAAACCCGGCACACAAGTCCGGGTTAGTCCCTGAGTACAGGGGCGACGTTCACGCCACGTTGAACACCAATGCTGCATTGAGTGGAATGACTCCACTTGCGCCAGAGCTGCCGTACGCCAGCGCGCTTGGAATGACGAGAGTACGAGACCCACCGGCTCTCATACCCGCAACTCCCTGGCCCCCCAATCAGCCGATAGCAAAGCGTCCTCTTAAATATGCAATGATTTCGCCGGACTCGACCAGCCACTGGATATTGCCCGCTGAATCGGTAATCTTCAGGCATGGTACTTTCGGTTGACCAAAGCCAGCAATCAAATCGGCGCGATTCTTCGCGTCCTTTTGTGCGTCGCGTCGTTCAATGTTCAGTGAAAGGCGGCGCATCTCTTGCCTGACCTTGATACAAAAAGGGCATGTCGTGAACTGGTACAAGGCCAGACTGACGCACTGCTTATCAACCTCCGCCTGCAGCGCCGGTGCGCGAACGGTACCCTTGGGCCGGCTGATGATTTCCCAAAGTTGCATGAACGGACCCAGGACAAGTCTCAAAGTTTTAAAAAAAAGTCTGACCAAAGTTTTCATGCTGGTTGATACGGATGGAGTAAGAAAATGACAGGGCGCACGGTTTGAGAAGAACTGCGCTGCTACGTCCATTGTCGCCGAGGCAGGCCATGTACGCAGTAAGGCCGCTCACATGTACGGCAGCTCGCTTTTATCACGGGTCGGGGCCAACTAGGCATCGCACCATTTTGATGCTTTTACCGAACTACCTCCGCCGCGCGCTGCGCACGCCATTCAACTCGGCCACGATGCCCAGCACCTTGGACAGCCGCCCGGAGTCACTCACCTCCACGGTAAACGTCATCCAGGCGATACCGCGAATGGATTGGGTTTGCACGCCGATCACATTCATTTTTTCCTTGGCAAACACTTCGGAAATGTCGCGTAGCAGTCCTTGGCGGTCATTGGCCTCCACAGCCACGTCCACAGGATAAACCGAACCACCGCCGCCCGTCTTACCGCCCCATTGCACCTCTATCACTCGGTCGCCACTACGGGTAACCATGTTGCGCAAGTTAGAGCAATCAGCCCGGTGCACGCTGACGCCTTTGCCGCGCGTCACGAATCCGCAAATGGCGTCCGGCGGCGCCGGCTTGCAGCATTTGGCCAACTGTGTCATTAGTGAATCAACCCCGACAACCAGCACGCCGCCCTTACCGGATTGGCTTGGCGGTTTTTGCTTTTTAAGCAGCAAGAATTCGTCGTGTGGCAGCACGGGTTCTGGCGGGCGCAACACGATCTCTATGTTTCGCAGCGAGAACTCGTCCTTGCCCACCACCTCAAACAAATTGTCAGCCGAGTTGAAGCCCAGCTGAGAGGCAAGATCTTCCAGCTTGACTGCCGTTTTGCCTTCACGTTGCAGCAGCTTTTCAACAGCCTCGCGGCCCTTGGCCACGGTCTCACCCACAGCAAGCGCATTGAACCAGGCGCGTACCTTTGCACGCGCCCGGTGACTGGCCAAAAAGCCCAACTCGGGGTTGAGCCAGTCACGCGAGGGGCCACCTTCTTTAACTACGCTCACTTCCACCGTCTGTCCGTTTTTGAGTGGTGTGTTCAATGGCACCATGGCACCGTCCACCCGCGCCCCACGACAACGATGGCCCAGGTTTGTGTGCACGCTGTAGGCAAAGTCTACGGCCGTCGCGCCCTGCGGCAACTCGACAATAGCGGCATCGGGCGTCAACACATAAATGCGGTCATCAAAAAATCCTGCGCCTTTATCGCCCAACTGCGCACCCGACAGGTCACGCTCCCATGCCAGCAACTGGCGCAGGACCGCAATCTTGGCGTCGTATTCGCCACTGGCCGACACGCCGGCATAGCCCTTTACGCCCGCCTCCTTGTAGGCCCAATGCGCGGCCACTCCGGTTTCGGCATGGTCATGCATGGCCTGCGTGCGCACCTGCACCTCAATTGGCTTGCCTGCGGCGTCACGAACCACCGTATGCAGCGACTGGTAGCCGTTGGTCTTGGGGCGGGCAATGTAGTCATCAAACTCATCCGGAACCGGCGTGAAATGACTGTGCACCCAGCCCAATGCGGCATAACAATCGGGAACGCTGGGCACAACAATTCGCAGGGCGCGAATGTCATAGACCTGATCAAAACCGAGCGACTTGCCGCGCATCTTTTTGACGATGCTGTAAATGTGCTTGGGACGACCCTGCACGGTGGCGCTTATGCCTTGGCTTGCCAGGTCTCGAGCGAGATGACTCCGCAGCGCGTCCACATGAGCCTCGCGCTCGACCCGCTTCTCGTCTAACAAACGGGCAACTTGCCGGTAAGTATCGGGCTCTAGGAAACGAAACGACAGGTCTTCCATCTCCCACTTGATTTCCCAAATGCCCAGGCGGTTGGCCAGTGGTGCAAACACCTGCAGCGCCTCGCTGGCCAGTCCAGGTGGCACTGTCAGCTTACTCGCGGCAAAGTGACGCAGGGTCTGCAGACGCGAGGCCAGGCGAAGCATAACCACACGCAAATCGCGTGAAAAAGCCAGGAGCATCTTGCGCACATTCTCAGTTTGTGCGGCAACGGTCTGGGCCATAGGGATAGGCGCGGTTGCATGACTGGCCGACAACTGCGCCAGGCGGGCCATGCGCTGCACGCGCACCAGTTTGGTGGTTTCCATGGCAAGGTCGGCAAAGTTGCTGCCAAACGCTTTTCCAATGACTTCATGCGGCTTGTTCAAATGGTCGCATGCGTAGACTAAATAACTGGCGGCCTGCATGGCCTGCGACCCGCCAATATCCTTCAGAATATGGGCCACAGCATCGGCGTGGGCCAGTATGTTTTCTCCAGTATCGAGCACTGCGCTCGCCAAAAGTGGCTCAGCAAAGGCACGAGCACGCACCAAAGCATCAGCCTGGCCTGGCAAACTGTGTGCCGTCGCGGCAATGACCGGGGCTGTGGTCGGGTGCTCGTAAGACAAACTTTTCATGCGAGTAAAAAATCGGTCACGGTTGCCACTTGATCAACCGCAATTAACGTGGGCGCGTGGCCAACTCCATCAAACTCGACCAGGCGCGCCCTGGGGCCGCGCCCCGCCATCATTCGTGCGGTCTGGGGTGATAGTAAGTCAGACTGTGCGCCGCGCAGCAGCAGGGTTTGAGACGCAATGGAGTCATACAACTGCCACAATACTGCTTCGCCTTGCATCGCCGCCTCTTGCGTCATGGCACCAAAAGGCACAGCAATCGCCGGGTCGTAATGTAGCGTTACCGCACGTTCCATGCCCTGCACTGACTTGACCATGTACCGAGACAACTCCAGCCACTGTGCGGGCGTATGCGGACCAAAGGTAGTAGAAACGGCCCACATAGCATCTGCCGCCTGCTGCAACGAATCAAACTGCACTACGCGTCCCAAGTATTGGCCAATGCGCACGATGGAATCCCACTGGATGACAGGGCCTACATCGTTTAGCACCAATCGACGCACCGGTACTGGCAAGGGAAATTGCGCTTGACCGCAAACCGCCATGCCAATCAGACCGCCCATGCTGGTCCCCACCCAGTCCAGCACCCGGGTTGCTAACTTCAGATGTTCAAGCAAGGTAAACATATCGGCCGCATAGGTTGGGATTTGATAACCCAGCGGGTCCGTCAGCCAGTCGCTTTTGCCGCGCCCCACCACATCCGGACAAATAACCCGAACGGCTCCGCCCCCTTTGGCCACCAAGGACTGGGCCAACACGTCAAAGTCTCGCCCCTGACGTGACAGACCGTGGACGCACACCACGACATGATCGGCATCGGCAGGGCCCCACTCCCAAAAAGCCATTCTGTGGCCGGCGCCACTGTCGACACATGGTAAGTAATTCAGCTTAGGTTCAGACATGGTGAAATCAACGGTTTGATAATGACAAGCGGTGCATTGATTGATTGCAAAAGGACAAAAAGTACACTTTGCAAGTTCGATGCCATAGCTGAATCGTAATTGAATCGCCCAACCCTATTTTTTCTGATCAGGAGACCTCCATGCTCAAAGGCAAAACAGCCCTCATTACCGGTTCCACCAGTGGCATTGGCCTCGGTATTGCCAAGGCACTGGCCGCACAAGGCGCCAACATTGTGCTCAATGGCTTTGGCGACGTGGACGGCCCCAAGGCTGAAGTCGCTTCACTCGGCGTGCAAGTAGGCTATCACGGGGCGGACATGAGTAAACCGGCCGAGATTGAAGCCATGATTGCCTACGCCAAACAAACGTTCGGTGGCCTGGACATTCTGGTCAACAACGCGGGCATCCAGCATGTGGCTCGGGTTGAAAACTTCCCGGTTGACCGCTGGGACGCCATCATAGCCATTAACATGAGCAGCGCCTTTCATGCAACGCGACTGGCGCTGCCAGCCATGCTGGCCAAAAACTGGGGACGCATCATCAACGTCGCCTCCGTTCACGGTCTGGTCGCATCGGCTGAAAAGTCGGCCTACGTCACCGCGAAGCACGGCGTTGTGGGCCTTACCAAGGTGACCGCGCTCGAGAACGCTACAACTGGAGTGACCTGCAACGCCATTTGCCCGGGCTGGGTGCTGACACCCCTGGTTCAAAAACAAGTAGACGCCAAAGCGGCCGCGCTGAAGATTTCCAATGAAGAAGCCACGAAAATGCTGCTCGGCGAGAAAGAGCCTTCCATGCAATTCACCACGCCCGAAGAGTTGGGCGCACTGGCCGTATTCTTCTGCTCGCCTGCGGGCAACAACGTACGAGGCGTGGCCTGGAATATGGACGGAGGCTGGACCGCACAATGAGAAATTTGGCTAAAGCCCCCGTAGAATAAGCGTAGTATGCTACTTTATTAATAGCAATATAGTTACCCAACTAACTGGACTGCTTAAACGCCATAACCGCCTGATTGCGCAAGGTGCGCAACAGGGAGAGTTCTTTTTCATCAAGTTCCAGCGCACCGTGATTCTTCTTGTCGGCGTAGATCAAGCCGAACGGTGCGCCTTTGATCATCAGCGGCAACAACAAAAATGTAGGCGCGTTCAGGCCGCTTCGATACCACCCAGGCAGGCGCTGTGCGATACGGGATTCGGTTGCGTCACTAATCATAGTGTCCGTGCCTTTGTTGCACACAACGGCAAACAGATCGGGGGTCGCTGCTTTGAGTGGAACCTTGAACGTTTTAACCTGGTGTTCCACGCCCTCCCCCAGACCAAAACGCCCAGTCATGGTTTCGGTCTTGGCATCGCGCATGCAAAAAATAATATGGTTGAAGTCCATGGCACGGTACATGGTCTCCAGAATCATGCGCAGTACGTCGCTGAGCTTGAACTCCTCCACCATGGCGTTCGTAATGTCCTGAATGCCGGCAGTCAAGGTTTCGGTTACGCGGAAGTCTTTCTTCGGTGCCTGGCCCTGAGCGTCAGGCGGCGCCGTCTGCGTTGCATGCAACTCAAACGCGCCCAGACTGGACGCCCCATCGGTCGCCGTCACCTGCGTCGCGTGCTCACGACCGGAATCTGGCAACTTGAGCAAATTGGCTGCTGCCGAGCCTGGCGATACGCGGATCTCCATGGCGACTGCCAGGTCAACCAATTTTTGTCGTGCGGTCATGGTCGCGGCAACAATGTCTTTGGAGCTGACCCCCAGTGCCTGCGCATATTTGCGCGTCACCAGGGCAACCCGTGCGTCCACTTCCTTGGGGTCAGTGTGCAGCAATACATCGGCAATTTCGTTAGATGCCAGGGCGATCCAGCGCATACGTTCACCCGCATCAGAGGGCGCCCTGGGCGGCACTGCCCCGACGGGCTTTCGCATGCAGCGCTGCATGCTTTGCGGCAAACCCCAAGCCTTGGCAATACCCAACCCAAGCGCCTCAAAGTTCAAGCCCAAAACGCTGGCTGAGGCCGCTTCTTCGCTTTGCGGTTCGCGCTTCGTCTGAACCAGGTTACGTATCTGGCTTGCTTCCTCAGGGAAGTAAAACTGCACCAGCAGTCGTCCCAAATTCTGAAACATCGAGCCAATGAAAGCTTCCTCACCTTCTTTAGCAACGGGGCACAACTCACCGCCGATAGAGCCCGCCATCAGGCAGCGCAAAAACTCCTCCTTCAGCAGCCCCGCGTGCGCCTTGTCCTGCATGTGCTCCAGCAGCACCAGGCTCAAGGCCATGTTACGGATACCGTTAAAGCCCACCAGATTAACCGCCCGCGATACCGTGTTAATGCTGCCACTGTGTGCGAAGTGCGCACTGTTAACCATGCGCAGCAACTTGTTGGTCAGGGCAACGTCCTTCAAAATTTCATTGGTGACACTGTGGACGCTTTCAGTCTCGGACGTTGCCATGCTCTGGATGCGCACAACCGAATCCGACAGTGCCGGAAAATCGCTCTTGTGGCGCATGCGCCGCAACAAAAAATCCAGTGTCCCGCTGGCACCAGTTGCTTCACTTTGCGCATCTATCACCGTCGGCTTTGCCCATTGCTCCAATTCATCTAACAGGGTTCGTGCGGTCAAAAATCGCTGCTGCGGGTCGCGAGCCAGCGCGCGAGAAACGATGGCACGCAGACGGTCGTCCACTTCGGGGTTGAGATCGGCCGGCAATACCAGTTGTTCGTGTGCAACGCGGTAAATGGCTCTATAGGGATCGCGCTCATCAACCAGGGGCTTACCCATCAGCATTTCGGCCAACACCACGCCGGCTGAAAAAACATCCATGGACGCTGCGGGCGCCGCGCCGTTGGCCGCCTCAGGCGACAAATAGCCCGGCGTTCCGCCGCCAGGAACCACAGGCTCAGTGCTACTGGCTTCGCGCACGCGGGCTGCAATGCCAAAATCCATCACGCGCGCACGCCCCGCTGCATCAATCAAAACGTTTGAAGGCTTCAAGTCACGGTGAATGACGCCCGCACCATGGGCGACAGCCATGGCGTCGAGCACATCCATCATCAACGCAACCGCCTCGTGCGGTGCCATGGCACCGCGTTGCTTGAGCACCTGGTCCAGCGTGGTGCCCGCAATGTATTCAAAGACCAGGTAGGGCTGATCGCCCTGGATGTCAGCCTCGTAAACCGGAACAATATTGGGGTGCTTAACACGACCAACGCTGCGAGCCTCGTCTAGCCACTGGGCCAGGGCTTTCGCGTCAGAGCCGCCGCCCGCACGCATGACCTTAATGGCCACTTCGCGCTCCATACGCGGATCGAAAGCCAGCCACACGGTGGACTGGGCGCCACGCCCCAATATCCTGCGCAGCTCAAACCGTCCCAAGTTATCGGACACACGCAGAGCCCCGGTGGACAGCATGGATAGCGTATTGGAAATGGCAGGTTGGTCGGACATGCTCTGGCATCAAAGGTAAAAGCGCACAACATGCGCAGCAATGCTCCAGTATGACACCGGAATCACCTCTATGTCGCCACCGTTGTTGCGCCTGTCAGCGCTACGGCCTTTGTATTGCCTGCTGGCGCAATTGATCACGCAATTGCGCCCGCTCATTCAAGCTCAAGCGTCGCTCGGTCGCTTCACGCTGAACCATAGTTGCTTGCGGCTCACGAAGGTCGCGCCCAACCTGAGAATCTACGGGTTGCGCCATAACACCCAGAACACAGGCAACCAAAATGCAATACGCTAACAATGGCTTCAACATGGGCAACGATGGAGCAAACTGGGCAAAACGATTGGGCATTGTTGAGCGTAACCTAAGCCCAAGTCCGCGTAATTTGTAACATTGTGTCAATCTGCGGACATTGAATCGATTTAATAGTCGCAGGCCGCGCAAAATCACGCTTGTTACAAATTTCATAAACAGCCATGCAACCCTCAACACCCCGGCCCAACAAAATTCTGGTGGTTGACGACGACACTCGCATACGGGACCTGCTCAGGCGCTATTTGACGCAGGAGGGTTTTGACGTGCTGCTAGCCGAAGATGGCAAAGCCTTAAACCGCATCATGATGCGAGAGACGGCCGATCTGATCGTGCTGGACCTGATGATGCCTGGTGAGGACGGACTATCTATTTGTCGGCGACTGCGTGCTGCCGGCGATGTAACGCCCATCATCATGCTGACGGCCAAGGGCGAGGACATTGATCGTATCGTGGGGCTTGAAGTAGGCGCAGACGACTATCTTGGCAAACCCTTCAACCCCAGGGAGTTGCTGGCACGAGTGCACGCAGTGCTGCGCCGTCGCCCCACCCCGGAAGTGCCTGGAGCACCATCGACCGAAAACGAAGTGGCACGTTTTGGCCCATTTGTCTTTGACTTGGCAGCGCGAACGCTGCACAAGGGTGGAAATGAACTAGCACTTACCTCAGGAGAATTTGCCATGCTCAAGACCTTGGTGCGTCACCCCCGCGTACCACTTTCCCGAGAAAAACTGGCGCAACTCTCACGCGGAAGGGAATTTGAACCGTTTGACCGCAGCCTCGATGTCCAGGTGTCGCGACTGCGCAAGCTTATCGAGACCGACCCTGCCCAGCCGCGCCTTATCCAGACCGTGTGGGGCGTAGGCTACGTCTTTGTGCCTGACGAAATCGCCTAGCGCAAGTTTGATCAACTTCGACCAATTGTCCACCACAACCTCTACCCAATTTATCGACACGCAAAGCAGTGAGCCGGCGCCGCTTGCGGACCTGACTACCGACGGTCCTGCACCTGCCAGATTCGGTTTAAGCCTCTTCTGGCGCACGTTCTTCCTGCTCGCCCTGCTGTTACTGGGCAGCATCATGGCGTGGCTGCAGACGCTGCGCTCTCTGGAATTTGAACCCCGTGCCATACAGACTGCACAGCAACTGGCCTCCCAGGTGAACCTCAGCCGTGCAGCACTAATCCATGCGGATGCCATCGCACGCACGTCGCTACTCAAAACCATGAGTGATGAGGAGGGGGTGCACATCGTCCCGCGCGAGCCCACCGACGTGTTCGTCCCGTTTGGTACAGACTCGACTAGTCGCGAGATAGCGCAGGCGTTGACAACCCGTTTGGGGGCTGGCACTGTCATTGCAAGCAGCGTGAACCAAAAGGCGGGCTTGTGGATCGGCTTTGTCATCACTGGCGATGACTATTGGCTGCTCACCGACCCAGAGCGATTCAACCCGGCGGGCGGTCGAACCTGGATCATTTGGCTGGTGGTGGCTGCCGTTCTGTCTCTGACCGGTGCGGCCCTGATAGCCCGCTTGATCAACCGGCCCCTCAAATTGCTTTCGTTTGCAGCGAGCCGTGTGCAGGAAGGTGACTTTAACGCCAGCCGCCTAAATGAAAACGTGCATACCGGAGAGATCCGCGAGGTCAATATCGGCTTCAACCGTATGGCACAAAGACTGGCCAAAGTGGAGCAAGACCGAGCCGTTATGCTGGCCGGCATCTCGCACGATTTGCGCACGCCGCTGGCACGCTTGCGGCTGGAAACTGAATTGAGCGTAGCGGATCTGGACGCCCGCGCTCACATGGCCGCCGACATCGCACAACTGGATGCCATCATTGGCAAGTTTTTGGACTACGCAAGACCTGAAAAAGACAAACTCACACCTGTCGTGCTGGCCGACGTGGTGCAGTCATGCACTTATTCTTACAAAGATCAGTATGACGTCCAGATCAACCTTCAACTCGAAGACAACCTGCTGGTGCTAGCAGACGAGGTGGAGCTGGGCCGTATCTTGTCCAATTTGCTGGAAAACGCGCGACGCTACGGCAAATCGCCCGATACCGGCATTGCACACATTCATATTGCAGCCATTTCCCGTGACAAGTGGGTGCTGATCAAAGTTCGTGACCATGGCATTGGTGTAGCAACCGAACAGCTCACCAACCTGACTCAACCGTTTTACCGGGGCGAGACCGCCCGCACCGCTGCAAACGGTGCAGGCCTGGGCTTGGCCATAGTGGATAAAACCGTGCAACGCATGGGCGGCGCCTTTTCACTGACCAACGCTAGCGCGGGCGGCCTGTCGGCCAATATTCGCCTGCCCCGCGTCACCAGCCTTTGATTTAAAAGTGAAAAGTGAAAAGTACTAAAGGCTAGCCGCCAGAACAGCACCTTCACGAATTGCGCGTTTGGCGTCCAGTTCACTCGCCATTGCAGCCCCTCCAATCATGTGAAAGCGCGGCGCGCCGGGTGTAACAGGTGCATCCGCTGTTGGCATCAGCTCCGTCAGGGGTTCCTGCCCTGCACAAAGTACGATGTGATCGACTTCCAGTACACGGACTTGGCCATTGACAGTGAGGTGCAGACCAGCATCGTCAATACGTTGGTACTGCACACCAGAGAGCATCTCCACACCATTGCGCTGCAGCACGGCACGATGCACCCAGCCTGAGGTTTTCCCCAATCCTGCTCCTACGCGTGTAGTCTTGCGCTGTAACAAAAAGAGCTGGCGATACGGCTTTACTGGGTCCGGTGGCACTAACCCGCCGTTGGATTGTGCTTGCAAGTCCACGCCCCACTCCCGACACCAGTGGTCAATGGACACCGGCAACGCCACTGCGGGGTCGTGCAGTAAAAACTCACCCACATCAAATCCAATACCACCCGCACCGATGATGGCCACACGCTTTCCCAACACCACTTTGCGCTGTAACACATCCAGATAATTAACCACGTTGGCTCGCTCCACACCGGGAATGTGCGGTGCACGGGGCACGATACCCGTGGCCAGGACAACCTCGTCAAAGCCTTGTTCCAGCAATTGCTCACGCGTCACACGGCATCCCATTTGCACGCGCACGCCGGTTACTTCAAGGCGCTTTTTAAAGTAACGCAACGTCTGGGCGAACTCTTCCTTGCCAGGGATTTGCATGGCAATGTTGAATTGACCACCCACGCGTTCACTACTGTCGAACAGGGTGACGTCATGCCCACATTCCGCAGCCACTGTCGCTGCGGATAACCCCGCAGGGCCCGCACCGACAATCGCAACCCTCTTCTTGCGTTGGGTCTTGCGGTACACCAGTTCGGTTTCATGCCCAGCGCGCGGGTTCACCAGACAGCTGGCGCGTTTGTTAGCAAATGTGTGGTCCAAGCAGGCCTGATTACAGCCAATACAGGTGTTTATCTCGTCCGCTCGGCCTGCGGCCACCTTGTTCACCCATTCAGAATCGGCCAAAAAAGGCCGCGCCATGGACACCATGTCCACGCTTCCGCTAGCGATCAATGCCTCTGCTTCATCTGGCATGTTGATCCGGTTGCTGGCAATTACCGGCACGGTTACTGCATTCTTCAGCCGGGCCGCCACGCTGGCAAACGCCGCGCGTGGCACCGATGTGACAATGGTCGGTGTGCGCGCCTCATGCCAGCCAATACCGGTATTGAACAGTGTCACACCTGCAGCCTCCAGCGCCTGAGCCACCTGCACTACCTCCGCCCAACTGTTGCCACCCTCCACCAGGTCAAGCACCGAGTGGCGGTACATGAGGATGAAGTCGGAGCCAACCGCAGCACGGACCTGATGCACGATTTCCACGGGCAAGCGCAT
>CAIYDK010000192.1 GCA_903924955.1 uncultured beta proteobacterium | reverse complement strand
CGCCGGTTGGGTAGCTGGGTCAAGACATCCGTATTGGCAATGGAGTCGAGTTGCTGATTGGCGTCGAGCAGAGCCAGCGTGCGTTCAGTCAGGGCCTGCGTGCGCTCGGCAACCCGTGCCTCCAGCGTCCTGTTCATTTGCACTAGCGCTTGGTTGCGTTCTGAGACCTGTTGATACAGGCCGTTAAGAGCCTTCAACAGAGCGTCTTTGGCGGGGTCATGAGTACGCTTATCCGCAGGGTCAGCGTCCAGCGTTTGGCTGCCGGACTTGATCACAGAAATTTGCCTGGCCATGAACAGATCCGTCCCCAGGATATGGTACGCCAGCCAATGGGTCAAAAACTCCAGCAATCCTTTGGCAGCGCCACGGTTATCCGTGGTCATTTCCTGGTTGAGATGGGTAACTTCGTCGATGAATTGGAGATGCTTCTTCCGGTGGGACTCGACATACTGCGAGGTCAAGCCACCTGACACCATCAAGGCTTCTTCATTAGCGAAGTGATACCGAGCGTACTGAAAAAGTTCGTCAAATACCACGTCCAAGTCCAGAGTAGATGCGCCCTCTTCACGCATGACAAGTAATCCAAACCTGTTGATCAGATCGACCAGGCGTTTGTGTTGTTCGTCAACGTCGGCAACTCCGGTCGCAAAACAATCGTCCCATTTGAATGCTCGCATAAGGCACGCTTGCTCAACCCAAGCGGAATACATCAGCAGTGCGCAGCAATTCACGCCCCTGCTGCTCCAGTGCCCGCGCAGATTGCGCTGCACTCTCTGCCATAGGCACGTTTTGCTGGGTTGCCTGGTCGATATCGACAATCAATTGCGCCACCCGGTCGATGGCAATACCCTGTTCCACCGATGCGTTTGAAATCTCAGCCATCAGCGAGGCCACCCGGTGTACCGCTTCGATCGACGAGTCAATCGTCGTGCGTGCATCACTGACCTGGGCCAGACCATTTTCCACCTGGTGCACCGAGTCATCAATCAGGCTCTTGATTTCCTTGGCTGCGGCGGCGCTGCGACCTGCCAGGCTGCGCACTTCGCTGGCCACCACGGCAAAGCCACGCCCCTGCTCGCCGGCACGCGCCGCCTCCACCGCGGCGTTGAGCGCCAGAATATTGGTCTGAAAAGCGATGCCGTCAATCACGCCAATGATGTCGGTGATCTTGCGTGAGCTGCTCGCTATGGTGTCCATGGTGCCCACCACTTTGTCCATGGCAGCCCCGCCGGAAGTCACAATATTGCCAGCCTCTTGCACCAGCGCGTTGGCTGCTTTGGCGTTGTCAATGTTGTGCTTGACCGTGGTGGAGACTTCTTCCATGTTGGAGGCAGTTTCCTGCAGGCTCGATGCCTGCTCATCCGTGCGGCCCGCAAGTGCCTCATTGCTTTGACTGATGCCGTTGGCTTCGCCACTGACGGACTGTGCGCTGGCCAGCACGGTATGCGCTATGGAAGCCAGTGCGCGTTGCATGGCGAACAGGGAGTTCATCAGTTGCCCCACTTCGTCGGTGCCAGTGTTGTCAATATTGTTGGCCAGATATCCTGCTGCAATTTGCTTGGAGATGGCTACCGCTGCGTTGATCGGTTCCGTGATGTTGCGCTGCAAACGCCAGCCCAGTGCCCAGATGACAGCCAGCCCGATCAGCAGGCCGACAATGCCCTCTGTGCGTGCCGCCGCGTAGGCAGCGTCGGATTCGTCCATGGTCTGCTTGATGTAGATGTCTTGCTGTGCCAGCTGCGCATCCAGATTGTTCTGCAGCTGCGCAAAAAGAGGCTCTGCCTTGTTGCGGTAGATGTCAATGAGCTGGCCGAGGTCATTAGAGCGCATGGCTTGCAGAGCCGGCTTGAGGCCCTCAGCGACATAGCGCGTGCGAAGTTGCGCAAATTCGTCCTGGACCTTTCTTTCTTCTGCAGTGTGCCCAATGGCCAGGTAGCTGTCCCAGGTCTTGCCGATGGTGTCGCTGTTTTTCTCGATTTCAAGCACCAGGCGCTGTGTCTCTGCCGGGTTGGACTGGGCAATGGCGGCGGTCAACGCCGCGTGGTTGCGCAGTTGCAGGCGGGCGATCGTGTCCAGGCGGAGCACGGCACCCGCGCCTTCGCGGTACAAGGATTCCACCTGGCGGTTGGTCGCTCCCATGCCCGAAATCCCCAACCAACCGATGGCAACCATGAGGATGGAGGCCAGCAGCAACAAATAGACCAGTCGACCGCGAATGCCGGGGTGTGTGATCTGGTCGAAACGGCCCAGCAGGCCGGTACGCACGACATGGCCGCGCTCGATGCGCAAGCCCCGGGCCTTGCCCTCACGAAAGCGCCGGTAAATGGCGTCGGTGGGGGCAATGATTCGCGTTGGGGGCTTCATGCGTACCGAGGCAAAACCCACCATCACGCCGCGCTCCCACATGGGCGAGACGTTGGACAGCACCCAGTAAAAGTCGCCATTCTTGCGCCGGTTCTTGACCATGCCGGTCCAGGACCGCCCTGCCTGCAGGTACTTCCACATATCGGCAAATGCTTCCACAGGCATGTCCGGATGGCGAACCATGTTGTGCGGCTGGCCCACCAGTTCCTCCTCGGACCAGCCACTGGCTTCGATGAAGTCGGTGTTGGCAAAGGTGATGACGCCTTGCAGATCGGTGCGCGAGATGGGCGACTGGTCGTCGCGCAGGGTGTATTCAGTGGCAGTGACCGGCTGATTGTTGCGCATAGGGTGCGAGTGGTGAAATTTACGTTGTTTGCTCGCGTTCTAAACGACGCCATAGGCGCGATTTATGGCGACAACGCAAGGCTTCCAGATTGGCCTAGTTTTATTGCTCGCACGAAACTTGTATATCTGATTCGCGAAACCCAGTAGATGAAAAGCGAAATTCACCGAGTATTTTTGACCGAACCACTTTGGGATGCATCAATCAAGTAGGTAAACAGTTATCAAAGCTTGGTTCGCTTAGCAACGGTGTCGGAGGGTAGTTCCCCAAAGCGATGCTTGTAATAAGCTGAGAATGCGCTTTGATTCATAAATCCATATAGCAAAGCCGTATCAGAAATTGAGTCGCCTTCCCGGAATCTTTGAAGCGTTCGACGCGCCATCAATAAGCGCTCCTCCCTCACCCATTGCATGGGGGTACAACCAAAGCGCTGCTGAAACGCGTATTGCAAGTTGCGCGCTGAAGTGCCTGAAATATTTTCCAAATCAGTGAGAGTTATGCGTTCACCCAGGTTTCCACGTATGAAGTCGCATACAGGGTCAAGCTCCCTGCGTCGATCGGGGCTCATTTGTCCAGTTTGTGGAACCTCAAACAAGTCCGGACGCAGCATCATGACGATTGCGCGATAGAGCATTTCATCCAACCCGAGCTTGGCGAGAAGGCCCGCATCGCTGCGCACGCTGTCAACCATTCCGCAGAGGCTACGGAATATGCCATCGAAGTCGTTATGTACAGTACGCAGTGCCACAACGCGTGCCTCATGCAGTCGCATATCAATTTCAGCGACCTCGCCGTAACCAAGCATGGCACGCGCGGTGCGTTGCAACCTACTTGGGTCCAAATCGACCATGAGGCTTGCTCTGGTTCCACATACTCCTCCGCGCCCAACTT
Source organism: uncultured beta proteobacterium (assembly GCA_903924955.1). Lineage (GTDB taxonomy): Bacteria > Pseudomonadota > Gammaproteobacteria > Burkholderiales > Burkholderiaceae_C > Allorhodoferax. The sequence goes on along the minus strand of CAIYDK010000192.1, from coordinate 326 downwards.
CGGGTATGAACATTGCGCCCTGACGGGCTTGCCATCTGAAGTCGACGTTTCCAACCCTCGAAACATTCGTGCCTGCGAAGGGGATCATCAACGTGATGTCCTCGCTGGTACCAATATCTGCCACCACTGCAGTGTTGGCACTGGCAACTAACTTAACTCCATTAATTTGCAGCGTAACTGCCTTGCTGGCAAAGTCGGAATTGCTACCGACAGCAGCGTACTCATTCAAAGACGTAATAACAGAGGCCATCCGCTGCCCAAACTCGGCTATATCGGTCCGCAAAACAGCGCCCTCGTTTCCAAAGGGAAGGGGAGGTAACTTTGCT
>CAIYDK010000191.1 GCA_903924955.1 uncultured beta proteobacterium | reverse complement strand
GTTTTGCTTGCTGGGATGAATTCTCCGGGTTCGTCCTAGTGCAGACACCTTAATTTCGGGAGTTTTCCTAGAGGCTGCTGTCTAAGCGCATAGGGGTATGCAAACTGGTCGACAATCTGAGGATCTCTAAGGCTGTCATTTTTTGTTAGCCATCGGGATTTCCCAACGCACGAATTCCAAGGAAAATCATTCATGAAAATCGAAACCCTCGCAGTGCATGGCGGCTATACGCCCGATCCCACCACCAAAGCAGTAGCGGTGCCTATTTACCAAACCGTCGCGTACGCGTTTGACAACACACAGCATGGTGCAGACCTATTTGATTTGAAGGTAGCGGGCAACATTTACAGCCGCATCATGAACCCGACCAACGGAGTGCTGGAGGCCCGCGTGGCAGCCATGGAAGGCGGTATCGGTGCGTTGGCTGTAGCGTCTGGCATGGCGGCGATCGCTTACGCCATTCAGACCATTACAGAAACCGGTGACAACATCGTGTCGGCGTCCACGTTGTATGGTGGAACATACAACCTGTTTGCCCATACCTTCCCGCAGATGGGCATCGAAGTGCGGTTTGCGGACGCAAAAGACCCTGCCTCATTTGGCAAGTTGATCGACGCGCGCACCAAGGCGGTGTATTGCGAATCCGTTGGCAACCCGTTGGGCAACGTGACTGATCTGGCCGCTCTGGCCGCCGTGGCCCACGCGCATGGCGTACCGCTGATTGTGGACAACACTGTGCCCAGCCCGTACCTATGCCGCCCGTTTGAGCACGGGGCCGACATTGTGGTGCACTCATTGACAAAATACCTGGGCGGCCATGGAACCACGATTGGTGGCGCCATAGTGGACAGTGGCAAATTCCCATGGGCCGAGCACAAGGCACGCTTCAAACGCCTGAACGAACCGGACGTGAGCTACCACGGTGTGGTCTACACCGAGGCTTTGGGTGCTGCCGCCTACATTGGCCGCGCCCGTGTGGTGCCTCTGCGTAACATGGGCGCAGCGCTATCGCCCATGAACGCGTTCCAGATTCTGCAGGGCATTGAAACACTGGCCTTGCGCATGGATCGTATTTGCGAGAACGCACTCAAGGTTGCGCACTACCTCCAGAATCACCCAAAGGTAGGCTGGCTCAACTACGCCGGTTTGCCAGACCATGCTGACCATGCACTGGTGCAGAAGTACATGGGCGGTCGCGCCTCGGGGTTGATCAGCTTTGGACTGAAGGCTGCTGACAGTCTGGAGGCCGGTGCTCGCTTCCAGGACGCGCTGCAGTTGTTCACACGGTTGGTCAATATTGGTGATGCCAAGTCGCTGGCTTGCCACCCTGCCACCACTACGCACCGCCAGCTCAATGCCGCCGAGATGGCCAAGGCTGGGGTCAAGCCCGACATGGTGCGACTGTCCATTGGCATTGAGCACATTGACGACTTGATCGCCGATCTGGATCAGGCCTTGGCTGCTGTTTAATTGTTGTTGTAGAAAAAAGAGGCCCAAGCAGTATGGCAATCCAGTGGTTCCCGGGTCACATGCACCTGACGCGCAAGGCGATCGAAGAGCGCATCAAGGAGATCGATGTGGTCATCGAACTGCTGGACGCGCGTCTGCCGGGGTCGAGTGCCAACCCTATGCTGGCCCAGCTCACGGCGGGCAAGCCCGCACTCAAGGTGCTGAACAAGCAGGACCTGGCCGACCCGGCGCGCACGGCCTTGTGGCTGGAGCACTTCAATGGCCTGCCCGGCACGCGCGCGCTGGGGCTGGACGCCAGCATGACCGCTCCGGCCAAGGTGCTGGTCAAGGCCTGCTTTGAGCTGGCGCCGAACCGGGGCACCATGGTCAAGCCCATGCGGGTGTTGATTTGCGGTATACCTAACGTGGGTAAGTCCACGCTGATCAACACGCTCAAAGGTAAGCGGGCCACGCTTACGGGTGACGAGGCCGGCGTTACCAAGTTGGAGCAGCGCATTGTTTTGCAGGACGGCTTCTACCTGTTTGACACGCCGGGAGTGTTGTGGCCGCGCATCATCGTGGCCAAGAGCGGATACAACCTGGCCGCCAGCGGCGCGATTGGCCGCAATGCCTTTGACGAGGAAGAGGTGGCGCTGGAACTACTGGACTACCTGCGCCAATACTATGCCCCGCTGATAGAAGCCCGCTATAAGATTGCTGGCGTAGAGGAGCAGTCCGACGAGCAGATTCTGGCTGCAATCGGTCGTAAGCGTGGCGCCCTGTTACCCGGTGGCAAGATCAATCTGCAAAAGGCTGCTGACTTGGTAATCCACGACTTTCGCTCTGCCGTTATGGGTCGAATGACACTAGAAACTCCAGAAGAGTTCGCACAGTGGCTGGCCCATGGTCAAAAGCTCGACGCTGAGCGACAAGTCAAGAAAGATGCGATTGAGTTGGACCGGGCCATTCGTTTCAAAAAGGTGCCGAGACCATCGCATGCAGCGGAGTCGGATGAGGAGTCCTCGGACTGAATGACACGCGTCAACAGGTGGTAAAGGAAACATAGCGCGAAGTTGCGCAGCTTACGCGACAATTCGGGGCTCATGAAAACCATCCTCCCCCTGCAACTGCTGTTTGCCCCCGACCAAAGCGATTCCCGCCCGTTAGTCATCTACCACGGGCATAGCTGCCCGGATGGTTTTGCGTCGGCTCTGGCCGCTTGGCTCTTCTATGAAGGGAAGGCCGAATTTTTGGGCCTGGACCATGGTGACATTCGTACCGTTTCGGACCTGCCGGACATGACCGGTCGTGCGGTCTACATTTTGGACTTCTCATTTTCTGCAGAGATCATGCGTGGTATTGACGCGCAAGCTGCCAAGTTGGTGATGCTGGATCATCATAAGAGTGCAGCCGAGCACCTGACAGGCTTCGCCTGTCGCTGTGGTGTGGTTCACTTCGATATGAATAAATCGGGTTCTCGCCTGGCGTGGGAATTTTTTCAGCGCGACAAGCCGTTACCGGACCTGTACCGATACATTGAAGACCGTGATATTTGGATTTGGCAATATCCCGAGAGTGCGGGTTTTCTTGCCGCCCTGGACATGGAGCCTTTTGACTTTGCTCATTGGGCCGACATGGCGGCATTTGATGCTGATCAGTTGGAGCGGTTTATGACACGCGGTCAGGCAATGGATGATAAATTCAACAAGCTGGCCTCTGATATTGCGGAGGGTGCACAACCCGTCGTGTTCAATGGTCAGAGCGGTCTGATGGTGAACGCGCCCAGTGTGTTTCACAGCGTCGTGGGCGACATGCTTTCTGCCAAAAGTGGCACCTTTGCACTGATGTGGTGCGCCAGCAAAGGCGGTGTCATCAAGGCAGGACTTCGTTCACAACGCAATTTTGATTGCATTGAACTTGCACGCAGCATGGGCGGTGGTGGCCACGCGCAAGCCTGCGGTTTCAAGATGGGTGCGAACCAGCTGGCCGCTTTGCTTGGCGGTCTACTCGATGCGCCTGCCAGGCCCGCAAACTGACAGACGCCGCGCTTGAAAGGGCGTGTTGAAGGTAACGGGTGCAGATGTGCCTATTTATTTTTGTCTTTTCCGCGTGGAATCACCGCAGTCATCGGTGCCATAGGGCGGTCGGATGTGGAGTTCTTGGGCTCAGAGTTGTCCTTTTTGGGTTTCTTTGCCATTTTCTCTTTGCGCTGGTCACCTTTAGCCATATGGCCTCCATAGTCAACCCCGACATGGGGTTCGATAACGCGATATTACGGCAGAAATGGGTCCTATTGGGGTTGCTACCGCTTGTTTGCATGGGGCCTTGGCCGTACCATGCACCTCCCGTAAACAATCGGTACCCAATCCCATGGCAAAAGACATGACACCCAGCACGCAGTGGCACGAAAAGGTGGCGCCTGACGAGGCTCAGCGCTTTGAGGGCTATGGGCAGCAATTTGCCGCAATACAGGCTCGCAAGTCACAACGATATGGCACTGGGCGTGCGCTGCACCGCAAGCAACTCACGGCAGCCAAGGGACATTTGGAAGTGATGGCTGACCTGCCCGCCTTTGCGCGGCATGGGATATTTGCATCCTCGGGTTCGTTTGAAACATGGGTGCGACTGAGCAACGGCGGCATGGACCGCGCCGCCGACCGCACGCCCGATGTGCGGGGGTTTGCCCTGCGCGTGTTCGGTGTCAAGGGCGATTCAGCGTTAGGCAACGGCCCTGCCGTGAGTCAGGACTTTGCGTTGATCAACCAAGAAGTATTTGGCTTCCCCAGCAGCGCAGAGTTTGTTGATTTTGTAGTGGCAGCGTCAAGCGGCACGGGAAACCTGATTCGCTTCCTGATCAAGCGCTATGGCTTTTTGGGTGGTCCTGCCAGGCTGGTGAAATTGATGGGGACCATGGGAAAGCCTTTTACCGGGTTTGCTACAGAGGTGCACTACAGCGCTGCGCCCATTGCTTGTGGGCCCTATGCCGTGCGAGTCAGGTTGGTGCCGTCAGTGGGTAATGGCCCATCCAGGCCGGATGCGAAGCAGGATTGGGGTGCAGACTTCAGCGCTCACCTGCGCGACAAGGATTTAAAGTGGGATGTGCAACTGCAGCCCTATTTGGACGACCAGCGGACGCCCATTGAAGATGCATCTGTTAACTGGCCCAGCCCATACACCACGGTTGCACGCTTGACCCTGGGTCGACAGAATACGGACTCCTCTGAGGGCAAGGCGTTGATGGCGGAAATCGAAAAATCCATTTTTGACCCGTGGCAGGCATTGGCTGAGCACCGTCCGCTGGGAGATGTGCAGCGGGCGCGCAAGGTGGTGTATTTCGCGAGCCAAAAGGGGCGGGGTGCTGCCTGATCGCGAGCGGGGGACGAAAATGCACCTAAATTGACGCTTATCATGGAGTTTTGGATGCCAAGGGCGCAGCATTCACTATAGATTTTTTACTATTCAAGAGGCAATCACATGTTTAAACATATTCTTCTCGCAACCGATGGATCTGCTGCATCCGAACACGCCGCCCAGTTGGCGGTCAGTCTGGCGCGTACGCATGGCGCAAAGCTGACGGTGGTATATGTGGTTGACCCTTACCCCTACATTGGGGTGGGCGAAATCAACCCTATGGGGTACCAAGCGTATACCGCCGCCGCACAGCAGCAAGCAGCCCAGGCGCATGCCTTGGTTGAATCGCTGTGTACGCAGGGCGGTGCGTCGGTGGCGCTGCAGGCGCGTCTGGTTGAAGACGTGGGCGCCGCAGCTGGCATTGTGCAGACCGCCGAAGCGGAAGGTTCAGACCTGATTGTGCTGGGCTCGCACGGCCGCTCTGGAATTTCACGCCTGATGCTTGGCAGCGTGTCCACCAAGGTTGTGGCCGAGTCCAAAGTACCTGTGCTGGTGACGCGTTAGCTTGAAAACGCAGGCTTGGGTCCCAGTTATGGCGTCTGACAATCGCTTTAACTGGAGCACTACCCGTGGCCTTTTATCTGTTTTGTGGCGTGGCGCTGGTTCTGGTGCTGGGTCTGTCTGGGCATCCTTATTGGCAGTCCTGGCAACGTAGCCGGGTGCGAGCCTCGGCCTTTCCGGCGGCCTGGCGCAAGATTTTGCAGCGGCGTGTGCCCTTGGTGCGCAGCTTGCCGGTTGACCTGCAGCTGCAACTCAAAAAGCACATGCAGGTATTCATTGCCGAAAAGTCATTTTTGGGTTGTGGTGGTTTGCAAATCACTGAAGAAATGCGTGTGGTCATTGCCGCACAAGCCTGCCTGCTCATTCTCAACCGGGCAACCGATTACTTTGGCAAGGTGAGGCAAATTCTGGTGTACCCGGGTCCCTTTGTGGTGAGCCGCACTACGATCGATGGTGCTGGTGTGCAGCAAGATAACAGGCAGGCCCTTTCCGGCGAATCGTGGTCACAGGGGCAGGTCATATTGTCATGGCAAGACACGTTGGAGGGCGCTGTTGTGGCTGATGACGGTCGCAATGTGGTGATTCATGAATTTGCCCACCAACTGGACCAGGAGAATGGCGTCGCACGAGGCGCGCCGCCCCCGACTTTGGGTGACACCGTGCACAATGCACAGCGGTGGTCGGAGGTGTTTCGCTCTGCCTACGCACAGCTGCAGGCGGAGGCGCGTCAAGGGATGCAAGGCCTGTTCAACCACTATGGAGCGCAAGATCCAGCAGAGTTTTTTGCCGTGGTATCCGAAGTATTTTTCGAGCAGGGCCGTGAGTTGGCCTTGCAGTATCCCGCGTTGTATGGCGAGCTCAGGGGCTACTACAAAGTTGACCCTGCCGGCTGGTAGGCCGTTGTTGGGCCTTCTATACGCCTTCAAGCATGACCATGGTGCGTCGAGCAGACTGTCTGCTGATGGGAAGAATAGCCTGGTACTCGGGCGAGTCGTAGAAACGGTTGGCAGACACGGCGTCGGGGAAGCGAATCAGCACCATTCGCGTGGGTGACCACAAGTTGGTCTCTTTGAGCGTCAACTGGCCACCACGAGCCAGGTACTCGCCACCGTAAAGCTCGACCAGTGGTTTGGCCTTGAGTTTATATTCTTCGTACAGATCGGGCTTGTCGAGCAGGGTGTCGGCGATCAGGTAGGTTGCCATAGGTATCTCCGTTGGATGGGTAAGTGCTGCAGTCTAAAGCCGCGCAGTATCAATAGAGGCCCCGCACACGAGCCTGCAGTCGGCTCAGGCCCAGCAGGGCGTCTGTAAATGGTGTGGCAACGCCAGTTAGAGTGCCCAATTCTTTCACCACAGTGACCAGTGCATCCAGCTCCACTGCTTTGCCTGCCTCCACGTCTTGCAGCATGGATGTTTTGAACGCCCCCAGCTTCAGCGTCACCTGATGCCGGTCAGCCGGTTGCTGTTCTATGGGTATTCCAATGCGCGCACCAATCTCCTTGGCCTCGAGCATCACTGTAGAGACGAAATTGCGCACCAGCTCGTCACCTAAAATCAAGTCGGTGGTGGCGCCGGTCAGCGCACTGATCGGATTGACCGTCATGTTGCCCCACAGCTTGTACCAAACGTCCTTTTGTATCTGTGGCGACACGGTGGCGGAAAAGCCCGCTCGCACCAGCAGCGCAGCCAGCGCCTGTACACGGCCGGTGACTTGACCCGACGGCTCGCCGATGATCAAACCACTGCCAAAGTGGTGGCGAATAACCCCTGGTGCATCCACAGAGCAACTGGCGTGCACCACGCAGCCGATGACATGTTTCGGGGCAATTGCGGTCGCGATCTCGCCCGTCGCGTCCACGGCGTTCAGACGCGTTTCCTCAAGTGCGCCGCCAAAACCCTGAAAAAACCACCATGGGACGCCATTCATCGCCGTCAATACCACCGTGTGCGGCCCAATCAGTGGGGTGATCTGGCGTGCAACCTGCAACAGGGCTGGGGCTTTGACTGCCACCACCACCAAGTCTTGTACCCCCAACGCAGCGGCATTGGAACTGGCTATCACCGCTGTTTGCGCATCACCCAGGCGTAAGCCGTCCCTTTGCAATGCCGCCAGTGTGGCGCCCCGGGCCAGTACGCTGACGTTGGAGCCAGCCCTTGCCAGGCCGGTGCCCAGCCACCCGCCAATGGCGCCTGCACCCACGATACAGACCTTGCCGAATGAGGTAATTGGGGCCGCATCTCCGTTGTGAACGGTTTCAGGCTGGGGTGTGGGGAGTGCTTGCACGGGGTGTACTTTCTGTAACGGGGATGGTCATTTGCAAGGCAGTGTGTCACAACCCCCTGTTTGCGCGGCCTGCGCAGCTTGTGAACATAGTTATCCACAAAGTCGCCCACAGGAAACGGGGGTAACTCTTGGGCTTTGGGTTGCAGGCGATGCATTTGAACGAAGCATCATTTTTTACTATCGCGTCAGGCGCTATCATTGGTGAAAAGGCTAGAAAATTTTGGGGTTAACCCTGATTTTGTGTTTCATTCCTGACCAGGTAGACAAGAAACGTGGGGAAATTCCAGTCAAATCCCGCTCCATGTTATCCACAGTACACGGCCTAGTCAGTTTGCGGTAAGAAGTCATGTAAATCACCTGTTGGCGCGGCTTGGCGGCTATCGCAACGCTAGCGCCTTCAGTAACCTGGGCGCAGCACCAAATCCGAGCAGGGGTAGGCCACGCAGGGCAGCACGCAACCCTCGGCCATTTCTTCACTCGATAGTCCTGGCCACTCAATTTCATAGCGCACGGTGCCACTGAGCAGTTGGCCCATGCAGGTGCGGCAGGTGCCTGAACGGCAGGAACTAGGCCATTTGCTTGCGCCCTGCTCCATTGACGCCAGCAGAGGCTGGTTAGCCCAAGCATCGAACTGCAGCCCCTCGGGTTCAGTTCGACCGATAAATAGGGTGGGCGAGTTAGAGGGGTGCATTTGGAAGAGTTGATGAGGTAGTGTCAAAAGAGAGGGCTGCAAACGAGGGGTAGCCTGACAAGAACGCTGTGCCGACCCTAGAATGTCTTTTCGGAGGATTTGATTTTAGTCAAATGGAGTATTCGATATGCCGACCATTCCATGGTTCAAGCGCGTAGCGCAATCGCTCGGTGCGCGTTTATGGATCTTGCTCTACGGTGGGTTTTTTTTGCTGGGCGTGCCTGCATGTGCGCCCAAGCCCCCAATCGCCATTGGATTTATTGGCGGCCTGTCGGGAAAGTTTTCTGACCTGGGAACGGCCACTCGCAACGGTGCCTTGCTGGCGATTGAAAAAGCAAACGATTCTGGTGGTGTCGCGGGCCGCAAACTGGTGCTGTTGGAGCAGGATGACAAGCAAAACAGTGAGACTGCGTTGCTCGCCATGGAAGAATTCAACAAACAGGGCGTAGTGGCTGTGGTGGGACCGTCCACCAGTTCCATTGCGGTAGCCGTGACCCCCGTGGCCAACCAGAATCATTTGCTACTGGTAGCGCCCACGGCCACCACCAACAAGCTTTCGGGAAAAGACGATTACTTTATGCGCTCGGTGGGCGATGCAGCGTTTTATGGGCGTGCGGCTGCGCAGCGCCACTTCACACAACAAGCCGTGCGCAGTGTGGCCCTGGTTCTTGATATGGCCAATGCTGACTACACCGAAAGTTGGGGCGAACCGTATGCGGCCGAGTTCAAACGTCTTGGCGGCGTCGTGACGCTGGTAGACCGGTTTACTTCCACCGCCAATCCAGACCACATTGCAATTGCCAAAAAGCTCCTTGCCAGCGCTCCGCAAATGGTGGTTACTGTCGCAAGCTCGGTCGATAGCGCGATGATTGCGCAGCGGGTGCGATCGCTGAAGCCGTCCATACGCCTGGCGGGAGCGGGATGGGCGTCGACTGAGCGTCTGATTGAATTGGGCGGGGCGGCGGTTGAAGGTATGTTGTTCGAGCAGTATTTCGATCGCTTTGATCCTTCGGTCAAATTCCAGGGTTTCCTGGCTGCCTACCGCAAGCGGTTCAAGGCTGAGCCTGGATTTGGTGCGGTGCTTGCATTTGACGCCACCAATATGATTATTGGTGGGCTGGAAAAAACTGACCAGCGTGAGGGGTTGAAAGCGGCTGTCCTCGGAATTGGGACCTTTGAGGGGGCTCAGAACCCGATTGCGCTGGATGCATTTGGTGACGTGACACGGGATGTGTACTTTGGGGTCGTCAAGAACGGCGCATTTGCCAAATTGCAGTAACGCCTTGCGCACCCACGCATGAACACGATGCCGTCCCCTGTGGAGCCACATAAAAGTGGGCTGTTGAGTCTGCGTAAGGTTTTTTTGCAACGCATATTGCTGGTGGCCGGCGTTCAGGTTCTACTGTCGCTGGTGATAGTCAATTTTCAGCTGTATCCACAGGTCGAGCGTCTTCAAATCCAGCTGAACGGCACGCTGGCTGGCAATATTGCTCAGGCGACCAAAGCTGCGCTGGATCGCCCCATGCGGACCGTGCAGGCGACTGTCACCCAGCTTGCTGACACCCGTGTGCAATCCAACCGGGTTCGCCTGGCGCTCATGCAGCAGTTGGTTGATAGCAGTGATGCCGCAGAGAGCGCTTACATACTGGACTCTGATGGTCGCGTTGTCGCCGTGGTCTATTCCAGCCTGGCTAGCGTTGACGGCACCAACAGTGCGAGCGGTGATCGCATGGGGCTTGATCTGTCGCAAAGCGAAGTGTTTCGCGCCACGGACAAAGCCCGCGTGCGTATCAGCCCCATTTTTTTGTCGGCCGTCAGTGACCGGCCCATGGTTGCTGTGACTGGCCCGTTGTCCGATGGAGGCTTGCTGGTGATGGAGCTTGGTCTGAGTCGGCTCACGCAACATGACCAGGCACATTTCAGCTCTGACGGCGTGCAGGTGTTGATTGCGGACAGCAGCGGACAAATTGTGGCCGATCAGGATGGCAAGCGGGCCCGTCAAAGTGGCATGCTGCCAGCGGAGGCGATGCGCCAGCTCAACACGGGGAGCGCTACCACCATCACGCTGGATGGCACGCGGTGGTTTGCATCCTCTTCAGCCATATCGGTTGGAAAGTTAGACTGGCGCGTGATGGTGATGCGCCCGGAGGCGATGGTGTACGGCCCTATCACGACCATTGTGGCGTGGACGCTGGCGACGACCAGCGTGGTGTTTCTGGTTACATTCATTGTGCTGATGCTGGTGACCCGACGGGTTGCGCGAGCGACTGAATCACTCAGCGACAATGCGCGCGCATTGGAGGCCGGGAAAGTGCCTGTGCTGCGAAACCTGCATGTGAAGGAGTTGGCCGATGTGGACGCCAGTCTTCGCGCCATGGCACGTACATTGACCCATCGCGAGGCCATGCTCCAACAAGCCAACGAAATTCTGGAAAACAGCGTGCAGGAACGCACCCAACACTTGCAGGCTGCCAATGCTGAACTGGCACTGGCCATGCAGCGACTTGAGAGCACACAGAGCGAGCTGGTGCAGGCAGGCAAGATGGCTGCACTGGGCAGCATGGTGGCTGGCGTGGCGCACCAGCTCAATACACCGGTGGGAACGGCCAGGTTGGCGGCAACGACCCTGGTGCATACCGTGACGCAATTTCGCACGATGCTGGAGTCTGGAAAAGTGTCGCGCTCAGCGGTTACACAGTGTGCAGCAGATGCGCAGGAAGGTGCTTCGTTGATCGACCGCAGTCTGGAACGCGCTGCAGATATCGTGCGCGCGTTCAAGCAAGTGGCTGTGGACCAAACGGCCAACCGCTGGCGACGCTTTAACCTGGAAGACGTTATTCACGAGAACCAATTGTTGCTGGCCCCTCGCTTGAGCAAAGCCAATGTGTTGGTGCAGGTCCATGCTCCTGAGTCGGTGGAAATGCAGAGCTACCCCGGCGACCTGGGACAGGTGCTGACCAATCTGATGGATAACGCAATCGTGCACGGCTACGCAGGAACGGCCAGTGGAACGATTGACATTACTGTCAGTACGCCTGAAGCCGACAGCGTGCGTATTGCCGTGCGCGATTATGGATGCGGCATACCGTCCACCGCGATTGCGAAGGTGTTTGACCCTTTCTTTACTACCCGACTGGGTCAAGGGGGCAGTGGCCTGGGCTTGTCCGTCGTTTACGCCATGGTGATCCGTTCATTGGCTGGAAGAATTAGTGTTGAGTCAGTATTGGGGGAGGGAACTACCTTCTACATAGACTTGCCCATTCACTCCCCAGGTTGTGACAGTGCAGCCTGATCGACAGGATTCGGTGTAGCAGCCGACCGCACATGTGGATTACCACAATTGCAGAAATAGTTTGACTTGTCTAGACTGCGCATCAAACCAACGAGGAGACCCCCGCCATGACCGTTCCCGCCCCTGCTGCAAAGCGCCCTTTTTACCGATCCCTGTACTTACAGGTTTTGACCGCCGTGGTCATTGGTGTTGCCCTGGGGCACTTCTACCCGCAAATGGGTGCGGACATGAAGCCATTGGGTGACGGTTTCATCAAGCTGATCAAGATGATCATTGCTCCCATCATTTTTTGCACGGTGGTGGTTGGTATTGCCGGTATGGAAGACATGAAAAAGGTCGGCAAAACCGGCGGTCTGGCCCTGCTGTACTTTGAAGTCGTCAGTACCCTGGCGCTGATCGTCGGCCTAGTCATTGTCAATCTGGTGCAGCCGGGTTCGGGCATGAATATTGACGCTTCTACGCTGGACACCAAGAGCATTGCGGCCTACACCGCTCCCGGCAAGATGGTGGGCACGGTCGACTTTTTGCTCAACGTGATTCCCACCTCCGTGGTGGATGCGTTTGCCAAGGGCGAGATCCTGCAGGTGCTGCTGTTCTCGGTGCTGTTCGGCTTTGCGCTGCACAAGTTCGGCGGGCGCGGAACCATGGTGTTTGACTTCATCGAGAAGACCTCGCATGTGCTGTTTGACATCGTCGGCATCATCATGAAGGTGGCTCCCGTGGGTGCCTTTGGCGCCATGGCGTTCACTATTGGCAAGTATGGCGTGGGTTCGCTGTTCTCGCTGGGCAAGTTGATGGGTACGTTTTACCTGACCTGCCTGATCTTCGTTTTTGTGGTGTTGGGCCTAATCGCTCGCTTCCATGGTTTCAGCATCTGGAAATTCATCAAATACATCAAGGAAGAGTTGCTGATCGTGCTGGGCACGTCCTCCTCTGAGTCCGTGTTGCCACGCATGATGGAAAAGATGGAAAACCTGGGTGCCAAGAAGACCTGCGTGGGCCTGGTCATTCCCACCGGCTACTCGTTCAACCTGGACGGCACTTCCATTTACCTGACCATGGCGGCGGTGTTCATCGCCCAAGCTACCAACACGCCCATGACGCTGATGCAAGAGGTCACGTTGCTTGCGGTGCTGTTGCTCACCTCCAAGGGCGCGGCGGGCATCACTGGCAGCGGCTTTATTGTGTTGGCGGCCACGCTGTCGGCCGTGGGCACCGTGCCCGTGGCGGGGTTGGCGCTGATTTTGGGTATTGACCGTTTTATGTCGGAAGCGCGCGCGCTGACCAATCTGGTGGGCAATGGCGTGGCCACCATCGTGGTTGCCAAGTGGACCGGTGAGTTGGATACCAAGCGCCTGGATGCGGCCTTGAACAACGAAACCTGGGAAGAAGCCCAAGAGCCCGAAGTGCTGTTGGATCAAAAAATTGCACGCATGGCTGTTGGGCAAAATAATTAAGCAAATCGGGCTCTAGCCCCTGCAGGATATGCGCGAAGCGCTATCAATTGCGTAGTAGTTTTACTTCATCGCCGGGTTGCGGCTGGCAACCCGGTGAAATGGGCAGCCAGCCGCGGCGCAGCACCACGCGCTCATCGGTGTAGCACAGCTCCATGTGGGTCGCCCCGGGCAGGCGGCCCTGCACAAAGGCCTCAATCGACTGCGGCATGCTGACTTGAAACTGCGCTTGGGCCAAGTCTTCTTCGGGATGGTCATCGCTGTGCAACCAGGGCAGCAGGGCGGCCACCCACATCAGCGGTTGCCAGCCCACCTTCAATACACTGGGCTGGTACCCCTCGGAACGCAGCCACTGCTGGGCATTTTCTCGTGAACTTTCAGTCGGTAGTTGCGGCCCCCAGGCGCTGGCCAGCAGTTCGGCCAGCCACTGGTTGCAGTTCTGGTAACGCTGGCTGAAGGCATAGGCGTTGGCGCTGTAGGCGGCTCCAAGCAGTTGCAGGGCTTGTCCATCGTTGAGCACAGTGCGCTCCAGTGCCAGGGCGGGTTCATTGGGAAGCAGAACGATGCTGACGTAGCCTTCCCCCGGGTCATGTGCGCCCAGCACAAAGCCGGTCATGCCCTGGTCAAAAATACGGGGGCGCTGCTCGTCACAGGCGTAATACAACTGGCGCACCGACCATGGCGCGTTGCCGCTGGCTTTAAGGCTGACCCCGGCGTGCGAGTAACGCTGGTCCAGGCGCTGCAAGGCCAGCCCGGACCGCGATACGATGGCCAGGTTTTTGCCTGAGCGGTCCAATTCATCCTTGATGATGCCTGCTACCTGAATGAGCCGGTCTTGAACCGCCGTCGTGGGCTCGGTGTGACCGTCGCAGTAGCTGAGTGACCCTGCCCAACACGGGGTGAGCGAGAGCGACAACGCCAGGCCTGCGACTAGCGCAGCACGCACCTTAAATCACCACGGGGTGGCTTTTCAGTTCACGGTACCAGTTGTCATCCAGCACCAAGAAGAAGGGGCTCACGTTTCCGGTCGTTGTCACCGCTGAAAACGCCAGACCATAGGGCCGGTGCTCGGCGGCAATGGTCTGGCCAACAGCGAGTTGCCCTTGCGCGGCGGCCTGGCGCGGTAGCACCAGGTCAAATGAGCTGACGAGGGCAGTTCTGTCAACCGTCTGGGGCTGCACGCGCACGCGCAGCATGGTGGGCTGGTCGGCCAGTTCTGCCACTTCCATCACCGTGTAATGACCTTGGGCGACTTTATCCCGAGAGCTGGAGTTGGAACTGTCGCTGGACTTGCCTATGGATGCTGACGAACTGCCCACAGAAGTAGACGAAGCGCTGGATGCCGACGACGTGATGTCCGCCAGCGCAGGCACGGCACTCAGGTACAACGCTAGTGCGGCGGCTAGGGGGAGGGTGATCTTAAGAAAATGCTGCATGGAGGCCTGCAAAAAAAATGGGAATAAACCGAGGCACAGAGAACGACAAAGCGAGGATAGCTGCATTTGGATTAGGGCTCGCGCCGCAGACAGGCGCCACTAGAATCCCTCTTCCGCTCTGACGGCTCACTTTTGAAAGCGCATCCATGCAGGTCCCCTTCACCGTTCCCCCTCAGTGGCTGCGCCGTGGCCGCTGGTTTTTGGGCGGTCTTCTGGTTGTTTGGGTGCTGGCCTGGCTGGTGGTGCCGCCACTGGCCAAGCGGATGATCGAAGAGAAGGGCAGCGCGGCGCTGGGTCGCACGCTCACCATTGGCGCGGTTGACTTCTACCCATGGTCGCTGGAGCTCACCGTGCACGACCTGGCCATCGCCACCGCTGACGGCAGTGCCAAGCAATTCAGTGCCGAGCGGCTGTATGTGGACGCTGAGCTGGAATCCGTGCTGCGCATGGCTCCGGTGGTGGATGCCATCACGGTGGATGCGCCCACGCTGCACCTCGCCCATTTGGGAGACGGTCATTACGACGTAGAAGACATTGTTGCCAAGCTGGAAAAGGACAGTGCCACCACCCCCGCGTCGGCACCGTTGCCGTTCGCGCTGTACAACCTGAGCATCAACGGAGGTTCGGTCGACTTTTTTGACCACCTGCCGTCCGGCGGGCGCCGCCACACGCTGCGCGCACTGCAACTGGCCGTGCCGTTTCTGAGCACGCTGGACTCCAAGCGCGATGTCAAGGTGCAGCCCCGCCTGGCGTTTGAGCTCAATGGCAGCCATTTCGATACCGCCGCCGAAGGGACACCCTTTGCCCTGACCGACAAGGGAGATGCCACGATCAAGATTGCGCAGTTGGACTTGACTCCCTATGTGCCCTACCTGCCCGCTAGTCTGCCAGTTCGCCTGCAAACTGCGGTGGTGGACGCCGATTTGCGCCTGGGGTTCGAGCAGGCGGCCAAGACCAAGCTCGCCATTAAGGGCTTGGTCACGGTGTCTAACCTGTCGGTGAGCGACGCGGGCGGTAAGCCGCTGCTGGGCGCGGAAAGCATGGTGGCCGAGCTGGCCGACGTTCGCCCGTTGGAGCACATCGTGCACCTGGCTTCGTTGGAGATCACGGCGCCCAAGCTGCAGGCAACGCGCAACCGCGCCGGGCTCACCAACTTTGAAATGGGCAATCAAAAGGTGCCCGACGACGCTACTAAAAATATAGCTGCCAACGCAGATTCTACGGGGGCTACCAGCACAAAACTCTCCAAGACAGCGTCCGCACCCGTGCCGGCAAAAGAGCGCGGACCGTGGACCCTGACGTTGGACAAACTGATGGTGCGCCGGGGCGATGCCTCTTGGACCGATGACAGCCGTCAACCCCAGGTTCAAGTGGCACTGGCGCAGATGGAGCTTCAGGCCAACGCACTGCAGTGGCCCCTGACAGCCAAGCCTTTCACCTTTGAGGGTTCGGCCAATCTGCCCTTGCGGGGCAAGGCTGCGCGCGTGAGCGTCAAGGGCGAGGGGGCTGAGTCCTCCGCAACCGTACATGCCTCGGTTGGCGATCTGGATCTGGGCCCTGCCGCCATCCAGGCTGCACCGTTTTTGCTGCCTGGGGTGGTGGGCGTGCTGGATGCCGAACTCGATCTGCGCGTGCAGGGCGAAGCGTTGCAGTTGGCGGTTCCTCACCTGACCATCCGCGACTTTTCCCTCAAGGGTGCGAAGGAGTGGACGGCTGCTGCCGAAGCTGCTGCTACCAGCGCCGAGCGCGCCGCCAATGAGATGCCCAAGTTCAAGCTGCTCGAAGTGACCGATGCCCGCTTTGACCTGGCTGCCCAAACCGGCACCGTGGGCAAAGTTGCACTGCGCTCCCCCAGCGTCACCGTGCACCGTGATGCGCAGGGGCAGTGGATGTTCCAGCGCTGGATAAAAGCAGGGCCAGCGGTCGCGAGCCAGCCAAAGGAAGCCGCTAACAGGCCCCAAATCCCATGGCAAGTGACACTGGGTGAGTTGGCGATTGCAGACGGGGCCGTCAAGCTCGACGACCGCAACTTTGCCCGACCCGCACGGCTGGAGGTGTCGGCCTTGCAGTTGCAACTCAACGGTGCCGCGCTGGATGGCACCAAGGCCGCGCCGCTGACGCTGTCGGCGCGCCTCAAGTCGGGCCGCGCAGAGCCTGGCAGCCTGCGTTACCAGGGCACCATCATGTGGTCTCCGTTGACGGTTCAGGGTGCTGTCGAAGCGGTGGACCTGCCGGTGCACGGTGTGGCACCGTACTTTGCCAACCAGCTCAATGTTGCCATTCTGCGCGCCGATGCCAGCTACAAAGGACAAGTGCGTTACGCAACCGGTGAAGCCGGTGCACTTGTGCAACTGCAAGGCGATGCGGCGCTGGAAGACTTTCGCGCCAACAGCGTGGCGGGCACGGCCACTGCGGGTGCCAACGCTGCCACGGGCAGCACGCCAGCCGAGTCCGAGGACCTGGGCGTGGCCGAAGAATTGCTGAGCTGGAAATCACTCAACGTGCCCGGCATAACGCTCAGCATGGCCCCCGGAGCCGCCACCCGCGTGCAGGTGCGCGAGGCCACGCTGTCCGACTTCTATGCCCGCGTCATCGTCAACTCCACAGGGCGGGTTAACTTGCAGGACATGGTCAAGGCAGCGCCTGCCAGCGCTGTAGCAACCGCACCCGAGGATGCAGGTGCAATTAGCACCCCAGCTGCCGTCGTAGCCATGGGCCCCATTACGCTGGTCAATGGCCGTGTGTTGTTCTCGGATCGATTTATCCGCCCCAATTACTCGGCGGACCTGACTGAGCTCAATGGCAAGCTCAGCGAGTTTTCATCTAAGACAACCGATGGCAGCGTGCAGTTGGCCGATCTGGACCTGCGGGGTCGAGCCGAGGGCACCGCCGCCCTGGAGATCAACGGCCAGATCAACCCGCTGGCAAAGCCATTGGCCATGGACATTAAAGGCCGTGTGCGTGACCTGGACCTGCCACCGCTCACTGCCTATGCCGTCAAATACGCGGGCTACGGTATTGACCGGGGCAAGCTCAGCATGGACGTCCGTTACGCCGTGCAACCCGATGGGCAACTGACCGCCAACAACAATTTGGTGCTCAACCAACTCAGTTTTGGCGACAAGGTCGAGGGCGCTCCCAATAGTCTGCCCGTCAAATTGGCCGTGGCTTTGCTGGCCGACCGGCATGGCGTGATTGATATCAACCTGCCTGTCAGCGGCTCGCTCAATGACCCACAGTTCAGCATCGGCACGGTGGTGTGGCAAGTCATCACCAACCTCGTCACCAAGGCACTGACGGCGCCTTTCAGCCTGTTGGCCAATGCCTTTGGCGGTAGCGATGGCGAAGACCTCAGCGCCGTCAATTTTGCGCCGGGCAGCAGCGCACTGGCGAGCGATATGGCGCAAAGCCTGGACAAAATTGCTATAGCGCTGGCAGAACGGCCCGTATTGCACGTTACGGTAGTCGGCACCGCCAACCTGGCGGTTGAGCGCGACGCCCTCAAGCGCGAGCGCCTCAAGGCCCTGCTGCTGGCCGAGAAACGCCGCCGTGCCGCAGTGGGCGGACAAGATGCCACGACCGTGGCCACTCTGACCGATGCCGAGTACCCGGTGCTACTCAAGGATGTGTACCGCCGTGCCGACATAGCCAAGCCGCGCAATCTGGTGGGCTTGGCCAAAGATTTGCCCGCTGCGGAAATGGAAAACCTGCTGTTAGCCAGTATGGCCGTCACGGAGGACGCGATACGCACGCTGGCGCAGCAGCGCAGTGTGGCCGTCAAAGACTACCTGGCAAGCCGCAAGGTTGGTGTCGAGCGCCTGTTTTTGGGCGCGCCGAAAACCGTGAACCCTGATGGCGCCAACGTATCAGGTGCTCTGTGGAAACCTCACGCGGAGCTGAGCGTTACCAGCCGCTAGCTCGTGCCGGATATTGGCTGGAGTGTGCTCATTTGCTGCCTATGGGCCAGAAAATGGAATATTCTTGTCCTGCGGGTCATCGAAGTGCGCTTCGACATCGCTGGGCAGCATTTGAATGGTGGCGCGCAACCCCGGCACGGCACCCATCAACGCCTGTTCGGCACTGCTGCGAATCGTGGCAGCGCGGCCCAAGGTCCAGTTGGATGGCATGTGCATGTGCAAGTCCACAAAGCGGCGTTGGCCCGAGCGCCGCGTCATGACATGGTCAAAACGAATGGCGTGCTGGTCAAAAGAGCCGAGCGTCTTTTGGATCTCTCTGAGAACCT
>CAIYDK010000190.1 GCA_903924955.1 uncultured beta proteobacterium | reverse complement strand
TGCCGAGCAAAGCGGGTGAGCGCGCCAGCGCAGTTGAAGCTTTGCGCCCGGAGACACGCAGCGTTGTCATGCTGGAAGCACCGCACCGCATCGAAGCATTGGCCTCAGCACTGGCGACCCTGGGTTCGCGTCAACTGACGATCGGGCGCGAGTTGACCAAACAGTTTGAAGAGATCGCCACCGTCAACGCCGAAGCGTTCCCGGCCTGGCTGGCGCATGACGCCAACCGCTTGCGTGGCGAGTTTGTGCTGGTGCTGCACCCGGCACCCGCCGCAGCGCAAAGCGGACCCGACAGCCGCGTGCTGGAACTGCTGCTGCCCCATCTGCCGCTGAAAACCGCTGTCAAACTGGCATCCGAGATCAGCGGCGAATCGCGCAATGCGCTGTACGAACTGGCGCTGCGTTTGAAGAAGGACTGATCCGAGCCCTGGCTTGGCGCCTCAACCCAGGCGCAGCGCCATCCCGCCGGCGACCCCGGTTCAGGCCACAGCTTTGGCGACGGGCTTGCGCTTGCGGGCAGTTTTGGCGGCTGGCTTGAACGCCGGGCGCGGTGTACCCCGCGTTGACGGGCGAGCCAGCATCAGGTACTCCTGAAAGCTGTCACGCAGGCACAGGGCAAACACGTCCGGGTCTGGAATCTGTTCGGCACAGGCGGTGAACGAGATAACCATGGATTCGTTGTAGCCGGTGACTGAAAACACCAGCCCCATGCCGTCCGAGATCGGCATGATCGCCGACACGTAGGTCAGTTGGGCACCTTGCAGGTACATCGGCACGCGCGAGCCGGGCACGTTGGTGATGGCGCAGTTGGCCAGCGGCACCCAGTCGCCCAGTTGGGATGAGGCAGCGCGCAGCATGCGGCTACTGGCCGCAATGGCCACCGAGGGCGCACTCTCGGCCAGTGCGCTGAGTTCGCGCGCACTCATGGCCTGCGCCATGGTCTTGGACGATGAACTTTCGGCGTGAATGGCTTTGAGTCGTTTCACCGGGTCTTCCAGGTGCGTGCCCAAGGCCACGCGGGCCCAGGAAAACTCGGCCCCGCCATCGTGTTCCCTGTCGGAGTGCACCGCAATCGGGGACGCTGCAACCAGGCTTTCCACAGGCAATTCGTCCTGCAGTGCGAGATAGCGTCGCAAACCGCCGGCACACACCGCCAGCACCACATCGTTCACGCTGGCGCGGGGCACCAGTTGGCGGATGTCCTTGAAATCGGCCAGCGCAAAGCGACGCGTGTCAAACACCCGGTGTGCCGAAACCTCGGTATTGAAGCGGGTCATGGGGAATGGGTATGAACGCCCTGTGAACTCTCCGATGAAGGTGCCGATGGCCGATTTCAGCGCGGTCCAGCCGGTACTCAAGGGCTGCCTCATGTGCAGCGGGAAAGTTGCGAAATTGAGCCCGGCACGCGCCAGCAAGGCCGCATTGCCGGGGGGTGGTTCAGGAAACCAGGGTGCTGCCGGGGCCGGGGCCGGTGAGTCGGGCGAAAGGTCGTGCAGCAGCGCCGTGATCTCGTTGCCGTGGGCAATGTCAATGGCTGCGTGGTGCACCTTGAGCAGCACGGCGAAACTGCCCGCCGGCAAATCCAGAAAACTGTCCAGCCCCTCAATGACGTACAACTCCCACAGCGGGCGCTGCAGATCAAGCGGGCGGGCATGAATGCGCGAGGCCTGAATACAAAATTGGCGCCAGTCGCCCGGCTTGGGCAGGGCGATGTGGCGCACGTGGTACTCGATGTTGAAGTTGTCGTCTTCGATCCAGTACGGATAGTCCAGGTCCAGCGGTACCCGCAGGATCCGTTCGCGGAAATTGGGCAGGCGGTGCAAGCGGCATTCCAGTTGCGCCAGGATGTGCTTGAAGCGCACCACGCCACGGGGCGAGGTGGACTGGTCGTAGATGTGCAGCAGGGTGACGTTGGAATTGGCGTGCGCATTGTCGGAATAGATGAACGCGGCGTCGTGTTCGCTGAGCTGTCTCATGATTCTCTTTCTGGTCGCGATTCAGGTGGTGGGGAGCATCTCTTGTGCTTGCTTGGCACAGGTCGTCAGGCGGTACACGCGCCCCAGCAGCCCCTCGGGGGCGAAGGGCTTCCAGTCGCCTTCGGGCTGGGCCAGCC
>CAIYDK010000189.1 GCA_903924955.1 uncultured beta proteobacterium | reverse complement strand
GATCATGCGGGCAATGCGCAGCCCGCGCTTGGGTACGGTGCCGTGCGCGTAGAAATGTCCGCCATGGAAATCCGGATCGGTCACGATGGCACGGCGGGCCACCTCATTAAAGGCAATGTTCTCCGCCGTGAGATTGGGTGCACTGGCCACAACCACGGCGTGGCGCACCCGGTGCGGGTATTGCAGCGTCCAGCTCAGGGCCTGCATACCGCCCAGCGAGCCACCCATGACCGCGGCCAGCGTTTGGATTCCAAGTACGTCGAGCAAACGGGCTTGGGAATTAACCCAGTCTTGCACCGTCACAACAGGGAAGTCCGCGCCATAGACCCGCCCTGTTGCATCTGGGTTGGCGTGCATCGGCCCTGTAGTGCCAAAACATGAGCCCAGGTTGTTTACGCCAATCACGAAGAATCGGTTGGTGTCCACCGGTTTGCCCGGCCCAATCATGTTGTCCCACCAGCCTTCGGAGTTTTCCTGCCCTTCGTAAACTCCGGCTACGTGGTGCGAGGCGTTGAGTGCATGGCAAATCAGCACCGCGTTTGACCGGTCGGCGTTGAGCGTGCCGTAGGTCTCGAAGCAAAGCCAATAGTCCCGCAGCGTTGCACCGCTTTGCAGCGGCAAGGCTTCTGAAAAGTGCTGTGACTGAGGTGTCGCAATCAATGCCATGTCCAACCCAAACATCCATTAAAAAACCCGGCGGCGCTAAATGCGGAGCCGGGTTGCCTGTTGGGGATCGCCTTGACCGTCTTTAGCTGCATTTCGAAGCTCACTGGCTTCGGCGCCCGCAATCGTGGGAATCAAATCGGCGCTTGGTTCAAGTATAAATCCAAGTTCACTATTCTTGTAGTGTGGACGTTCAACTGTCCGAACTGTACGAGGCCAACGGGCCATCGGCTACGCCAGCAAAGCCAGCAGGCCAAGCGCCAAAAAAATAACAGCCGACACCATGTGGACGATCTTGAGGGGCACCAAATTGGTGATTTTGTCCCCCAACCAGACTACCGGCGCATTGGCCAGCATCATGCCCAGCGTGGTTCCGGCCACCACCCAGCCCCAGGCATGGTACTGGGCAGCCAGCATGACGGTGGCAATTTGGGTCTTGTCGCCCATTTCGGCCAAAAAGAAGGCGACCACCGTGGTCCAGAACACACCAAAACGGGGCGTTCCATTGGCGTCCTCATCGTCCACACTGTCCGGAATCAGCATCCAAACGGCCATGGCGATAAAGGACACACCCAGAACCCAACGCAGCACGTCCGGCCCCAACACCGTGGTAACCCAAGCGCCAGCAGCACCGGCAAGTGCATGGTTGGCGATGGTGGCCGTCAGTATGCCCAACACTATGGGCCAGGGTTTGCGAAATCGGGCCGCAAGGATAAGGGCTAGAAGTTGCGTCTTGTCGCCCATTTCAGCGAGGGCAACGATGCCGGTGGATACGAGGAAAGCTTCCAAATTGAACTCCGGCGCGGTAGAAAAACGTCCGGACATTGTATCTTTGCCCATTTTGGGGCTGGCCACCCCGCGTTGGCGCGGTTATTGCTTATATTTGGTGCAGTTTTGAGGATTGCATCAAAATTGCACCAATAAGCAGCATTTCACACAAAGAGGTTGATATGGAAGCACTCAAACAGGGCGCGGATGCCTTGTTCATTCTTCTCGGCGGCATCATGGTTCTGGCCATGCACGCCGGTTTTGCGTTTCTGGAGTTGGGTACCGTGCGGCGCAAGAACCAGGTCAATGCGCTGGTCAAGATCTTGGTGGATTTTTCTGTGTCCACCGTGGTCTATTTTCTTGTGGGCTATGGCGTGGCCTATGGCACCAGTTTCTTCGTGGGCGCTGAAGTGCTGGCTGCCAAGAACGGCTACGAGCTGGTGAAGTTTTTTTTCCTACTGACCTTCGCAGCCGCCATACCCGCCATCATCTCGGGCGGCATTGCCGAGCGCGCACGTTTTTGGCCTCAATTGATTGCAACAGCGGTCATCGTAGGTTTTATATACCCCTTCTTTGAAGGCATCATGTGGAACCAGCACTTTGGTGTGCAAGCCTGGATCAAAGCCCTGACGGGTGAAGAGTTCCACGACTTTGCAGGCAGTGTGGTGGTCCATGCGGTGGGTGGGTGGATTGCCCTCCCGGCCGTCATCCTGCTGGGTGCACGCAGCAACCGTTATCGCAAAGATGGCGCCATCTCCGCCCATCCGCCGTCAAGCATCCCTTTTCTGGCGCTAGGGGCATGGATTTTAACGGTGGGCTGGTTTGGCTTCAACGTCATGAGCGCGCAAACACTGGACAAGATTTCAGGCCTGGTGGCGGTGAACTCGCTGATGGCCATGGTTGGCGGCACGCTGGCAGCGCTGGTGGCCGGCAAAAACGACCCCGGCTTCGTGCACAATGGCCCGTTGGCCGGTCTGGTGGCCGTGTGTGCCGGCTCCGACCTGATGCACCCACTGGGCGCATTGGTGGTCGGTGCGGCAGCTGGAACAATCTTTGTGGTGATGTTCACGCTAACGCAGAACAAATGGAAGATCGATGACGTGCTGGGCGTGTGGCCACTGCACGGTCTCTGCGGCACACTGGGCGGCGTGGCGGCTGGCATCTTTGGCTCCAAGGCTCTGGGTGGGCTGGGAGGCGTTTCCTTGGGTGCGCAGCTAATTGGTACGGTCATGGGCGTAGCCTGGGCCATGCTGGGCGGCTTGGTGGTGTATGGCGTGCTCAAGGCGACGACCGGACTGCGACTAAGTCAGGAAGAGGAATACGACGGGGCAGACCTTTCAATCCACAAGATCAGCGCATCACCGGAGCGCGAAGCAAATTGGTAAATTTGAAGTGACCCCAAGCGCGCAACGAACGCTCATCTACTGCTGCGTCGTTGTGGCTTTGGTTGCCAGCCAAATTCCGTCTTTCAGCTCCAACTGGTATTCCTCGATAGATTTGAAACTAAACGCCTTGCCATTTTGTCGCCCATGCTCAACGGTGAGCGATTTAACCAATACGACTTCACATCGCCCGGGCCTGGCAGTCGTGGCTGTTACGGACTGGCGACTCTGACCGTAGTCAGTCAGACTATCCATCGTGGCCTTGGTACTGGTCGCGAATTCATCGCGGCCAACGCTGATCGTCGTAGTACCGCCTGGTTGTATTTTCACTACGCTGCGAATGGTCACATCCGCCGCTAACAGAGAAAGCACGCCAGCGGAATCCTTACGAGCGAGCGAGCCGTCCAGACGATCAAGCCAGGCTTTGGCCACACCGCGTGCGTTGCATTGGCCATTCTCCAATCTCGCGGGGATCAGTTGGGCTTGCAAATCAGCAACGGTTTGCCCCGCAACTTCGCCCAGCGCATTGGCTGGGGCGGCATCGACGCTATCGCGAGCAGAAATTCGGTCAAGCTCACCATCAAACCGGCCAGGCACAAAGAATTCTGGAACCTTCTCAAGAATGACTGGAAGCATAAGTGTCAACAGCGCTCTGTCCTTAGACGGTTTTACAAATCGCGCGAAACCCACCCGACCCGGATCAACACCAACGCTTCTGTTATTGACTTCCAGGACGGTAGCGCCGCTATTGACCTTGTCGTACGTTCCTGCCGATTGCGCCATGCTCGTAGCAAGCTCTTCAGTGACAACATAGGGCTCATGGTCGGTACCGCGAATTCCGATGGTCGCCATGGGTGTCGATACCCGATACCCTTTTGGGTTCAATTTCCCGATCCATCCTGTCAGCAATCGCAGTCCACCCTGAATGATTCGAATGGAAATGTGGTCGCTTGCCTGCTTATTCGCAGCGAATTGCTCGACCAAAAAGACACTTCCAGGTCGCAGGGCGATGTAACCTAAATCAGTGGTTTGCAGAACAGCCTCACCACTCGCGTCTGCCTGTATGCGCTCGCCCAGAAATACGCTGTCGCCGACCTTAAGTCTTCGCAGCGCAGAGTATTCATCGAGGACCGCTGTCACCGTCCCGCTCAAACGCAAGACCTTGGCGTAACTTTGTTGCACTGAACTGGCAGCATGTGCGCTCCCCAATAGGGCGAAAAATAGAAGGATACAAGTCTGCAAACTAACAAAATTACGATAAACCCCAATGCGGCTATTCTGCGATGTCATATTTCGGGTATCCCTCAAAGTCACTATTACTTTTAGTCAATTCGACCCAGAATTCAAAGTACGCGCATCACATGACGTCATTCAATAGGTGGTAGCAGTCACTTTGTCGACGGGCTGCTAAAAACGATCGCGTCCAAGCCGCTCCAAATCCAGTGTATAAACATATACCATGTAGACATCATATGGATTTTTAAGACTGTTCTGAAAAGAATCAGGTACTTGTACATGTCCACGTGCGTGGTTTGAACATCTGATGATTCACGCCGGATATGAACAGGCAAAAAGAAGAAAAGGGGAGGGGAGAATGCGAAAGTCGCATATTTGTGGCCGTTTCTGGGGATCTTTATCCTATTTTTTGGCTGGTCTTGTCGCCATATTCTCTGCCAGCAACGTGCTCGCGGCGGGAGGCCCAACTTCAGTTGGCCAGCAAGAATTGAAAGTTGCGCTGGTTATCGGCAATAGCAAATATCTTTCATCCCCGTTAGCGAACCCTATCAATGATTCGCGAGCCTTTGCTGCCAAGTTACGCACGCTCGGTTTTGAGGTCGTAGAGAGAGAGAACCTGCTGGCCAAGCAGATACCGCCTACGTTGCGCGAGTTTCGCGCCAGTCTGAAGCCGGGCGCGGTGGCACTGTTTTTCTACGCTGGACACGGCCTGCAGATCAAAGGTTCCAACTACCTGCCGGCAGTCGATGCGGACATCACCTCGGAAGAGGACGTGCCCATGAACAGTATCGACCTCAACAAAGTGCTAGACATGATGGGAGACGCCAAGACAAGGCTCAACCTGGTCTTTCTCGATGCCTGTCGCAACAATCCATATGCCCGTAGCTTTCGCTCCAGCGCAGGTGGCTTAGCCAAAGTTGAAGCGCCGTCTGGCACCCTGATCTCCTTTGCGACGCGACCAGGCAGCGTTGCCTCGGATGGCCAAGGTCAGCATGGTCTTTACACGGAATACCTGTTGAAGGCAATTGACGAACCCAATGTTCAGATAGAGCAGGCGCTGAAGACCGTCGTAAGCGGTGTGAAAAGAACATCCAAAGGCCAGCAAGAACCCTGGATGGAAGGCAGCATCGAGGGTGATTTCTATTTCCGTGGCGGCCCCACCGGAGTGACCAAGGTCCAGGCGACGGACCCTCTGTCACTCGAAGTGACTTTCTGGGAAAGCGTGCGCGGCAGCAGCGACAAACGGGATCTGCAGGCCTATGTGGACAAGTACCCAACCGGGCAGTTTATTCCCTTGGCCAAGACGCGTATCGAAGGACTCGACACACAACAGGTTGCCAAAAACAGGGTACCCAACATAGACAAAGCGCCCGCCACAACCCGGCGCAAACTGGTCGCCATCTCCGGGTTTGAAAACAAAAGCACCTTTGGCTCAGACAAACTTTGGGACACATCCGGTCAGTTGCTCACATCGAGCCTTCTCGAAATGGGCGTCTTCCGTCTGGTCGAGTGGGAAAAGATGAAGCAACTCTTCGACTGGAAAGCACTTTCCGCCAACAGCCTGGTGAAGAGCCCTGAAAGTCGTGAAAAGGCACGAAAGATATTGCTCACCGAGTACTTCCTGTCTGGCGCAGTCACCCACTACGACGTCGCTCAAAAGTCGGAGGTAAGCGCCCTTTCCAAACGCAAGTCTTACATCACCGATGTGCGCGTTGACTTACAAATGCAGGATTCTGCAACCGGGGAATACATCGGCAGCGCAACCGGTGAAGCCACTGAGAAACAGGAATTTTCTGGTGATTTCAGCGGTGGACAGACCGGCACCTGGGATACCAAGTCCGGTGACAAGGCTCTCAACCGGGCAATCCAGATGGCACTCAATAAGCTGGTCGATAACTACAAAAAGCATGAAGATGAAGATTAGCGGTTGATGGCAAGCGGGGTTTCGAATAGTTCGCGTAATTGTTTTTGACATTCAAGGGAGTAGCAATGAATCACATGAGACAGAGCCTAATCGGTAGGTGCCTGAATTTTTTTGCCATGCTGGCATTTCTGGTGCTGCAAGTTCCGGGTGCGGCATTTGCCGATACCACTGCGGGTGAGTCAGAGGCGCGTCAAGCGATAGCAGTAGCGCCGCTTGCAACAGACGATGCTGCAGGTAAAGCGACCAAGGAACCGGCAGCAGCAGAATCAGTTGCGGAGCAGTCAGAGCCGGGCATCGCGGCTTCCCTGGGCAAGAGCTTTCGCTCTTTCATGGACAAGCTGACCGGCAAAAGCGCGCAGAGCAGTGAGAGCGGCGCGAGTGGCCAGAGCGGACAAAGCAGCCAGACCGGCACCAAGGTGACGCATGACGCCCTCAAGTTTTTCGTTCCCGAAAAGCGTATTCGCCTGGATGCGGCTGTAGTCGACCCAAAAGGCGTGACGATGGTGCGCGCCTACTTCAAGAGTAAGACACAGGCTGATTTCGTCTTCGTACCCATGGAGGCGCAACAGACCGCCAAGGACAGCTATGTCGCCAATCTGCCGGCGATGGCCAAATCAAACACCGAGATCCAATACCTGTTCCTGGTGGTCAACGGTGCCAACGAAGTACTCAAGACCGAGCCGTTTATGGTGAAGGCCAAGGACTCCACGGATGTGCCGAGTTGGCAAATGGTCAATGGCGATGAATCGGTCAAGTTGTTTACCGAAGTTCCGGATGCGCCCGCAGTGGCTGCTTCATTCTCTGACTCGGTATCGCTCAACGTGGTCGAATCGGGCGCACGTTTTGGCCTGGTGGCCCAGCTTTATGGAGCTTCGGGTTCTGCCACCGCCAGCGGGGCGGCTGCCGGTGCAACTAACGCTGGCACGACTGCGGTGGCTACCGCAGGAATGAGCACCGTGACGATCGCAGCTGCAGCGGCTGGGCTCGTCGGTGTTGCTGCTGCGGGTGGTGGTGGTGGGAGTGCAGCTCCAGCGGCAGCGGGCACTCCTATTGCTCCGGTAGCTCCGGGTGCGCCTGCACCTGCTATTTGTTCGACCCAATTTGGTAGCGGCAGCGGTTCCAATACCCAAACCTTGGACTTCGGTAATCTGGCCTTACCGATCAAATTTCAGATCAGTATGGCTCCGTATTCGATGCCAGACAGATTCAGGATTACCCATGATGGACAGGAAATTTACAATTCAGGTTTTATAGCCAGCAGCGATTGGCCTACGGGCCTGAACGGATGGGGAATTATTAACACTGGGGCAACAAATCTAGTATCTCAGCAACTGAGCATAAGTGTCGGTTCGAAGCAAATTACAGTACTGGTTGAACAACCCTTGCCTGGGGGCACTGTCGGAAGCGGGTCCTCCGTCTGGGATTACTCGATCATCTGCAACTGACGCTATGCGGCAGAACCGCCACCGAGCAAGGGCGCGGGACGGCACCGTCGAAATCAT
>CAIYDK010000188.1 GCA_903924955.1 uncultured beta proteobacterium | reverse complement strand
TCGAGCGCTTGACTGGGTGGTCGCTTACCGACGCTACCGGCCGCCTGCTGTCAGAGGTGTTTCACATCATCAGCGCAAAGACCCGCGAGCGCGCTACTGATCCGGTGCAACTGGTCGTGGAGCGCGGTGAGGTAGTGGGACTTTCTAACCACACTGCGCTGCTTTCGCGTAGCGGTGCCGAGTACCAAATTGCTGACAGTGCCGCTCCAATTAGGGATCCTCAAGGGCACATTGTGGGTGTGGTTTTGGTGTTTAGCGACGTTTCCGAAGACTACCGATTGCGGGAAGCGCTGGAGAAGACGGCGCATTTGCTGGCACGTACCGGTGAAATCGCGAAAGTGGGGGGGTGGGAGTTGGATCTGGCCACGATGCAGATGTACTTCTCGCCTGAGTCGTTGAAAATCAATGAACTCGAACCCGACAGCACCATTACGCTGGAGCAAGCTGTCAACATGATTGACCCCGACGCGCGAGCGGCCACGCAAGCTGCCATCGAGGCGGCTATTGCATATGGCACGCCATGGAATCTGGACGTGCCCATGACCACCGCCAAGGGGCGTCAGATTGTGGCCCGGTCGCAAGGCTCGACTGTTATGGCGGGCGGCAAAGCAGTGAAATTGATTGGGGCCTTTCATGACGTCACTGAGCAAAGGACTGCAGAGCTGGAACTGCGCATTGCGGCCATTGCATTCGAGTCGCAGCAGGGTATGTTCGTGGCCGATGCCAGATGGCGCATCCTGCGTGTGAACCGGGCCTTTTCTGACATCACCGGCTACTCATCTCAGGAGTCGGTTGGACAAATGCCCAATCCCTTGCTGGACGGTGGAGAACATGGCGAGGCGTTTTTTGAGCAGATGTCGGCAGCGATTGCAAGCAGTGGCAGTTGGCAAGGTGAGGTTTGGGAGCGACGCAAGAACGGTGATATTTTCCCCGCCTGGTTGACCGTCACCGCGGTTCGCGGGAGTGGCAATGTCCTGACCCATTACGTTGCCACTCTGACTGACATTACCCAGCGCAAGGCCAATGAAGAGCAAATCCGAAGCTTGGCATTTTTTGATCCACTGACCCAACTGCCCAATCGGCGCCTGTTAATGGATCGCCTGGGTAAGGCATTGACCAGCAGTATTCGTCACTTGCGAAAGGGCGCACTGCTGTTCGTGGATCTTGATAACTTCAAGGGTCTCAACGACACGCTCGGTCATGACAAAGGTGACATGCTGCTACAGCAAGTGGCCAAGCGCCTTAGCACCTGCATCCGCGACGGTGATACCGTGGCGCGCCTGGGTGGTGATGAGTTTGTGGTGATGCTAGAGGATCTGAGCACCGATGCGATGGTGGCGGCGCAGCAGGCGGAAGTGGTGGGCGAAAAAATCCTGTCGGTCCTCAATGCGACTTACTTTCTCGGCCCCTACGAACACCACAGTACACCCAGCATCGGGGTTACGCTGTTTGGCGACGACTATGAGAGTATTGACGAACCCCTGAAGCGCGCTGATCTGGCCATGTACCAGGCCAAGGGAGCGGGGCGGAACACGTTGCGATTCTTTGACCCGCAAATGCAGGCCGTAGTGACGGCGCATGCCTCTCTGGAAAGCAGTCTGCGGGAAGCGCTGGCGCAGCGGCAGTTCACTCTAAACTACCAACTCCAAGTGGCTGAGACAGCAAATGACGGCGATCGGGTGACCGGCTGTGAAGCCTTGGTGCGGTGGAGGCACCCACAGCGCGGCATGATCTCCCCTGCAGAATTTATCCCCTTGGCCGAGGAAACTGGCCTGATTTTGCCTCTTGGTCAGTGGGTTTTGGAGACCGCGTGCCGCCAGCTAACGGCGTGGAGTTTGCGCCCTGAACTGGCACACCTGACGGTAGCCGTGAACGTGAGTGCGCGTCAGTTTCGCCAGTCGCAATTTGTGGATCAGGTGCTCAACGTGCTGGAGCTGACGGGTGCCAGCCCAGCGCGACTGAAACTGGAGCTTACGGAAAGCATGTTGGTCACCAACATCGAAGACGTCATCAGCAAGATGGAATCACTTAGGGCCGCCGGTGTGGGTTTTTCACTGGATGACTTTGGTACTGGCTACTCGTCTCTTTCCTATTTGAAGCGACTGCCGCTGGATCAGCTCAAAATTGACCAGAGTTTTGTGCGAGACATCCTGATCGACCCGAATGATGCCGCTATTTCGAAAATGGTGGTTGCGCTGGCCCACAGTCTTGGCTTGTCGGTGATTGCGGAGGGTGTGGAGACGTTGGAGCAACGGGATTTTTTGGCCAGCCAGGGATGCCATGCCTACCAGGGATATCTATTTGCCCGTCCGCTGCCAGCGCCGGAGTTGGAGGCGCTGGTGGTGTCTATGGCCAAGCGGGAAGCACCGCTCTGAGTCATTTCGCTACCGACAGGGTGCACCTGCATCCTACTAGAAGGGTTGCGAAAATAGTGCTTCTTCGCAGCCAACCAGCCAGGTCTTGGGTTCGGTCATCAACCGAGTCCAAAATTGCTCATCTTGTGCGGTTGCGGTGGTGAGGGTTTCATCCCAAACTGCCGCAGGCTTTTACAATCGCACAATTCGAACTTTGTTTTTTGGTGTTTGGGCCTATGACACGACTCGTACTGATTGCTACCCTTTCCGTGCTGCTGGTTGCCTGCTCCAAAGCGCCAGAATCGGCGATGGCGCCCCCGGCTGACCAAGTGGTGAAGGTTGTACCCGCCAGCATCGCCTGGGTCAAGCCCGAGGGGGCCAGCCTCGATACCGTCTTTGCCAAAGCCAAGGTTGAGAATAAGCCTGTTTTCCTCTATTGGGGTGCGGTCTGGTGCCCACCGTGCAACCAGATCAAGGCCACCGTCTTCAATCGGCGGGATTTCATTGAGCGCAGCAAGGGTTTTATCCCTGTCTATCTGGATGGTGATACGCCTGGTGCGCAAAAGCTGGGTGCCCAGTTCAAAGTGCGGGGATATCCGACCACCATTCTGTTCAAGCCCGACGGCACCGAATTGACCCGCCTCCCCGGCGAGGTAGATGCCATGCAATACATGCAGATTCTCAAACTGGGCATGGCGGCCACCCAGCCCATCAAGGACACTTTGATCGCGGCACTGGCAACGCCGGGTGGCGCCGCGCCAGCCTTGTCGGTCGAGGGGTGGAACATGCTGGCCTATTACGCGTGGGACACCGACGAAGCTCAGTTGCTGGCGCAAAAAGACGTGGTGCCAACTCTGCAGCAACTGGTTAAAACATGTCCTCCAGAGCATGCAGAAGCACTGGCCCGTCTGACCCTGCGCGCCACCGTGATGTCGAATGGCGAGCAAGTGCCGGGCAAAGCACAAATCCCGGCCCTGGCTGCGGTGAGCCGGATTTTGGCTGATGCGCATCGCGCCCGAGAGAACGGTGATATTTTGTCCAACTACGCCAATGAACTGGTTACAGCGCTGACCGCTACAGGCAGCGCCGAGCGCAGTGCGTTAAACACTGCGTTGAACACTGCGCTGGATCGCCTCTCAATTGACCAGTCGTTGTCCAAAGCCGACCAGCTGGGTGCGGTGCAAGCCAAAGTGACATTGGCCCTGATCGGCCAACCCAAGAATAGCAAGCCCGAGCTTTCAACTGAACTGGTGGCTCAGGCACAGGCAGCCGCAGTAAAGGCCGATCAAGCGACTGGCGACAAATACGAACGTCAGGCCATCATCCCGTCTGCCGCACACTTGTTAAGTGATGTGGGGCTGATCGACGCATCAGACGCCATGCTTACGACAGAATTGCCCAAAGCGGTCTCTGGCTATTACCACATGCTGGTACTAGCCTCCAACGCCAAACTGCGCGGCGACAAGACTGCGTCGCTGGATTGGGCCGAGAAGGCTTATGCTGGCTCAGTTGGTCCCGCCACACGGCTGCAGTGGGGCAGTGGCTATGTGAACAAGTTGATTGAACTTTCGCCACAAGACAGTGTTCGCATCGAAAAGGCCGCATCGCAGGTGATTGGCGAGTTGGACGCTGCACCCGAAACCTTTTACGAGCGCAACCGCCGCAGTCTGGAAAAAATGGGCGTGCAATTGACCAAGTGGAATGCAGACGGAAAGAACGCGGCTGTTCTGGAAAAGCTGACGGCCCAGCTCAATGGCATTTGTGCCAAATTGCCCGAGGCCGACAGCGCACGGGGCGCCTGCAATGGCGTGTTTGTCAGGGGAGCGAAGAAGGCCTGAATCAGAGCTTCAACTCCAGGCGAACACCCCAGCGAATCTTGGACTGGTTGGCACTTTCATTGTCCTGGCGTTGCGTGCCATTGAGGATGCTGCTGGTGTTGAGGTAGTCCCGTGGCAACAGGTTGTTGGCGCTGATCCGCATTTGGGCGTTGGGATTGATGAACCATACCAGGAACGCATCGGTCACGACCTTGGTGCCAACCGAGCTGCTCTGGATGTCACTGAGCTGCAGGTCATAGCCGGGTGTGATGTTGACGCTGGCCCCCATGCTGATGGGCAGGCTGCGCAGTTTGTAGTCAGCGCCCAAATTGGCCGTGCCTTTTGGCTGGCCTTCAAGACGATTGTTGGGGCCGGGCACCTTTTCGACGCTGGAGTCAAAGAAACTCACGTTGGTTCGCAGGGCAACAGGCAGGGCGTCTGTCCAAACTTCCTCCAGGCGGAATTTTGCTTCCAACTCAACTCCCTGGGCGATGGCGTTACCTACATTTTGCGGGCGAGACACCCAACGCTTGTCCGTTGACCAGGAAACGTCTTCCAACGCCACCACATTGCGAATCAGGTCGTTGATGTGGCGGTAGAAAAAGTTGGCGCTCATAAGGCCACCCTTGTCCAGGTAATGCTCGTAGGCGATCTCGAATCCGCGTGCCAGTTCGGGTGCAAGGCTGGGGTTGCCAGCACGGTCCGGGCTGCCCACTT
This sequence comes from uncultured beta proteobacterium, assembly GCA_903924955.1. Lineage (GTDB taxonomy): Bacteria > Pseudomonadota > Gammaproteobacteria > Burkholderiales > Burkholderiaceae_C > Allorhodoferax. The sequence continues at coordinate 22,488 of CAIYDK010000188.1, read as the reverse complement.
CGTTGGTTCCGCTGGGGAAGCGCTGAGAAATGGAAGGCCGCGCAATCAGTTCTTGCAGCGTGGCAGACTTGTAGCTTCGAGTCAGGCTGCTGCGCCACTGGTCGCGACTCTTTTCATCCGGCTTCCAAGTGGCGTGAAGCAGGGGAGTGAGCACACTGCTGCGGTTGCTGACCTGGTAGGCATCGCTGTCGCTGCGGGTTTCAATGCCCTCCCAGCGCAGTCCTGCATAGGCCGAAATTTGTTTGGTGGGGCTCCACTCGTCCTGAATGTAGGTGGCCATGCGCATGCTCGAGGCGCTCAGTTCGTCACCAAACTCGGTCAATATCGGTACGCCATTTTGCAAAGTGGTGCGGTTTTGCTTGCGCACGCTGTTGTCCAGTTCAAGCCCGGCCACCAAACTGTGTTCGTTTTCCAGTTGCTGGGAGGCCTTGCCCGTCAGTGTCCAGCTCGACTCTTTGGTGCTGGTCTGGTCGTCGGTCGTTCGTGTCAGCAGTCCGGCGGTGTCAAACTCCTGGCGGGCCCCGTGGTTCTCAAAGCTTCCGCTGCCAACTCCGCCGCGCAATTCCAGTCGGGTGCCGTCACCCAGACTTTTCTGCCACTGGGCATTACCGCGCAGTGAACTGAATCGACCATCACCCATTGTCGCGTAGCGCGCATAGGGCTGGGCTATGGCCCCACCCGCTAACTGGTCGAGTTGGCCTTGTGACTCTGACGTGCCTTGCGACATCATCAAGAACGGCATCAGGATCAGAGACTCGCCCGGAGCGACGGCAATTTGCACGCGCCCGTTCAGGTGGAGGCCGTCACGCTTGTTGATGCTAAAGCCGGTCTCGTGCTGATCAAGCACCTGCGCGCCGCCGCTCAGGTCGTACCAGCGGGTGCGGGTGTCGTTCTCATCGCGGTTGTCGCTCTTGTTGACCGAGAGCGTCAGCGTGTACGAAACGCTTTCACCAAACTTGTCGTTGCGCGTCCATGAAGCTGTGGGCGACAGGCGGCCTTCTTCTAAACCGGCACCAAACCGCACTTCGTTGAGCGTCTTTTTGAGTGCCTCTTTGAGTACAACATTGATCGTCCCTGCCACGGCCCGAGCCCCGTATTCGGCGGTGGGAGCACGCATGACTTCGATGCGCTCCACCTGGTCGGGTGTCAGGTTGTCCATTGAAAACCCGGGCGGCATGCGTTCGCCATTGACGAGCAACTGGGTGTAACCGCCGCCCATGCCGCGCATACGAACATCGCCGCCGCGCCCTGGTCGTCCACCCGTGGTTACACCGGGCAAACGTTTGAGCACTTCGCTGACTGAACTGTCGCCAAAGCGCTCTATGTCTTCTTTGCCGATGACGATCTTGGCAGCGGTTGAAGCACGACGCTGGTCGCTGTCGTTGCTGGACCCAATGATTTCGACCCGACCGAGTGATGGTGGATCTTTTGGGCTATTTGCTGCGGGTTTAGCTAAATCCGCCTGGGGTGGCGGTGTAATTTGGGCTGCTAAAGGCAGGCAGCACAGCAATGCCGCCAGCGACACCGCACGAGGTGCCAACGTCTCAACAGACGTGTGGGATGGTACCGACACTTAACCGACGGGTCAGGGTTTGCCAGACGCTGCAGCTTCGACCGGTACGCGTCGTGCGCCATCGAAGCGACGCGCCCAATAGCCAAGCGACAGGCTTTCGACCCTTACATTGGCACCAGGCTTGGGCGAGTGAATGAAATTGCCATCACCCACGTAGATGCCGACATGGCTAAAAGCCCTGCGCATCGTGTTGAAAAAAACCAGATCACCCGGTTGCAGGTCTGCTTGGTCAATTTTTTCGGACGCTGCGGCCTGCTGATTGGCACTGCGGGGCAAAATTAATCCCGCTGTTTGTTCAAAAATGGCCCGCACGAAGCCGCTACAGTCAAACCCGGTGTCGCTGCTGGTGCCGCCACGCTTGTATCGCACCCCAAGAAAAGCCATGGCGTTATCCACCAGTTCGGACGCTTTTGCCTCTACCTTTTCACCGACATCGCCAATTTTTGAAAGGAAACCGCGGTCCGAAAGGGCCTGGGTGATTTCCTCGTTGGAGGGTAAAGGATTGGCATATGCAGCATTAATCAGCAAAAGCGCGGCTAGAACGAGGATAATTCGCATCCAAGAAGCTTAACCCGTGGTGTTCACGGCGTCAAGCCAGGCTTAGAAGGGCAACACAGATGGCAAAAGCAGAATCGAAAACCACCGTTCTACCGGACGGTTTGCGTTACAAGTCAAAAGTATCGGGGTCCCCATTTATGGCGGCAGCGTCATTTGGCGGTGCAACCATGTCGTGTTTTCTGTGCGGCAAGCACAGGGCGCGTTCACTGATGACCACCCGTAAGGTGCTGGGCAAGTCCCAGGCGGTGTGTGCGCCCTCATGCAAGGCATTGGACGAAGCTACCGCTGCTGCCGCGGCGGAAAAGTGACATTACCTGTCACGGTCGGGACGACCTGTGACTTTTTTTACTGAAAGTCGCTCATGTTGTTAGATGTAGAAGAGTCCCAACTGGTTTTGGTGGACTATCAGACGCGACTATTGCCAGTTATTGCGGATGGTCCTGCAGTTTTAATTAATGCGATTCGGTTGGCTAAGCTGGCAGCCTTGTTGAAGGTTCCGGCGTTCGCCACTGAGCAGAATCCTTCTGGCTTGGGTTCGACTGCTCCTGAATTACAAGTCGTCTTGCAGCAGTCGGGCGCCAGAATGCTGTCCAAGATGCAGTTCAGCGCTGTGGAAGAGGGGCTGGGCGAGTGGCTGCGTCCGGCACCTAAACCGGTACAAGGTAACGCGCGCAGCTTGCCCAAGCATCTTCAAAAGGCGCCTATGGGTTCGCCGCGAGGAAGCATCGTGCTGGCGGGTTGCGAGGCCCATGTCTGCCTGCTCCAAACCGCGCTGGATTTGCTGGAAGATGAGTTTGAAGTGTGGGTGGTGACGGATGCTTGCGGTTCGCGTACCGAACGCAACCGCGATGCCGCATTTGACCGCCTGGCCGGTGCCGGAGTGGAGTTGGTGACCACGGAAATGGTTGCCTTTGAGTGGGTGCGTAGTGCCGAGCATCCGGATTTTAAAGCGGCTCAAGCGCTGATTAAATAACTTGCTTTTGCGGTAAATTGACTTGTGTCAGTCAGGTGCTAGCAAGCTGAATATTCATAATTATGAATTCAGTTTCAACGGCACCGAGGAACACAACATGACCGCTTACACAGATTTTTATCGCCGCTCCATTGATGATCGGGACGGTTTTTGGGCCGAAGAGGCCCAACGCATTGACTGGAAAACCCCTCCACAGCAGGTGTGCGATTACAGTAACCCGCCGTTTGCGCGCTGGTTTGTGGGCGGCACCACCAATCTGTGCCACAACGCGGTGGACCGCCACCTGAAAGACCGTCCTGACCAGGCAGCGCTGATTGCAGTTTCCACCGAGACCAATACCGAAAAGGTCTACACGTTTGCAGACTTGCACGCCGAAGTGCAGCGCATGGCCGCTTCTTTGCAGGAGTTGGGCGTGCAAAAGGGTGACCGGGTCCTGATTTACATGCCGATGATTGCCGAGGCCGCCTTTGCCATGTTGGCATGCGCCCGCATGGGTGCGATTCATACCGTGGTTTTTGGAGGGTTTGCCGCTGGCGCGCTGGCTTCGCGTATTGAAGATGCCAGCCCCAAGGTCATCGTCAGCTCGGACGGCGGTATGCGTGGTGGCAAAGTGGTCGAATACAAGCCGCTGCTAGACGACGCGATTGCACAGTCCAGCCACAAACCAGACGCCGTTCTGCTGGCCGATCGGAAGCTGGCAGCTATGAATATCGTAGCAGGTCGCGACCATTTCTGGGGGGCTCTGCGCGAGAAGCACCTCAACACGGTAGTTCCCTGCGAGTGGCTGGATTCCACACACCCCAGCTATACCCTGTACACCAGCGGTACCACTGGCAAACCCAAGGGCGTGCAGCGCGACACCGGCGGTTACGCGGTAGCGCTTGCCGCCAGTATGAAGCACATTTATTGCGGCAATCCCGGCGAAACCTATTTTTCTACCAGCGATATCGGCTGGGTGGTGGGCCACAGCTACATCATCTATGGGCCGCTGATTGCCGGCATGGCCACCATCATGTACGAAGGTTTGCCAACGCGCCCTGATGGGGGCATCTGGTGGAGCCTTGTCGAGAAATACAAGGTCACGGTCATGTTCAGCGCTCCCACGGCGGTGCGCGTGCTTAAAAAGCAAGACCCAGCCCTGCTGTCCAAATACGACCTTTCCAGCCTGCGGGCGCTGTTCCTGGCGGGTGAGCCATTGGACGAGCCAACCGCACAATGGATCAGCGAAGGCCTGGACAAGCCCATCATCGACAATTACTGGCAGACCGAGACCGGCTGGCCGATTCTGAGCATTGCCAATGGCGTCGAGAAGAAGCCCAGTCGCTTTGGCAGCCCCGGCGTGGCCATGTATGGCTACAACGTCAAGCTGATCGATGAAAACACCGGAGAAGAACTGACCGGTGCTGACCAGAAGGGCGTGGTCGCCATCGAAGGCCCCCTGCCACCCGGTTGCATGCAGACTATCTGGCAGGATGACGCACGTTTTGTCAAAACCTACTGGCAGAGCATTCCTGGCAAGCTGGTCTACAGCACGTTTGACTGGGGCGTGCGTGACAAGGATGGCTACTTCTTTATTCTGGGTCGTACCGATGACGTGATCAACGTGGCCGGCCACCGCTTGGGCACCCGCGAGATTGAAGAAAGTATCTCCAGCCACCCCAATATTTCCGAGGTGGCTGTGGTGGGTATTGCCGATGCGCTCAAGGGCCAGGTCGCCGTGGCCTTCGCTGTGGTGAAAGATGCCAGTGGACTGGTGGATGCTGCCGCCCACGCCAAGCTGGAAGCCGAAGTCATGAAAGTGGTAGACAACACCATTGGTGCCGTCGGCCGTCCGGCTCGTGTGCGCTTTGTGTCGGTTTTGCCGAAAACGCGCAGTGGAAAACTGTTGCGCCGCGCCATTCAGGCCGTTTGTGAAGGGCGTGATGTGGGCGATCTGACGACAATGGACGATCCCGCTGCGCTACAGCAGATTCGCGACATATTGTCCTGATCCTTCAGCCTGGTGCGTCGCGGTAGAAGCACCGCGCGCACGCTTGCTGGTAGCGGTTGTTGCCGCCAATCACGACCTGGTCGCCCGCGTGCACGCGCTGACCGCTGTCGTCGATGCGGATGTTCATGGTGGCTTTGCGGCCACAGGCACAGATCGTCTTGATTTCTTCAATGTCTTCGGCCAGGGTCAGCAACTGGGCTGAACCCGGAAATGCGTTGCCCTGAAAGTCGGAGCGCAAGCCAAAGCAGATGATTGGCAGGTTGTGCACGTTGGACAGTTGGTGTAGTTGCCGGGCCTGATCGGGAGACAGGAACTGCGCCTCGTCTATCAGTACGCAGGCCAAAGCAGTTTCTTCACCTAGCAGCGTTAAAAAATCCGTTTTGTCATCAAATACGCTGGCCTGACGTTCAAGGCCGAGGCGCGAAGCGATGCAACCGGAACCGCGGCGGTCGTCAATGGCCGCAGTAAAGAGCAGAACCCGCTGCCCTTGCTCTTCGTAGTTGTAGGCAATTTGAAGCAGCGCGGTCGATTTGCCGGCGTTCATCGCCGAGTAGCGGAAAAATAGTTTGGCCATTCGGTTTTCGTTGGGTGGTGTGAGGACTTATGACACGCTGGTGTCCGCATCAATCAGGATGTCGCGCTCAAACAGGTCCACCGCTGTCCTGGCCACCTGAAGAGTGTCAAAGTAGGCGTAGGCTCCAACGCTAACGGCGCCCAGAATCGGCACAAAGCGCGCGGCACCTTTGCTGATTACTGTTTTTGAAACCTGCACACCAATTGTCTTGGCTAGATTTTGTAAAAATCTCAGAGAAGTTTGCTGGATAACGACGCGTTCGCCCACTCTGACCACCACATCACGAAACAACTGGGCGGACACATGTTTGAACAGGCAATAGACCATTTGCTCGCGCCCCAGGGTCTTGCGCTTGCCGTACACCGCAGCAATATCGGACACCATTTGCGCCTGCAATTTCCAAATGCCGACCAGTTCGGGGATAACGGTTAGCCAGCCCAAAATGCCGGGTGGTAGCGATAGCGAGCCCGAGATCAGACTGGCATTGCGCGCCGCAGTCCGCGAGATTGCGTGTGCGCGCTCGGCCGGTTGGGCTAGCGTGGCCTCACTGCTTTCAGGCACGTGCAGGACCAAGTCCAGCACGGCATCGGTCAGTACGCTCTCGTTCGTCGGCGTTGTAGTTGCCATGGTGTCAATGCACAAGCCTAACCAATGTCAACGACGTGAAAACCGTATTGTCCAGCGCGCCGGTCAGCAAAGTAGCGCTCCAGCGTTTCTTTAACCGTGCGGAACGCCACTTCGTCCCAGGGAATTTCGTCTTCGGCGAACAATCGCGCCTCTATGGTTTCAGTGCCGGGGTTGAATTGGTCGCTGAGCAGACGGGCGCGGTAGAACAAGTGCACTTGGCCGACGCGGGCTACGTTGAGCAGGCTGAACAAGCCTTGCATTTCAAATTGTGCGCCCGCTTCCTCATCGGTTTCCCGGGCTGCGCCTTCGGAGGTGGTTTCACCTAACTCCATGAAGCCCGCTGGCAGTGTCCATTTGCCCCAGCGGGGTTCAATATTGCGCTTGCACAGCAGCACCTTGTCTCCCCAGTGCGGCACGGTACCCACGACGTTGAGCGGGTTCTCGTAGTGCACGGTTTTGCAAGCCGTGCAGACTGCGCGCTCCTTGGTATCGCCATCATCTGGCAGGCGGTAGGCGACGGCGGTGCCGCACTGTTTGCAATGTTTGATGGTGCTGCGTAGCATGGTGGAGATGGCGAGCGGGAGGTGCTCAGGTTTTTCCGTGTTTTTCAATCAGATTGCGTGCGGTATCGCGGAGCAGCTTGCCGTCAAAGCCGCGTTTGTCCATGTCCGCCATCCACTCGACTTCCACCACTGCGGCCTTGCGCTTGAATTCTTGAGCATCGGCGGCGGGAATGGTGTAGACCGCATTGTTGCGGTCAGTTGCAGTCTTGCGGCCCGCCGGGTCATTGGACTGCTGGGTAGCGCCAAACCAGGCCGACATGGACAGTCCGGAGTTGTTGTCAATCACCTTTTTGAGGTCGGGTGACAAAGACTCGTAACGTTTTTTGTTCATGGCCATCACACAGGTTGCGGTGTAAAGCGCGCCTGCTGCTGGTTCGAACTCGCTGTGAAAGTGCGCGAGCTCCTGCACTTTGATGGAGGGCACCACTTCCCAGGGCAGTATGCAACCGTCAATGCTTCCTTTAGACAGTGCATCGGGAATTGAGGGCAAGGGCATACCGACTGGAATGGCACCCAGGTAACCCAACATCTTGGTGGTCTGGCGTGAAGGTCCGCGTACTTTCATGCCACGCAGGTCGGCCACCGTTTTGACAAGGCGATCTTTGGTGTGCAGCACGCCAGGGCCATGCACGTTCACCGCCAGTACATGGGTGTCCTTGAATTCGTCAGTGGCTACCGTTTGCACGTAGTCCCAATATGCCTTGGACGTGGCTTTGGCATTGTTCATCATGAAAGGCAGCTCAAAAACTTCTGTCCTTGGAAAGCGCCCGGCGCTGTAGCCCGGCAGTGTCCAAACGATATCAGCCACACCGTCCTTTGCCTGGTCATACAGTTGCGCGGGTGTGCCACCCAATTGCATGGCAGGGTAGGCCTCAAATTTGATTCGACCTCCAGACTCCCGCTCTACTTTCTCCATCCAGGGCTTGTGCATGGTGAGCCATACATTCGACATCGGCGCCATGAAGGTGTGGAACTTCAGGGTGACCGATTGCTGGGCCTGGCTGGTCCATGCGGGGGTGCTCAGCGCTACAGCGCCAGTCTTGAGCAGGGTACGACGATGCATCATGGGTGTGTTGAAAACCTATTGGCGCCCGGTAATTACGGCACAGGCCACGCGTGGTCCTGAATTGCCGGTGGGCTGGGTTTTGAAATCGTCCGGGTCCCGGTGGACGATCAGACCATGGCCAAGGACATCGGTCGAGCCTTCGCCTACGGTAATGGCGGAGGTCTCGTAGCTGAACCGGGCTACGCCATTCGCATCAGCCTTCAGACTGGCCAGATCACCTGCATGGTGTTCGCTGTGGTCATGTGCGCCGTGGCCCTTCGACAATGGGTTGAAGTGGCCGCCGGTGCTCATGCCGTCGCCACTGGAGCAGTCGCCCTTTTCGTGGATATGAAAACCGTGCTCTTTGTTGGGAGTTAATCCACGCACCTCACCCGCGACCAGGACTGCATTGCCCCTGCGGGAAAAGGTGATGTCGCCTGTCACAGCATGGCCCTTGGTAGCAACCAGTTGCGCGGTGGCCGTTGGCACACCTGGGTTGACAGCACAGGCGCTCACTAGGATGGTGAAAAAAATGGGAGCAAATAGTTTGATCATGGTAATCGTCCGGGTTTTTGGCGATGGATGGAAAGAAGCGTCAACGTAGTATTCCACGAACTCGTGACAAGCGTCACAGCTTGCGAACAGCCAGACTTTGCGTTGCCCGCCCGATAAGGCCATGCTCGTCATACAGCGCTGATTCTGCGAGTCCGCAACCGTTGGAGCCCAGCCAGGTGCGAGCATCCAGGCAGATCCATTCTCCTAGCGGGCGTCGCAACAAGTTGATAGTCAGGTCGGAGTTGACGAAGCTGTAGCGCTGATAGTCCAGTACGGCGCTGATGCCGTTGCCAGAGTCGGCGGCCACTGCCACCCGCTGGTACGGACTTGGAAGTTCGCCTTCGACGAGGGGATGGGCCAGGCGAAACCAGATAGCGCAAGGGCCATTGAAAATTTTACCCTGCGACTCACGCGTTTCCACCAGGTCGGAATAGCCCACTTGCCTTCCGGAAAATGGAAAATAGGCGGGTGAAGAGTCAGCCGGCAGCCGTGGAACCATGGGCAGGGGATGGCCTGGCAGACCCTCGGGAAGTGAAAATTCGTTTTCACGCTGTGCCAACGCCGTAAACACTCCGACCTCCTTGCCGTCAGCGACCAACTGGGCAGAAAAATGACCGGCATTGCGCCCCACATAAACGGTTGTGACCTTCGCCTCCAGATCGCCAATCGGTACCGGGCGCAGCAAGTTTGAGGTGATTCGCGCAATGTGCGTCATGCCGTGGGACTGTGCTGCCGCTTCAAAGGCACGGCATACCAGTGCAATGGGGGGGCCGGCATGCTGGTGGTCGGGGTGCCACGGACCCCGTGTCAAGGCGCTGGATGCGTAATGTCCCTCTGAACGAGGGGCATATGCCGACGTAGGATGGGCTGCGAGATGTGCCGTTGGGTGTTTGGGTGTGGTGTGGTGTGTCATGGTGTGCTATCGAATAAACCCGACCAGCCAGAGCGATATTCCTGGGAATACCAGTAACAGCAGCATGCGCAAAGCGTCGCTGATCAGGAAGGGTATTACGCCACGGTAGCTTTCGGCAATGGGTACATCCTTGGCCATGCTGTTGACCACATAGACATTCAGGCCCACTGGTGGCGCCAGCATGCCAAAGCCGACGGTCATTAGCACCAGGATCCCAAACCAGATGGCTGCCAGGTCGTGGGGCAAGCCAAAGTCGAGTGCGTTGACGATGGGGAAAAATAGAGGAATCGTGAGCAGCAGCATGGACAACTCGTCCATCACCGAACCCAGCACCACGTAAAAAAGCAAGATACTGGCTACCACCATCAAAGGGGGCAGATTCCAGCCCTGTACCAAACCGGCCAACTGGCTGGGTACCTGGGTCAATGCCAGCGCGGCATTCATCAGGTCTGCACCCAGGAAGATCAAGAAAATCATGGCCGAGCCCTGGGCCGTTGCGTAAAAGCACTGTGCTAATTTGGTTAAGGTCAACTCCCCATTGAATAGTGTCACGAAAAAAGTTGACGCCGCACCGATGGCGGCTCCCTCGGTGGGCGTAAAAAATCCGCCATAAATGCCGCCAAACACAATGAAAAAAACGACAGCAATCGGGGCGATGCCGGCAAAGGTCGGTTTGCCTAGTGGCAACTTTCTGTCGGCATCAGTGGCGACCGCCTTGTCAGGCGCATGTTGTGGGTACAGTCGCACATAGACCGCGATGGCCACCATGTACCCCAGCATGGCCAAGAGACCGGGAACCATGGCCGCGGCAAACAGTTTTGCAATGTTCTGTTCAGCCAAAATCGCGTAGATCACCAATGGAACCGAGGGCGGAATCAGGATGCCCAACGTTCCCCCCGCCGCCACTGTGCCGGTGGCAAGTCGCCCGCTGTAGCCGTGGCGACGCAACTCGGGCAGGGCCACGGATGCAATGGTGGCCGCAGTGGCTACGGACGAGCCGCAGATAGATCCAAATGCGGCACTTGCCAGCACAGCCGCCATGGCCAGCCCACCCTGAAAGCGTGCCATCACTGAGCTGGCAAAGCCAAACAGCGCTTTGGAGATGCCACCCTGGGTGGCCAGGTGGCCCATAAGCAGAAACAAGGGGATCACCGACAAGTCGTAACTGGCAAAGCGCGCAAAAGCCTGGTTGTTCAAAAAACTGGCCAGCGGGCTCCAGCCAGCCTGCACGATGTAACCAACCGAACCTGCGACAAACATGGCAAGGGCAATCGGCGCGCGCACCGCCATTAGCGCCAGCATGACAGCGAAGATCATCAGAACCATCTGCAAGGGCGTCAAAGCGGTGTCTCGCTACCAAGCGCTGGCAGCATGCCAATGGCTTGCCAGATACTGATCAGCGCTGTCAGTGCCAGCGGCGGCACCATGCCCGCATAAACCAGCCAGTCTGGAAAGCCCAACAGCATACTGCCCGTTTGGTTGCCCCATGCGTTGACTCCACCCAGACCAGTGCGCCATGCCAGCAGTGCCATGACCAGTGCCATCAGCAGGCAGCCTGCACGGTCGAGTAAATGGGTTGTCCGCTGTGAACTATTGGCTGTGAAAAAATCCACAATGATGTGCCCCTGGCGCAACTGACACCAAGGCATAAACAGCGCTATCGCCAAGCCGGTGGCGATGCCCGTTAACTCGAAGTCACCTGCCAGAGTGGCATCCATCAGGTTGCGCCCCAATACACTTGCACAGGTCATCAGGGTGATGGCCGTTAACAGCAAGCCGGCCAGCACCGCGCACAGGCGGGCCAGCTTTTCATACACATGCAAAGGTATTACTCCATGCGAACCTGAATGCCTTGCAGACCATCAATGGCCCCTGCGAGGGTGTCTCCGCGCACCACGGCACCCACGCCCTCGGGAGTGCCAGTGAAAATCAGGTCGCCCGGTTGCAAGGCCCAGGCGGCGGACAACTGCTCAATGGTCTCGGCCACGTTCCAGATCAGCTTGGCAATGTTGCTGCGCTGGCGGTCCTGCCCGTTGACTTGCAAGTGGATGGCGGCGGAGTCAATGCCAAAAACCTGTGCTGCGGGGGTGATGGCTCCAATTGGTGCCGAATGGTCAAATCCTTTGCCAATACTCCACGGGCGCCCGTGTTTTTTCATCTCGTTTTGCAGGTCGCGCCGGGTCATGTCCAATCCGACTGCATAGCCGTAAATGTGCTTGGCGGCATCAGCGGCTTTGATGTGGGAGCCGCCTATGCCGATTGCAACGACCAGTTCAATCTCGTGGTGCAGGTTACTCGTCAGAGTGGGGTAGGGCATGGCCACCGTGGAGCCAGGTTCTGCAACCAGCACGGCGTCGGCCGGTTTCATGAAGAAGAACGGGGCTTCGCGGCCAGTGCCGCCCATCTCCAGCGCGTGGTCGACGTAGTTGCGACCTACGCAGTAGATGCGGTGCACGGGAAAGCGCTCCGCCAGGCCGACGACCGGCACGCTAACCTGAACAGGGGGTGTGAAGACGTAGGACATTGCGGATTCCATTCAAAGGCGAAAGGTTGTGGCCCGTTCAGGCCGACTTGGCGACCAGGTCAAAGTGTTCGACGACCGGAGGCGCGGCGAAGTAGGGCCCGACAATTGCGCGCCACTGGGTGAAGGCCTCCGATTGGCGAAAACCTATGGTGTGGTCTTCCAGCGTGTCCCAGAAGACTTGCAGGATGTAGCGTTCAGGGCTTTCCAGTCCCTTGTTGACTTTGTAGCCCTGAAAGCCCTTGGCATTGCCAATCGCTGCACTTAAGCCCCGCTGGATGGCTTCTTCAAACGCGGCGTTCTGGCCAGGGTGGATGCGGATGTCGGCGAGTTCAAGGATCATGGGGAAGTTCCTGTTAAAAATTGGCATTTGCGCAGAGTGCCAATGGTAACGGTCTTGTTCAAGCAAGGCTGCGTTATCCTTGGTTGCATGACATTACCTGCACCCACGCCGGCAGATTGGCTGGTGCCCGACTGGCCTGCGCCTGCGGGCGTCCGTGCGCTGTGCACTACGCGATGCGGCGGTTTTTCTGATTTGACGTATGACAGTATGAACCTGGGTTCACACGTTGGCGATGATCCGGACACCGTGGTGCGTAACCGCGCCGTGCTGCACGCCACCACGGTGGCCAGGCCGGTGTTTTTGAACCAGGTTCATGGCACGCAGGTGCTCGCGCTGGATGCCGCCATTTCGGATGGTCTGACCGCAGATGGCGCGTTCACGCGCACACGAGGCCTGGCCTGCACTGTCATGGTGGCGGACTGTCTGCCCGTACTGATGTGCGATCGGGGTGGCTCCGTGGTGGCTGCCGTGCACGCGGGTTGGCGTGGACTGGCGGGGGTCGCAGGAACCGGTGTTCTGGAGGAAGCTTGTAAGCAATTTTTGCCTCTAGCCCCCGCAGAATATGCGCAGCAAGCTACTGAAATGATAGCGTGGCTGGGGCCGTGTATCGGACCGGATGCGTTTGAAGTGGGCGAAGAAGTGGTCACGGCTTTTACCCAGGACAACCCAAATGCCTTGCAATGCTTCAAACCCCAATCCGCCGGAAAATGGTTGGCCAACTTGCCAGCATTGGCCCGCCAACGGCTGAACGCCTTGGGCATCAGTCACGTGTTTGGCAACGATGGCAGCCCAAACTGGTGCACCGTGGGCAATCCGCTACAGTTCTTTTCCCATCGGCGGGACCGTGTTAGCGGGCGTCACGCTGCCTGCATCTGGCTGGAGTGATGCCTGGAGTTCTGAAGCTTCCCGCGCCCGAATGGCGCGCTTGCGGGCTGGGGCACCCATGAAATACAAAATCAAACCGACGGGAAACAGACCGTATAGGCACAGGGTGATGATGGCGCCCAAAAGGGTGCCGTTGGCATTGGTGGCTTCGGCCACGCTCATCATGACAACAACATACAGCCAGGCGATAGGAACGATGTACATAGCGTTTGCGGGGTAATTTTCATGGCCTGTCAGGGAGACGTAGGCCGCAGTTGAGATACTATGTTGCTAGAACAATCAAATGCAATAAAGGTGACAGTGTGACGCAAAACGCCCCCGATTTTCTGACCCAGGCTGCCCAGCAGTTCCAGCAATCCATGACCGAGAACTGGTCCAAGGCCGTGCAGTCGTTGCAGAGCATGGATTTGGGGGCCATCGGCTCCGGGCTTCCAGCCTCTGGCGCCAAGAAGCCTGAAATCCATTTTGCACCTGAGAAACTTCAGGAGTTGCAGCAGCAGTATTTGCACGACGCCATGGGCATGTTCAGCAACGGCATGTCCGCCCCCAGTAGCGATAAGCGATTTTCTGGCGAGGCATGGGGCAGCAATCCATTGGCCGCCTACTCGGCTGCTGTGTACATGCTCAATGCCCGCACCATGATGGGGTTGGCTGATGCGGTGGAATCTGACGAAAAAACCCGAAGCCGAATTCGTTTTGCCGTGGAGCAGTGGATGGCGGCAGCGGCGCCCAGCAACTTTATGGCTTTCAATGCTGAAGCCCAAAAGAAAGCCATTGAGACCAAGGGCGAAAGTATCGCAAAGGGTATTCAGAATCTGGTGCATGACCTGCGTCAGGGCCATGTGTCCATGACCGATGAGAGCCTTTTTGAAGTCGGCAAGAACGTCGCCACGACCGAAGGCGCTGTGGTTTTTGAGAATGCTTTTTTCCAGCTGATCGAATACAAGCCACTGACGGCCAAGGTTTACGAGAAGCCATTTCTGATGGTGCCACCTTGCATCAACAAGTTCTACATCCTGGATTTGCAGCCTGAAAATTCCCTGGTGCGTTACGCGGTGGCGCAAGGACACCGCACCTTTGTGGTGAGTTGGCGCAACCCGGATGCATCCATGGCGACGGCAACCTGGGACGACTACATTGAACAGGCCGTCATCAAGGCCATCGGCGTTACCCAGGAAATTTCTGGCTCAGACACCATCAACGCCCTTGGTTTCTGCGTCGGTGGCACCATGCTGGGAACGGCATTGGCTGTGCTAGCGGCCCGCGGCGAGAAGCCCGTGGCCAGTGCCACCTTCCTGACCAGCCTGCTGGACTTTACAGATACCGGTATTTTGGATGTATTCATTGATGATGCCTTTGTCGAGTATCGCGAGAAGGAGATGGGCAAGGGCGGTCTGATGAAGGGGCAGGATTTGGCCTCCACATTCAGCTTTTTACGCCCTAATGATCTGGTCTGGAACTATGTCGTGGGCAACTACCTCAAAGGCGAAACGCCACCGCCGTTTGACCTGCTGTACTGGAACTCTGACAGCACCAATTTGCCTGGCCCGTACTACGCCTGGTATCTGCGCAATACCTACCTGGAAAATAACCTGATCAAGCCAGGCAAGGCAATAGTCTGTGGTGAAAAAATCGATTTGAATGCGGTGGATATGCCGGTCTATATTTATGGTTCGCGTGAAGACCACATCGTGCCGATCGGCGGCGCCTACGCATCCACCCAGGTGTTGCCGGGCAAGAAACGTTTTGTCATGGGCGCTTCGGGCCATATTGCCGGCGTGATCAATCCACCGTCCAAGAACAAGCGCAGCCACTGGATTCGCGCTGATGGAAAATTGCCCAAATCACAGGCTACCTGGCTGGAAGGTGCGACCGAGCATCCCGGCAGCTGGTGGACTGACTGGTCAACCTGGCTGAAAGGTAACGCTGGTAAGCAGGTTGCCGCGCCAAAAACCTATGGCAAGGGCAAGTACAAGGCCGCCATGCCTGCCCCTGGCAGCTATGTCAAAGCCAAGGCATAACCGTTTCAATTTGATTCACTGAAGGACTAAAAATGGAAGACATCGTTATCGTTTCAGCCGCGCGCACGGCAGTTGGCAAATTTGGTGGCACGCTGGCTAAGACGGCGGCGCCGGAACTGGGTTCGGCCGTTATCAAGAGCTTGTTGGCCCGTACGGGGCTGGGTGCGGACCAGATTGGTGAAGTAATTTTGGGCCAGGTGCTGGCGGCAGGTGCGGGTCAAAATCCGGCACGCCAATCCGTTATCAAAAGCGGCTTGGCCAAAGAAACCCCGGCATTGACCATCAATGCCGTCTGCGGCTCCGGTCTGAAGGCTGTTATGTTGGCCGCCCAGGCCGTGGCCTGGGGCGACAGCGAAATCGTGATTGCCGGTGGTCAGGAAAACATGAGCGCCAGCCCGCACGTTTTGTTGGGTAGCCGTGACGGACAACGCATGGGCGACTGGAAGATGATCGACTCCATGATCGTTGACGGCCTGTGGGATGTGTACAACCAGTACCACATGGGCATCACCGCTGAGAATGTGGCCAAGCAGTACGGCATTACCCGCGACATGCAGGACGCACTGGCTTTGGCCAGTCAGCAAAAGGCGGCAGCTGCACAAGATGCAGGCCGTTTTGTCGACGAAATCGTACCTTTCAGTATTGCCCAGAAGAAGGGTGACCCTATTGTTTTCTCGGCGGACGAGTTCATCAACCGCAAGTCCAATGCCGAAGTGCTGGCCGGTCTGCGTCCCGCTTTTGACAAAGCCGGTGGCGTGACTGCAGGCAATGCTTCCGGTATCAACGACGGAGCTGCAGCTGTCATGGTAATGACTGCCAAGAAGGCCGCCGCACTGGGGCTGACACCCATGGGGCGCATCGCCAGTTTCGCCACGAGTGGTCTGGACCCCGCTTTGATGGGCATGGGCCCTGTGCCTGCATCACAAAAGGCCCTGGCCCGCGCTGGCTGGAAGGCGCAGGACCTGGATCTGTTGGAAATCAACGAGGCCTTTGCCGCCCAAGCCTGTGCCGTGAACAACGAGATGGGTTGGGACACCAGTAAGGTCAACGTCAATGGCGGCGCCATTGCGATTGGACACCCTATCGGTGCGTCCGGTTGCCGTATCCTGGTGACCTTGTTGCATGAAATGCAGCGCCGCAATGCCAAGAAGGGCATCGCCAGCCTGTGTATCGGTGGCGGTATGGGCGTTGCCCTTACTATTGAGCGATAATTTTGAGCCAATTTGGCTGCTCGCCCTCGTAAACAAAGAGCGAACAGCTATAATTTTAGTAGCATGTAAAACCAAAGAGGAGTAAAAATGAGTCAAAAAGTAGCGTATGTGACCGGTGGCATGGGTGGTATCGGTACCGCCATTTGCCAGCGTATGCACAAAGAAGGTTTCAAGGTTATTGCCGGTTGCGGCCCAACCCGTGACCATGCCAAGTGGATCGCTGAACAGGCAGCCTTGGGCTTCACGTTCTATGCATCGGTGGGCAATGTCGGTAACTGGGACTCCACTGTTGAAGCCTTCACCAAGGCCAAGGCGGAGTACGGCAGCGTTGACGTGCTGATTAACAATGCGGGTATCACCAAGGATCGTATGTTCCTGAAGATGACGCGTGAAGATTGGGACGCCGTGATTGAAACCAACCTGAACTCCATGTTCAACGTCACCAAACAGGTGGTCGGCGATATGGTGGAAAAGGGCTGGGGCCGCATTATCAACATCTCGTCGGTGAATGGCGTTAAGGGTCAGGCTGGCCAGACCAATTACTCGGCTGCCAAGGCTGGTATGCACGGCTTCTCGATGGCGCTGGCGCAAGAGCTGGCAACCAAGGGTGTGACCGTCAATACGGTGAGCCCTGGCTACATCGGCACTGACATGGTGAAAGCCATTCGCCAGGAAGTGCTGGACAAGATCATTGGTACAGTGCCGGTCAAGCGCCTTGGCGAGCCAGGCGAGATTGCCTCCATTATTGCGTGGCTGGCGTCGGACGAAGGCGGCTACGCCACAGGTGCCGAGTTCTCCGTCAACGGTGGCTTGCACATGGGCTGATGCCCTTTTGCGTGGGCGGTGATGCGCCCCGATAAAAAATCCCGCTTAGGCGGGATTTTTTTATGCCCTGGCCGTGGTCATGGGAGTACATTGGTACGCGATTTTCGTAATGTCTTGACTGAATGGTCAATATCTTCGGTATGCTTGCTGTAAATCAAGAAAACAAGTCGAAAAATACGCCGCCGATTGTCGGTTGGTACTGTTATTTGGACAAGGAAGGCCCATGAAAAGCGTGGACGATGGCATCGATTTTGTGGAGGTAAGCGCCTTGCGCTTGGGCATGTATGTCGAGTTGGATGTGGGCTGGCTGGCCCATCCGTTTCCGACCGGCAGTTTTAAACTGACTTCCAGCAAGCAAGTTGACACGATTCGCGGTTTGGGTTTGCAGCGCGTGCGCGTCAACGCCGCTAAGAGTGTGCCCGAACCATCCCCTGTTTCCACGATCGTTGTGGATACCCAGACGCTGGCTCGCAGCGAGGCGGCACAGCGCGATGCCGTGGCGCGACGCGAACGTGCCGAACAACTGGCAGCGCAACAGCGCAGTCTGGTGGTGTGCGAGCGGCGCTTTGGGGATGCCATTCGCCAGTACCGAAAGACCCTTGAATTGATACCGTCGCAGCCCATGGCTGCCACCGAGCAGTGCCAGGCAATGGTTGAGGGTTTTGTTGGCGAGATGCTGGCCGAGGGGGAGTCCGCTATCCGCCTGCTGTCGGAGGCTGCGGGGGACAAGTCATCCATGCATCCAGTCAATGTCGCCATTGTTTCATTGTTGCTGGGCAAGGCAATGGGCCTGGAAAAGTCCGAGTTAAACGACCTGGGGATGGCTGCTTTTTTGCATGATGTGGGGAAGGCTCAACTGCCTGACCGTGTGCGCTGGCTCGAAGAGAATTTCTCCACGGCGGAGTACAAGCTCTATCAGGAGCATGTGGCCTTCAGTGTGCAAGTGGGTAAAAGCATGGAATTGCCAACAGGCGCACTGCTGGCGATTGCCCAACACCATGAATTGACGGATGGCAGCGGATTTCCGTCTCGGTTGAAGGGTGAAACCATGACAAGGGGTGCCCGTATCCTGGCCTTGGTGAACCGCTATGACAACCTGTGCAACCCTAGCCGACCCGCTGCGGCCATGACACCCCATGAGTCGCTTTCGATGATCTTCGCGCAGCAGAAGACCCGGTTTGATGCCGGGGTGCTGAGTGCATTTATACGCATGATGGGGGTGTACCCACCCGGGTCCGTCGTACAACTGGTGGATGAACGTTATGCGATGGTGGTGTCGGTCAATTCTGCGCGCCCTTTGAAACCCCGTGTGCTGGTGCACGAAGTCGGCGTGTCCCGACACGAGGCGCTCATTCTGGACCTGGAACACGCGCCCCATATCGGCATACGCCGCAGTCTCAAGCCGGCAGCATTGCCCAGCGCAGCCAGCGATTTTCTGGCGCCACGGCAACGGGTTACCTATTTTTTTGAAAGTGTGGTCGACTCCCAAATGGGCGTGATTGCATGACACCCAACCGATGGGCGGCCTTGCTGGATGCCATGATCGAGGCCTTGTGCCTGGTGGATGCAACAACGCTTCGTATCATGGCCGTCAATCAGGGTCTGGTTGCACTGGTTGGTTTGGATCACAACGTGCTCGTCGGCAAGCCTATCGTCGAATTGACCGTTGCTCTGGAGGACCTGTATTTTTGGGAAGATGTCGCGGCGGGCCTCGCTGACAGCATATTGTCGGAGTCCCTGGTTCGCAGTGCGAACGACGTTGCCATACCGGTTGAACGCAAGGTCAGTCGGGTATGGCTTACCCCGGATGAACCCGTCTATCTGGTAGGAATGCGCGATTTGCGTCAACAGCGCCAGGCGGAGGAACAGCTTGAAAGTCGCATGGCCGAGTTGCGGGCTACGCTGGAGTCTACCGGCGATGGGATACTGGTAACCAATACGGAGGGTGTGGTGCGCCATTACAACCGGCGATTTGCCGAGTTGTGGAATCTGCCGCACGGACTATTGGACTCCCATGGGGACCCGGCATTGTTTGCCCATTTAGCGGCATGTGTTCAGGACGAACCTGCGTACCAGGATCAGTTGAGTCGGATTTCCAGCGACCCTGAATTGCAGTGCACCGACGTTTTGTTGCTGCGATCCGGACGCATGCTGGAGCGCGTAACGCTTCCCCAGGTCAGCCGCAGCCGTGTCGTAGGACGGGTGTATTCTTTTCGCGACCTCACTGAGCGACTCGACGCACAGAAGCGTATTGAGGCACTGGCATACACCGACGCATTGACAGGGTTGCCCAATCGGTTGTTACTGGGGCAACGGGTCGCGGTGGCACTGCGTGCGGCGCAGCGCAATGGTGCAACGTTTGCAATCATGTATATCGATCTGGATCGATTCAAGAACATCAATGACTCCCTCGGACATAGTTTTGGTGACCGCGCACTCATGGAGGCTGCATCACGCATACAGCAAACCTTGCGGGAAGTCGACACCCTGTGCCGGGTAGGGGGGGATGAATTTATTGCCTTTTTGCAAGAAGCCGATGCTATCGGTGCCGAAGTGGTGGCGCGGCGTATTCTCGAAAAACTGGCTCAGCCTTTTGTGGTCGATGCGGTCAATTTTTCGTTGGGGTGCAGTATTGGCCTGGCCATGTATCCGGTCGATGCGCGCACGCTCGACGCACTGATTCAATGTGCAGATACGGCCATGTTCCGCGTAAAGGAGCGGGGTCGTGGCAACTTCCGCTTCTACCAGCCGCAAATGAATGTGGATTTGCTCTCCCGCGTGAAGCTGGACCATGCCATGCGTCAAGCGATGGAGCGAGGGTTGTTTCGCCTGCATTACCAGCCCCAGATATCCTTGTGCGACGGACGCTTGCTTGGCGTCGAGGCACTGATCCGCTGGAGTGACGCGGAGCTGGGGAATGTGTCACCGGCCACCTTTATTCCCCTGGCCGAGGAGTCCGGATTCATCATCGCCATAGGCAATTGGGTATTGAACGAGGCCGTACGGCAAGCACTGGTGTGGCAACAGTCGGGGCGCCCGGTGGTGGTGTCGGTCAATGTTTCGGCGCTACAGTTCCAGCAAGGTGATTTTGTTGAGCGGGTGGCCAAAACCATAGGGGATGCAGGACTGGCCCCGCATTTGCTGGAGTTGGAGCTGACCGAGTCCATTCTGATCAGGGACGTCAATGAGACCCTGTCACGCCTGCACGCGCTTGCAAGCCTGGGCGTGAGTTTGGCGATTGATGATTTTGGCACCGGATATTCCAGTTTGGCCTATCTCAAGAAGTTCCCGATTTCCAAGCTCAAGATCGATCGCGCCTTTGTGATGGGGCTGCCAGACGATGAGGGTGACCGCGCCATCGTCAGCGCTACCATTGCCATGGCCCGCGCGCTGAAGCTGTCCGTAGTGGCAGAGGGGGTCGAAACCGCCGCGCAGCGTGACTATCTGCAAAGCCTGAACTGTGAGGCGTTTCAAGGGTTTTTATGCTCGCCCGGTCTGCCCGCCACCGAGTTTGAACATTTGCAGGCAAGCTTGCCCATGTGACCTGCGCGGGTCTAGCCGTGCAGGCCTTTCCATAGCATGTAGCCTGCCAGACAGTACAAGATCACCGCAAAAATCTTTTTAAGTTTGGCCACTGGTAACTTGTGCGCCATTTTTGCCCCAAGTGGCGCGGTCAGTACGCTGCAGCATGCGATAACGCCTAGCGCTGGCAGCCACACATAACCAAGTGAATGGGCTGGCAGGTCAGGAAGTGATGCACCGCTGACGACGTACCCCACCGTGTTTGCCAGAGCGATTGGAAAGCCCAATGCCGCGCTGGTGGCTACCGCATTGATGATGGCCACGTTGTGCGCCACCATGAATGGCACACTGATAAAACCGCCACCCGCCCCCACCAAGCCAGACAGAAAACCAATGAGACTTCCCGCTGCGAGCTGGCCACTCGTTCCCGGCAACTGGCGGCTGGGCTTTGGCTTTTTATCCAAAAACATTTGGGTGGCAGAGAAACCCACAAAGAGGGAAAAAAAGATGGCTAGCGCCGTTCCCTTGAGCAAGGCAAAAACGCCCGCGCTGGCGACCATCCCCCCGATCACGATGCCGGGCGCCAGACCCTTGACGATGTCCCATCGCACGGCGCCGCGCTTGTGGTGTGCGCGCACGCTCGAGATCGAGGTAAACATGATGGTTGCCATGGAAGTGGCAATCGCCATTTTGACCGCCAAGTCGGCCGCTACTCCCACGGACGACAGAATGAGGGTCATGAATGGCCCAATCAGCATACCCCCGCCAATACCCAGCAGCCCAGCCAGAAAGCCAGTCGCCAGGCCCAGGGTGGCAAGTTCAAAAGTCAGGACAGGATCAAGCATTGGAGTGTAAAGGTGTCTGCAAATGCCACCGGACTTGCATCCTGAACCGGGGTTCAGGTGGGCTAGGTCAGCGCAAGCTTTGGGTTCATCTAACGCGAGATGATCACGCTAGCAAGGCAATGTTCCAGGCCCAGGCTCAAAGAGCATTGGTACAAGGAAATATAAAGCCCGGCGAGCACTGCAGACACGGACCATTGTAGGCCCATTGGGCAATTTATCAGAGCAGGCGGCCGTCTTCGCTCAGTGCTTCATCCAGGCGTTCCAACAGCGAGACCAATAGAACCTGGGAGTCCATGGTGGGCTCAGGCGAACTGGCGGCTCCTGTTCCCACGGTTGGCGCGCCAGGCACTTGGGTAATGCGGTCGGGCACATCGAACGCCAGATTCAGGGCAGCCAGCACGGCAATGCGGTCTCGGGCGCGCACCTTGCCAGCGTCGCGAATTTTGCACATGGCAGTATCCACGCGCTCCACGGCTTCGAGCAGACGGGCGTCACCGCCTTCGGGGCAACCCAGCAAATAGGTTTGCCCCATGATTTGAACTTCAAGCTGTTTCATGTTGGGTCTTTTTGCACCGCAGGTGCTTCGGGCAATCGGTCCAGTAAGGCATCGACCCTGGCGCGTGCAGCGCCAAGCCGTGATTTGAGGGTGTCGCGTTCTTGCGTGAGGACGTCCACCTGGTTGGTAAGCAGTACGTTGGTGCGTTGCAGTTCAGCGTAACGCACCAACAGGCGTTCAACGCGTTCCGCAATTTGGTCGATGTGGTTCTGGTTCGCCATAGACTGTCCATTGTAGGGTTTGGCAAAGCAAACTGACGTAAAATTCCTGCGTTGGTTCTCGCGGCGTGGTTCACACGCCGCAGTTCAACGGGAAGCAGGAGGGTGAGCCATTCGCGGCAAACCTAACCTGCGCTGCCCCCGCAACGGTAAGTGGACGAATCCAGCAG
>CAIYDK010000187.1 GCA_903924955.1 uncultured beta proteobacterium | reverse complement strand
TGCACTGACCATGCCGTTGCCATCGCCTTCAACGCAGGGAATCTGGAGGCTGTCGCGCTGGCGCTGCGCAGCAAGTACCCGACTCTGAAAATCATCATCGCTGCAGATGACGATCACCAGACCCCTGGCAACCCGGGCATGACCAAAGCCACGTCAGCGGCGCAAGCATCAGGTGCTGCCCTCGCCGTACCCGTCTTTGAGGTAGCAGCATGAACAACATGACCGACTTCAACGACTTGCACCTATTGGCGGGGCCGGACGCCGTAAAGGAGTGCATAGATTCCGCTGTCAATTCAGCTGAATCACCCGCAATTGATACACGCAATACAGGCCAGTTAGCCGCATGGCCATCGCCCAGAGAAATCAGAACCGATCTTCTCCCAGCGCCAATGTTTGATGCAGAAGCCCTGCTACCGGCACCACTTGCGGACTTCGTTCTCGATGAGGCCGACCGCATGCCCTGTTCACCAGATTACATCGCAGCGGCGCTGATCGTCTGCCTGGGTTCGGTCATTGGTGCTCGCTGCGCCATCAAACCCAAGCGCCGGGATGACTGGATCGTCACCCCGAACCTCTTTGGCGGCATTGTGGGTGATCCGTCTTCAAAGAAGTCACCCGCTCTGGGCACCGTGACGCGGTTTCTTGACCGGCTGGAAGCCAAAGAGGCCGAAAAGCTAGAGGACACCAAGAAGGTATTTGAAGCAGAAAAAGCAGCCTTTGAGGCGCACGAGTCCGCGGTCAAGGCCACCATGAAGAAGGCAGCCAGCGGCAAAGCCGACCACGTGAGAATGAACGCCGCCATTGCGGACTTGCAAGACCTGCAAGCCCCTGAAGAACCCAGAGAGCGGCGCTTCAAGACCAACGACTCCACGGTGGAAAAGCTGGGCGATTTGCTGGTGCACAACCCGCAGGGCATGCTGGTCTATCGGGATGAGTTGATTGGCCTGCTTGCGTCCTGGGAAAAGGAGGGTAGAGAAGGCGATAAGGCGTTCTATCTGGAGGGCTGGAACGGTACTGCAAGTTTCAAGATTGACCGAATTACGCGCGGCAGCCTGCACATTAAGAACCTGTGCATCTCAGTATTCGGCGGCATCCAGCCGGAATTGCTGGAGCGCTATCTTGCCGGAATTGCCAACTCACTGGACAACGATGGCCGCATCCAGCGCTTTCAGGTGATGGTGTACCCCAACGCCGTCGCATGGGCGTGGCGCGACCGCTACCCTGTCAAGGGCGCACGCGAGGCGGTGCGTGACGTATTTGACCGGCTGGCCGTGTTCGACCCTTTACAGGACGGTGCAGCCCCAAATGACGACTTTGTGAAACTGCCGTACTTCTGCTTTGACGACGCGGCACAGGACATCTTCGTGGAGTGGTGTACCGAGTTGTACATGGTTCACATCGCCGCTGAGCAAGACCCATTGATGCAGCAACACTTCGGCAAGTTTGAAAAACTGTTCTGCTCCATCGCGCTGATCCTACATCTGGCCGAGGGATCTATCGGCCCAGTCACGGCCAACAGCGCATGGCGTGCAGCCGCCTGGTGCGACTACCTAACTGGCCATGCACGGCGCATCTATGGCTTGGTGGAGGCCGCCAAGGTGACCAGTGCCCGCATGGTAAGCCGTCGACTGGCTGAGGGCAAGTTGGATGACGGCTTCACGGTGCGTGACATGGTACGCAAGCAATGGTCTGGTGTGACCACCGTCATGCAGGCTGAAACTGCACTGGGCATCCTGGAGGAAAACGGCCATGTGCAGAGCCAGGAAGGTATCAACCCCGTGGGTCGCCCGACCGTCCGCTACTTCGTCAACCCCCAGATCAAGAAGGTGGCGAAATGATCACCTGGACGGAACGTGCAAAGGCGGCAATTTCACAAAAGGGCCAGACCGGCACTGCCAAAACTGACAAAACGACTATTTTGAGGCTTTTGGCAGTTTCGTCAGTACCTACTGAGGCCGTTTCTGCAAAGCCCGAGGGACTTTCGTCAGTTTTGGCAGTGCCCTCCCACGCTGTAATGGAAAAGCACGACTCCTCCATTGGGGTGGTCGAAGATCCCGACCGCTGGTGCTGGCCCCATTCTTACGCCATGAATGGCGCGGAGATTGACACCTTCGCGGCGCTCCTGCACAGGTTCACGGACAAGGGCTTGCCACGTGCCGACAGCGAAGCACTGGCCGGCAAACTGGTGCTGCGGAATCGCGGATCAGGCGAAGACCGATGCGTTTGCATGGAGTGCAGGCATTTTGCCGGGCATGGGGCGATGTCATGGCGCTGTGGCAACTGGAAGATGGCTCGTATCGCCCAGCGTTCTAGTGACGCGCAATTGCCTGCTGATTTTGTCGTGCTACTTCAGCGTTGCTACGGATTCACAAAGCATCAGATACCCCATCAGCGCAATGAAAGAGAGGGCGATGCACCAAGATAAAGATCAAACCCACCACCGACCCAATAGTCCCAACTCTTTTATGAAAGATCAATATCATGACCCCAAATTCCACCCAGTTCACGATGAACAACCACGCAATCCGAAGGCATTTTGTAGAAAACCCTTCACATTACACAAAGCGAGATCCAAAAAGCATCCTTCAACTCGAAGGTTTCCATGTGACACAGGGAGGTGACGACGTACTACGCCCCGACGAAGACGGTGATTGCCTACATGCAGGACCACCTGTTGTACTCATACATGGGGTCACCGTGCGCGTGCGGATTCCAGAAGATGCCGCTCTGAAGGATGCCATTCGCCAACTCAAAAAGCTTGCCGACTGGCTAGAGAGAAACCCTGACCTCATGGATCTCGCCATGCCCATTAAGGCACGGTTTGACTACGATGCCGACTCAGGTATCCCTTGCCAATTTGAAACAAGCGCCAAGCACTTCGATTGAGGATTGCCATGACCATTACTGTCAAAACTGACGTAATGGTCAACAACACCCCCTGCCTACGAAGTTGTCCGCTTCAACACCATGAGGCAGAGCATCCTGACCATCAGCGCCCGCTTTCGGGCGATCCAGTTTTATGAGTTGATGTTCCGGCTAACCGACGTTGGTGGAATTCGGCCTTGTGCCCATTGCCGACGATGATTTTCTCGAAATGCCCGCCTGTTACCCGACATCGGGCGTTCAACTCGATGTTTGTAGAGCGTTCGCTCATTTAGCCTCTTGGCTCTCTATAAAGCTGCCGCACGGCTGGCGGCGGCCAACCCACATTGCTGACATTTGATGACAGCAGTGCCTCCTGGTAAAGCAGCAAGTCGCTCGACCGAAAAAGAAATACCTTGCTATTCACCAAATTGGCAGTATCTTGTCAAGGTACACCTGTTTGGTGTCGAGGATTTGTATGACGCCCCGGCAAAGTAGAAGCGCCCATCGAGAAGGCGTGTGAGCATAAATGGTTGCGCCCACCGGGCGCACACCGGTTTGACGCAGGTAAGCGCCGACCAAGCCCCACATTTGGATCATTTCGTCGCCAAGGTCTTGCAAAGCCTTGTGGCGGCTGTTTCCCTCTGTCGTGGGGGGGGGCTGCCCGACCTATCGGTCGTGAGCAGCACGCTGGCAAGCGCAGCTTGTTAGCGATGAGTCCTTTC
>CAIYDK010000186.1 GCA_903924955.1 uncultured beta proteobacterium | reverse complement strand
GGCAGGCGTGCAGGTCGCGCTTGATTTCGTCTTGCTTGCTTTGCGGCAGCGTTGCGATCTTGTCGTACAGATTGACCATGCCGTTGTTGACGTTGACGCCCAGCTCTTCAAACAGCTTGGCGTGCTTCTCGAACGCGTCCCTGTAAAAAATCTTGACGCAGTGGCCGAACACGATGGGGTGGGACACCTTCATCATCGTGGCCTTGACGTGCAGCGAGAACATCACGCCGGTCTTGCGCGCGTCTTCGATCTCCTGCTCGTAGAAGTCGCACAGCGCCTTCTTGCTCATGAACATGCTGTCGATGACCTCCCGGTCCAGCAACTTGGTGAGCGACTTCAGCACGATGGTCTTGCCGCTCTTGGTGTTGAGCTCCATCTTCACGTCACGGGCGCGGTCCAGCGTGAGCGACTTTTCGCCGTGGTAGAAGTCGCCGGAGTGCATGTGCGAGACGTGCGAGCGCGAAGCTTGGCTCCACTCGGCCATGCTGTGCGGGTTTTTGCGGGCGTATTCCTTGACGGCACGCGGGGCGCGGCGGTCGGAGTTTCCTTCGCGCAACACCGGGTTGACGGCAGAACCGATGCACCGTGCATAGCGGGTGCGGATGGCCTTTTCTTCCTCGGTCTTGGGGGCCTCGGGATAGTCAGGCACCGCGTAGCCCTTGGACTGTAGCTCCTTGATGCACAGCATCAACTGGCCCACGGAGGCGCTGATGTTGGGCAGCTTGATGATGTTGGTCTGGGATAGGTGCGTCAACTTGCCCAGCTCAGCCAGATTGTCCGGCACACGCTGTGCCTCGGACAGACATTCCGGGAAGGTCGCCAGCACGCGGGCCGCCACCGAGATATCGGACTCGGCCACTTCAATGCCGGCCGGCGCTGCAAACGTGCGGATGATCGGCAGAAACGCAGCCGTGGCCAGCATCGGCGCTTCATCGGTCAGCGTGTAAATGATCTTTGATGGTTCTACGGCCATGGCTGTCGTCCTTCAGTTGGTTGATTGGCAGAAAATCAAACAACTGTATTCGATGTCGGCATCCATGTGGCTTACGAGTCAAAAACAAATGTTTGACTGGCATCAAAGAATGGAGAACTACTGGGGCGTTGGCGAAACCAGTTGCCAGCCTTCCGCGCAATATTGGGTGTAGGGGTAGTACTGCCCCACCGACTTGCAAAAGTACCAGGCATTGGCCGGCTGGGGCGGCGGTGTCTGGACCACGATGGCCGGAGCGTTATATGCAGGCGCCACATAGACAGGCGCAGGCTGGACATACGTTGGTTGCTGCTGCACATAAGTCGGTGGCGGCGCGCTTTGCTGGCTCGCAGCGGCACCGATAACTGCCCCCGCCAACCCCAAAAACAACAGCGGTGCAATCCAGCCCGAATCATGCCCTCGTCCTTGAAAACTGCGGTGTTGGCCTTGCGGGTAATAACCCCTGGGTCCATCTGCCAATGCACTGCATCCCAGGGTGGCAACCAGGAGGGCAACCGTGACGGATTTTGTGACTGTTTTCATATTTGACCTTTGATGCTCTCACAACGTTTGCGCTGCACAGCGGTTGACGCAAAGAAGCAAAGATGCACTCAATTTGAAAAATTGCGACAATAGGGGGCTGGAGCAACATCTGCGCCGGTTATATAAAAAGGAAATATCAAAATGGCAACTGCAAAAAAGGCGGCTCCAAAAGCTGCTGTCAATCCAAAAGCAAAAACCCCCGTCAAGGTGACAAAGCCCGCTGTTAAGGCCGCTCCAAAGAAAGCCCCTGTTTCCAAGACTGCCAAAGCTATTGCAAAGCTCAGCGCCAGCATTTCCAAGCTGACCGAACGCAAAGACAAGATCAATGCAGAGATCAACGCTCTGCGTGATCAACGCACTGCACTGAAGGCTGCTCCAGCAGCTGCCGCTGCCCCCGTGGCTGCAAAACCAAAGGCCGTTGCAAAGGCAGCCGCTCCTGCCAAGAAAGCTGCAAAGCCTGCAGCCAAGAAATAATCTTCCGGGCGACACTGTCGCATTTGTAAAAAGGGCCCCAAGGGGCCTTTTTTTATTTTGAGCGAAATTGACCTGCAGCTCTCGTGGAAAGGGCGCAGGCAGCTATTAAAATAGGAGCATCGTGCGAAACCAAATGTGATTTCATTTCACGAAGCTGCACGCACTGAACAGGAAAGGGGCGTCACGATGAAACTGCTGCATCACTGGTTAACCGCTGTCACTGTGGCACTCACCCTGTCCGCGCAGGCCGAAAAAGTCACTATCGCTGCGGCAGCGGATCTGACGTTCGCCATGGATGACATCGTTGCCACATTCAAGAAGGCCAACCCGGGCGACGACATCCAAATCATTTATGGCTCGTCGGGAAAGTTTCAAACCCAGATTCAGCAGGGCGCACCCTACGACATCTTCTTTTCTGCGGACATCGCCTTCCCGCGCGAACTAGCAAAGGCAGGCTTTGCTGCTTCTGAGGTTCGCCCCTACGCGTTGGGGCGCATCGTGTTGTGGAGCAATCGCGTGGACGCATCCCGGATGACATTGGACAGCCTGACGGACCCCAAAATAGCCCACATTGCCATAGCCAACCCGCAACACGCACCCTACGGAAAGCGGGCTGAAGAAGCGTTGCGGGCATCCAATCTGTGGCAGAAGCTCCAACCCAAGCTGGTATATGGGGAGAACATTGCGCAAACCGCGCAGTTTGTGCAAACCGGCAATGCCCAGGTAGGCATCGTCGCGCTCGCGCTGGCGGTGAGTCCGGAGCTGACCGGCAAAGGCAGTTATTGGCTGATCCCCGACACGTTGCACACCCCACTG
Organism: uncultured beta proteobacterium; assembly: GCA_903924955.1. Lineage (GTDB taxonomy): Bacteria > Pseudomonadota > Gammaproteobacteria > Burkholderiales > Burkholderiaceae_C > Allorhodoferax. The sequence continues at coordinate 8,848 of CAIYDK010000186.1, read as the reverse complement.
GCGCAAGGCTATATCGTTACCAAGCGCGCCGCGGGCAATGCGGCTGCCTGGCGCTTTGTCGAAACCATGGGCAGCAAGACAGCACGTGCCGTGATGGAACGGTATGGTTTTGTGCCGCCCGCTGACACAGCCACCAAGTAAGATGGCACGATGCTTTTGACCGACAGTGATCTTCAGGCCGTTTGGCTGACGGCCCGCCTGGCGGGCACGGTGACCTTGATCCTATTGCTGCTGGGCACACCTGTTGCGTGGTGGCTGGCGCGCAGCAAGGCGTGGTGGAAGGGGCCAGTGGCTGCGGTGGTGGCTTTGCCGCTGGTGCTGCCGCCGTCCGTCATCGGGTTTTACCTGTTGCTGGCGATGGGGCCGAATGGCCTGGTGGGGCAACTCACGCACACGCTGGGCATAGCGGCTTTACCTTTCACGTTCTGGGGTTTGGTGCTGGGCTCGGTTTTCTATTCACTGCCATTCATGGTGCAGCCTTTGCAAACCGCGTTTGAGGGCATTGGCGAACGCCCGCTGGAAGTGGCAGCAACCTTGCGCGCCTCACCGCTCGATGCATTCTTCACCGTGGCGGTGCCCTTGGCACTGCCGGGTTTCTTTACTGCCGCGGTGCTGACGTTCGCGCACACGGTGGGCGAGTTTGGAGTGGTCTTGATGATTGGTGGCAACATTCCTGGCGTGACCCGCGTTGCGTCGGTGCAGATTTACGACCACGTTGAGTCCATGCAGTATTTACAGGCGCACCGCCTCTCTGCGCTGATGCTGCTGTTCTCATTCGTCGTTTTGCTGGCCTTGTTTGCATGGCGACCTACTGGCAGAAAAGAGGCCATGAAGTGACCGGAATCCAGGCCCGTTTTCAACTCGCATGGCCGGGCTTTGCAATCGATGTAGATCTGGACTTGCCCGCACACGGGGTAACCGCGCTTTTCGGTCAATCTGGATCGGGCAAGACCACTTTGTTGCGTTGCATCGCCGGGCTGGAGCGCGCACCAAAGGGCCGCTTCGCGATCAATGGTGAAATCTGGCAGGACGACGAACAAAACGCACGTCAGGGCAGCGGTCACTGGATACCTACGCACCAGCGCCCGCTGGGCTATGTGTTTCAGGAAGCCAGCCTGTTCCCGCACCTCACGGTGTTGGGCAATCTGCGCTACGGCTTACGACGCGCAGCCAACGCCCACCAGCAAGGGTTGGACCAGGCCATTGCACTGCTGGGAATTGGTCATTTGCTGGACCGCAAACCCGAGGGTCTTTCTGGTGGTGAACGCAGCCGTATTGGCATTGCCAGGGCACTGGCGCTACGGCCTCGTTTGCTGCTTATGGATGAACCGCTGGCGGCGCTCGACGTGAAGCGAAAACAAGAAATTCTTCCCTACCTGGAGCGGTTGCACCGCGAACTGGACATTCCAGTCATTTATGTGAGCCACGCGGCCGACGAGATAGCACGTCTGGCTGACCACCTGGTGGTGATGGAGTCAGGGCATGCTGTTGCGGTCGGGCCGCTCGCTACGACCCTGGCCAGACTCGACCTGCCGATTCAACTGGGCGAGGATGTGGGGGTGGTGCTGGAGGTGCTGGTGGTCGAACGCGATGCAACCTGGCACCTGGCCAGAGTAGAGTTTCCCGGCGGCAGTCTGTGGGTGCGTGATGGTGGCATGCCGATAGGCCAAGTGGTTCGGGTGCGGATTCTGGCACGCGATGTCAGCATTGCGTTACACCAGGTAACCGCCACCAGCATCCAAAATTGCCTTCCTGCTACGGTCGATGAATTGGTGGACGACCAGCATCCCGCATCGTCACTGTTGCGGCTTCAGGTCGGCACAATGCCCTTGCTGGCCCGCCTGACCCGGCGTTCCGCGATGGGATTAGGCCTCGCACCGGGAATGCATGTCTGGGCCCAGATCAAGACCGTGGCCTTGATTGGTTAAGAAGGGCTCTGGTCAGCGCGCACGTGATTTTTTGGCGGCGGGTTTGGCACCTGTGACTTCAATGCCCGAATTCAATGTCGCAAGTACCCCGCTCTCCAATGCTGCTGCGGCTTTCTTCATACCGTGGGCCACTGGAGCAAATACGTCGGGTGTCGGGTGGCGTTCCTGCAGCAAGTCCACACCGGCATTGAACTGCTCAATGCTCAAGGCCAGTGCTTCTTGAAGGTGAATTGCTGTCAAAGCCAACATTTTTTGGGTATTTGTCTTGAATGCCTCTACGGCGCCCAAAGGATCCCTGACAGCCTTAAACTCCTCGACCGCTTCCACGCTGGCTGCCTGAGCGCTCTGCGCTTGCGTCTGCACCAGATCTCCCCAGGCGCGCAAGCTTTCCACCATTTCCTTGGCAGCACCTTGCGCATCGTCCGATGAAAGCTTGCCTGCGCCGTTTAGCAATGCCTTGGTTACGGATTCAAAAGGGTTGTTAGTGAACATTCAAATCTCCTGTCAGGTTGAGGTTAGTGTCGGTGGCCCATTATCAGGTCATTATTTCTGAAGTTAAAATCATCCTGCATCATGCAAGTTCGCAGTTGCGACTGCCCACTGTCGATTTGGATTTCACTTGCATATGACGCGAGCCCTTCCGCGTACCAATTTCAATAGCTCAAAACTCGTTCGTGTTCTCGCCGATTTGGCCTTGATCGATGCGGCCGAGTCTGGCAGTGCATTTGCCGAAAAACTGGGCCTGTGGGTTGGTTTTACTGATGCCATCACCCTGCGTGCGGCGCATGAAGCAGAACTTGTGAACCCGCCAAGCACTCCGTCTGAACTGACTTTTGTTGAGTGCGAACCCATCGTTAAGGAATTCACCCGGGTACGAAACAGTCTGACGCAAGCGATAACCCAGGGCCATTCAGCGAGCGGAGCCAAATCCCGAATTGCACTACCGGCGCCAAAGACCGGCGCTTCATTCGAGGACGCGATCGCCTATGAGCCGTATCGCAGGTACCATCTCGCGCACCAACGCGACATCGAGCTAAACATACGGCCGCTGCGAACGAAAATGCGCGAAGTGCTCGCAAAGGCGTCTCCAGTGCTCAAGCAACTTGCCAATCTGGATGCGGCGTTCGACGGAATTCTGAGTGAACGTGAGAGCAAAGTCCTGTCCTCCCTACCGTCGCTTCTTGAAAAGCGGTTCAGACAACTTCTCAAGACGCATCAAATGGCACACATTGATGACCCGGACGCAGACACTCCTGACGAGTGGACGAAATCAGGTGGGTGGCTGAGTCTTTTCAGCGGCGAACTTCAGGCGGTATTGCTCGCGGAACTGGACATTCGGTTGCAACCAACATTGGGGCTCATGGAGGCACTCAATAACGAGATTAAAAACAGTTATGAATAGACATTTTTCCACTGGCGCATTTTTGATAGGCGTAGTTGCGCTCGTTTGGGTAGGCGCCGGGTTCATTGGATCCAATAGTCAAGCATTGGTGATAACGGCAATCATTGGTGCAGTCTATGCTTTCGGTTCGCTCGAATTACACCGTTTTCGTCAAGCGACTTTTGCGCTTACGGGTGCACTGTCGACAATTCCGGGCAATCTCCAGAACCTTGGCGATTGGCTGGGCAGCATACCAACATCCCTGCAAAGCTCCGTGCGATTGCGCATAGAAGGTGAGCGTGCTGGCCTGCCAGGCCCCGCACTCACACCCTACTTGGTGGGATTACTGGTAATGCTGGGGATGCTGGGTACGTTCCTGGGCATGGTCGTCACCCTTAACGGGGCAGTATTTGCGTTGGAGGGCACCACAGATCTGCAAGCCATTCGCTCGGCATTTTCCGCCCCGATCAAGGGATTAGGTTTGGCTTTTGGGACATCTGTAGCCGGAGTTGCCACATCCGCCATGCTGGGGCTGATGTCCTCACTCAGTCGACGCGAACGCATGATGGCTGGGCAACTGCTTGACTCAAAAATTGCAACGTCATTGCGCTGCTTTTCACTGCCGCATCAACGCCAGGAGACATTAAGGGCGCTGCAAGTTCAGTCCCAAGCGATGCCGGCAGTTGTCGATCAATTACAAGCCATGATGACCCAGATGGAGCGCATGAGCCAGCAGTTGACTGAGCGATTGATCGTCAATCAGGAATCATTTCATAGTCACGTCCGAGACGTCTACACCGCTCTGGCCAATTCGGTTGACAAATCACTGCGCGATAGCCTGATGCAAAGCGCCCATGAGGCAGGTGAAAGCATCAAGCCGGTAGTTGAAGCCGCGATGGCGGGAATTGCACAAGAGGCGAAGGTGATGCACGAGAGATTGACCGTAACGACGCAGACGCAACTCGATGCGCTCACGGTGCGGCTTAGTGATACGGCCAACACGGCGGCGCAATCATTGATGGAGACACTCAACCGTGAGTGGCGTCAAGCTGGCGCCCAAACGCTCGCCCAGCAGCAGCAAATCTGTGGAACCTTGGCTGAGACCGCACAGTCGGTTACCACCCAAATACAGACTAGCGCAGGCAAGACGCTTGTGGAAATTTCGCGGGCTATGGCGTCCTCTGAAGCATTGGCGTGCTCCCGCATCGACTCCGAGGCGAACTGGACCAAGCAACATGGCGAACGCATGGACCAGGTAGTTCACCTTTTGCGAACCGAGCTCGGAGCACTGAGGGAGGCAGAAATGCTGCGTGGCAACGCCGCTGTTGAGCGGTTGGGCGAATTGCAAACTGCGCTGACCAGTCATCTCACAACACTGGGCTCCGCGCTGGAAGATCCAATTGTCCGGCTCATTGAAACTGCGGCAGAAGCCCCACGTGCTGCCGCAGAAGTCATTGGACAATTGCGCAATGAAATTTCCAATAGCGCAACTCGGGACAACGCGTTGCTGGAGGAGCGCGCGCGCATCTTGGAGACCCTGAGTTCATTATTGGACGCAATCAACCACGCAACCGTTGAGCAACGCTCGGTGATTGACTCTCTGGTTTCGTCCTCAGCGGTGACGCTCACCCATGCGAGCCATCAATTTTCAAATCAGGTGGATGCGCAGGCGGCCAGACTCACGGACATTGCAGCACACGTTACAAGCAGTGCGATTGAGGTTTCTAGTCTGGGTGAAACTTTTCGCTTTGCAGTGGGCTCATTCAGCGAAGCCAACGAGAAGCTGATTGTGAGTCTGCAACGCATTGAAGGCGCAATGGACAAATCCACGTCCAGAAGCGACGACCAACTGGCCTACTACGTGGCGCAGGCACGTGAAATCATTGACCTGAGTCTTATGTCCCAAAAAGAAATTGTTGAAGAGTTGCGTCAACTCCCGGTCAAGCATGGCGCGTCAGTTAACGGGGCTGCCAATGGATGACAGTGACGCAGGCATAGAGCAAACCGCTCCGGTCTGGGCCGTTTTTGGCGACCTGATGTCGGGATTGCTGGGCGCGTTTGTGATGTTACTGGTTGGCGTTCTGGTGATCCAAATGGAGCTGGCTACAAACCTGGAAGGCGAGATAAAGAAGCGTCAGCTTGAAGAGCAGCGACGCATGACCCTTGAAAAGGCGCTCGCAATTCCACTGGCTACGGGGCGCATCACACTGAGCAATGGGCGCATTGGCATCAGTGGCAGGGTTCTCTTTTCGCTGAACTCAGACCAGTTGCAGCCAGATGGTCGACAGCTTCTGAACAGCCTAGTGACACCACTGCGCACCTACCTGACATCTCGCGACGAGATGCTGATGATCAGCGGCTTTACCGATGACCGTTCGATACGCAGCGGGAACAGCCAATTCACCGACAACTGGGAACTGTCTGCCCAGCGTGCTTTGACTGTTACGCGTTCTTTAATCGACGAAGGCATGCCCTCCTCCATGGTGTTCGCTGCGGCATTTGGTGCGGAGCAGCCGATATCCACCAACGCGGACGAAATGGGGCGAGCCCAAAACCGGCGGGTGGAGATGGCCCCGGTACCCAAATCCACCAACTCGAAAGCGGCACCCCATGGGTGACACCGGTCCAGGGTTGGCTTCGGGGTTGGCAACACAGCAACCCGATGGCGTCAGCCTAGCCATCGTCGCGTTGCGCGTTGCAGGCGCCGAACGATTTGACCCCATTGGCTTTCACTATCTGGAGGTATTGGCCTGTCGCACTAATGCCCAGAATGGCAGTGTGAGGCGCAACCTTGAAAGCAAGTTGAAGCACGCGCTGGATTGCTTTCAGTATCGCTTTAGACAAGCCCGGTGCGATGTCAATGATGCAATCGCCCAAGTCACGCTGAACTATCCACTCGCTACCGTTGAACTGCAAGAACTACTCAACACCGGGGACCTCAAGGCCCTAAGGAAGCTAACCCGCGAGCTGACGAGCGGTACGCAACGCGATGCGCTGGGCGACTTGCTCCGGCATTTGACCCCCTACTCTGCGCGAAGCGTGGCACACCTTTCGCCCGAAAATATCGGATCCAGCGTCGAATTGAAGTCCGTGCGGCAATTCAGAAATACATGGTCCCAACTCAGTGCAAATAGGCAGGTCGTCCATGCACTTTCGCAGGTTCCAAAAAATGCAGGGCCGATTAATTCCCACATGCTGGTGCTACGTTCCATTGCGTTGATGCGCGATATCTCGCCAGACTATCTCACTCGGTTCGTGTCCTATGTTGATACGTTGCTTTGCCTTGACCAAGTTGACAAAGTCAACCAAGGTGCCGCACGAGTCGCCGGCGGCAATGTAAAAGGCAAAAGGTCAGGCAGTCAAGGCTTGCGCCGCTGATGCCGAACCGAGGATTTGCTATTTGCGTGCCAGATAAACTCCGCATACTGTGAACGCCATACCAACAAGCGCCAAGCCGGAGAATGCCTCGTCAAACAAAACCCATGCAACGATTGCGGTGCATGGAGGGACCAGATAAAAGAGACTGGCAATATTGACCGCGTCACTGTGGCGGATCAACCAATTCAGCAAACTAATCGCACCGATCGACAGTACCAGTACCAGCCAACTCAGTGCAAATACAAATTCGCCAGTCCATTCAACATGAAAGGACTCGGTAAGCGATGCAACCGCAAACGTGACCACTGCAGTTGGCAGAAACTGTGCAATAGCGCCGGTGCGCCAATCAAATGGCGAACAGAATCGTTTCTGGTACAGCGTTCCTGCTGTGATGCCAACTAGTGCGGCAATGGCTGGCCACAGTGCATTCATCCCGAAACCTGATCCGACCTTGCCAAATACAACAAGCCCGACACCCGCTAAGCCCAAGCAGAGGCCTATCCATTGGCGCCTTACGACGGTCTCACGCAGCAACCACCCCGCGCCAACCGCTGTGAGCAGGGGTTGCACGCCAACAACCAGACTGGTTACACCTGCAGGCAAGCCCTTTGAAATGGCAATAAATACTCCCCCGAGGTACACACCATGCAACAGCAGACCTGCAACACCAAGATGAAGCCAGGCTTTGGGCGTGGCCGGCCATGGTGCGCTGGCAGTTACAGCAACCAGCGCCATACAGCCCATCACTGCGAGGTAGCGGATGAACAAAAAGGTAAGGGGTTCTGCGTAAGGAAGCCCTAGCCGTGCTCCGATGAAGCCGGTCGACCACAACAGGACGAAGGCCAAAGGGAATACGCGTGAAAAGCGTGTGGTCATCGGTGTTTGCCGCAAGAAGTTGGGGGAGGGGCTGCGTATTCGAAAGCAAACACCCAAAGAACTTTACTCAAATCAGCAAAAATATGGAACACAAAGCAAAACGCCCACATCAGTGGGCGTTGACTGTTAGCGAAGACCGCTTACTGTTTGGTTGCGCGAGAAGGATTTGAACCTCCGACCTTTGGGTTATGAGCCCAACGAGCTACCAGACTGCTCCATCGCGCGGTAGATTTCTATTATAGCTTATTCTGTGACTGCATCGGCATTTGTTTCAACAGGAGCTGGGCGATCAACCAACTCAACCAAAGCCATGGGCGCATTGTCACCAACGCGAAACCCCATCTTCAAAATGCGGGTGTAACCACCTGGACGGGCCTTGAAACGCGGGCCCAGGTCGTTGAACAACTTGGTGACGCTGTCACGATCACGCAGACGGTCAAACGCCAGTCGGCGATTGGCCACCGTAGCTTCTTTTGCCAGTGTGATCATGGGCTCGACCACGCGACGCAGTTCCTTGGCCTTAGGAACTGTGGTCTTGATGACCTCATGCTCGATAAGCGAGTTCATCATGTTGCGCAGCATCGCCAAACGGTGAGAGCTGGTGCGGTTAAGTTTACGTAGTCCGTGTCCGTGACGCATGGTAGATTTCCTATGAGTTTTGAATAGGCAGCCGTATCAGGTACTGCCCTTTTGCGTAGAACCCCTAAAGGCTCAGAATGTTTCAGCGCTTTTCCAGTGCTGCGGGCGGCCAGCTTTCCAGCTTCATGCCCAATGTCAGACCGCGAGAAGCCAAAACTTCCTTGATCTCATTGAGCGACTTGCGACCTAAATTCGGAGTCTTAAGCAACTCGTTCTCCGTGCGCTGAATCAGGTCACCAATGTAATAGATGTTCTCGGCCTTCAGGCAGTTAGCTGACCGAACTGTCAATTCCAATTCATCAACAGGGCGCAATAGGATTGGATCGAATTGCGTATTGCCGCGTGGCGCGGGTGCATCGAATGCAGCCAACTCGCTACCTTCCAACTGGGCAAACACCGCGAGCTGCTCAACCAAAATTTTGGCAGACGCACGCACAGCATCTTCGGCCGAAATGGCGCCATTGGTCTCGATCTCGACAACCAATTTATCCAGATCGGTACGCTGCTCGACACGCGCGCTCTCGACGGTGTAGCTCACGCGCTTGACCGGCGAGAACGACGCGTCCAAAACAATACGTCCGATAGACTTGTTTGGCTCGTCGGCGTGGCGGCGCATAGTGCCAGGCACATAGCCGCGGCCTTTTTC
>CAIYDK010000185.1 GCA_903924955.1 uncultured beta proteobacterium | reverse complement strand
GGCAAAGTTCAGGTACTCCAGAACCCGAGAACGGGCCCAGTAGATGTCGGTACCGTCTTCAAAGATGATGTAAACAAAGGACGCACCGAAGAACGAGAAACCTCGCACCACTTTCGATTTGGGCACCGACAGCATCGCCGTGGTCAACGGATACGTCACCTGGTCTTCCACCACCTGCGGGGCCTGCCCCGGCACCTCGGTGTAGACGATGACCTGCACATCGGACAAATCGGGCAAGGCGTCGATGGGCGTGCGCAGCACCGCGAAGATGCCCGCGAGGACGATAAACAGCGTGGCCAGCAGCACCAGAAAGCGGTTGCGCCCCGACCAATCAATGATGTTGGCGAGCATGGCTACTTCTTGATGCTGGTGATGACCCACTCACCCGGTTGGCGTTCGACGAACTCGAACGACAGCTTGGCGCCGGGCTTCAGGTCTTTCAACAGCGTGGCATTGGCGACCTTGAACTCCATGGTCATGGCCGGCCATTTGAGGCTGGCCACCGGTCCATGGGTGATGCTGACGGTTTGCTCCTTGGCGTCGATACTGTCAATTTTGCCGTCGGCATGGTGGCTGACGGACGCTATTGATTTGGTAGCTGCTTGCGCAGTATCTACGGGGGCTGGAGTCGCATTTGATGCAGAGCCAAAGCCGCCAATGGCGGCCTTGAGATTGCTCTCGGCGTCAATCAGGAAGTTGGCTGCGGTGACCACCCGTTCGCCGTCCTTGAGGCCCTCACGCACCACGACATAGTCGTCGCTGCGTTCGCCCAGCAAGACTGAGCGCGGCTCGAAGCGACCAGCGGCGAGCTGCACCAACACAATCTGGCGCGTGCCACTGTCGATCACTGCCGACACCGGCACCGTTAGCACCTGTCCGCGCGCCGACACCGGCAGCTCAACCTGCGCAAACATGGCAGGCTTGAGCAACAAACCCGGATTGGGCAGCTCGACGCGCACCGTCACGCTGCGGGTTTCAGCCCTCAGCGTCGGGTAGACATAGGTGACCCTGCCATCAAAGGTTTTGTCGGGGTAGGCGTTGATCTTGATGCTGGCCCTGCTGCCGTTCTTCACCAAACCAATGTCCTGCTCGGCCACATCGGCCACCACCCACACCGCCGACAGGTCGGACACCTGGTACAGCGCCTCGCCGGGCATGAAGCGCATACCCTGGACTGCCTTTTTCTCCGTCACGATGCCCGACACCGGTGAGCGAAAGGTCATGCTGCGTTTGGTCTCCCCCGAGGCGACCAGCGCTTTGACCTGCTCTTCGGAAATGTCCCAATTTTTGAGTCGTTGCAGGCTGGACTCGACCAAGCGCGCCATGCCCAGCTGGGCCGGGCTGTCTGCACCCTTGAGCGAAACCACCCCCTGCGCAGCAATCGCATACTCGCGCTGCAAGGACACCAGCTCCGGGCTATAGACTTCGAACAGCGGCTGCCCTTTGGTAACCGGTTGGCCGGTCACATTGACATGCAGGCGCTCCACATAGCCCTCAAACTTGGGCGCGATCATGAAGATGCGCCGCTCATCGGGCTCCACGCGTCCTGCCGCGCGGATCGTACGATCCATGCTGCGTAACTGCACGGGCTCCGTTCGTACGCCCATTTTTTGCACCTTGTCGGCACTGATCTTCACCTGGTTGGCCGACGCTGGCTCGTCCGCAACATCGCTGTCATACACAGCAATGTAGTCCATGCCCATGGAGTCTTTTTTGGGCACGGGCGATGTATCAGCCAAACCCATGGGGTTGCGGTAGTACAGCAGCTTGGGTTGTTGCTTCACCGCCGCCGTCGGACCTGTCGTGGCACTTGCAGTAGCCTGCACCGACGGGGTCTTGGCAGTCTGCCCCAGCCAAAACCCGCCACCCACCGCAACGGCCAGTGCCACCACGCTCACTGCAAGGCTAACACCGGCTTTCATAATTCTTCTCCCACAAGTCTTTCAATCTCGATCAGGCGCATTTGTGCATCGACCTGCGCCTTGATCTGGCTCTGCCGCGCCTGGCGAATTTGCCGTTGTGCATCGAGCAGGGTGGCGAAGTCGGCCTTGCCGTTCTCGTATGCCGCCAGAGCGGCACGCCAGGTCAGGTCAGCCTGCGGCATCAGGCTGTAGGTCATCAGGTGTTCGGTCTGCCGTGCTGCGTCGAGCGCGATCAGGTTATCCGAAAGGTCTGCAAGAGCCTGGTTGGCTGCGGCCTGCTGGCGCGACCGCGCGGCCGCGAGCATGGCCTCGGACTCGCGCTCCTGCGATTGCAACACTCGGTCACGAATAGGCAAGCTCAATTCCACCATCAGGCCCCACTCCTTGACCGTGTTTTGCCGCTGCATGGCGTTAATCCCCAGCGTAAAGTCAGGGTAACGGCTCTTGTAGGCCAGATCACGGACCTTTTCGGCTGAACGGGCGGCTGTGGTTGCCACCAGCAACTGAGAGTTCGTGTTGCGCAAGCGCTCGGACAGCACGGCAAAATCCAGCCTAGCCGGTTCAGGCAACGGGCGCAGGCTCACGGGCGCAGCCAGGGGTGCCTCGGCGGGGCGCGCCAGCAGCTGATTCAAGCGGGTCTGGGTCTGCCGCCATTCGGCGCCCAGTGCCACCAGTTCAGCGCGCATGCCGGTGTGTTCAACATGGATGCGGGTGATGTCCTGCTGGGCCGCCAGACCACCGGCATAGCGCACTTGCATGACCTTTTCCTGTTGCAGCATCAGGTCCAGCGTTTCATTTGCAATGCGCTGATTCACCTGCACCAGGTAGCGCTGCACATAAAGCGCTTTGATGCGCGCAGCAAGCTCAGCCCAGGTTTGCCGGGCACGGCCTTGTGCGACATCGGCATCCAGCGTGGCGATGTCACGTTTGAGATCACGTTTGCCTGACCAGGGAAATTCCTGCGTCAGGGTGTAGGCTGTGCTGCCCACTTCGGAGGGGAGCAATGTTGCGCCCTGCTCCCCCGCCTTGGTGATGTCCTGCAACTCCACTTTCAGCCTCGGGTCCATCAGCGCACCGGCAGGAGTCATCCTTTCGCTGGCCGCCGCAGCCTCGTGGCGCATGGCACCGAACTCCGGGTTGTTCTGACGGGCTAACGTCAGCAGGCTGTCGATCGTCGCACCGGCAGGTGACTCACCAGCCAACTGTGCGCTGGCGCCTGCTGCGCACAGCCCCAACAGCACGGCGACACCGAATAACCCAGATTTCATCGCGACAGTTCGAGAGCGGTGACCATCAATACGCCATCGGGCATTTCAGCATTGAACTTCACCTTGTCACCCACTTTGACCTTGGCCAGCAGCGCCGGCGTCTTTACCTTGAACACCATGGTCATCGCCGGCATCTCCAGGTTCTTGATCAACCCATGTTGGAGGGTGATGGTTTCGGCCTTGCGGTCGACCTTCTTCACTTCAGCTTCGGTCATCGCTGTCACGGCGGCCTTGGCTGGGGCTGGGGCTGCCGAGTGCCCCATGGCGCTGTGGTCCATCGTGGCTTGTGCATGAGCGTTAATGGGCAAAAATGAAAGCGAAGTCAAAACGAGAGTTGCGGCGATAAATGAATTGAACGGCATACTGTGGGCTTTCAAAAAATGCGCCGCAATGCGGCTACACCGGATAGAGATGCAAAGCAGTCTAGGCCAAGAACACAGACTGCCAGATGACGACAACATTACATTCCTGTCATGTTGGTACCGCATCCTGCGGGGTCAATGCAAGCCTTGATTACAATACTCCCATCAGAGCGGCTTTCAGCTGCTCTGTAAACGCTAGGGGTGCTGGCTGTCGCGAGACAGCTGGCTGAGATAACACCCTGGAACTTGATCAAGGTAATTCTTGCGCAGGGAAGCGTGACGAAAATGCTGGGCACTTCCTTGCGGAGTGTTCTGGCCGATCTGCACTCCCCTGCCGTCGAATAAGGACTCTCGATGGCAACTCGTACTCATTTCAAATTATCCCCAAGCGCTGCCGCGCTGGCCCTGCTGTTTACAGCTCCAGGCTGGGCGCAGACTGCAAGCCCCACACAACGTCTGGACGCGGTGACTGTCACAGGCAAAGCCGCCCCGGTTCTGGATGCGGACCATGCCGATGTAGGCGGCCTGGGCTTACCCCTCGCCAAAACCCCGCAAAGTGTGACCGTGCTAGGTGCAGATCTGCTGGCGGCCACTGCATCGTCAAGCCTGTCGCAAGCCATCAAACTGGATGCCTCATTGGCCGACAGCTACAACACCACCGGCTACATCGAAGGCCTGTCCGTGCGCGGATTCCTGCTGGACCAAGGCAACAACTTCATGCGCAATGGCTTGCCCGTATCGAACTACGCTCCCATTGCGCTGGAAAACAAGGAGCGCATTGAGGTATTAAAAGGTGTTGCAGGTCTTCAGTCTGGCGTCTCAGCACCCGGTGGCCTGGTCAACTTCGTCACCAAGACGCCCCAGAGAGATGCGTTCACCACGGCAACGATTGGTGCGGACGGCAATGGCGGCAGCAAGGTGCACCTGGACACCAACACCGCATGGGGCGCTGCGGGCGTGCGCGTCAACCTGGCCGCAGAAGACCTGCGCACGCAGTTCGACCGCGCAGACGGCAAGCGGGAATTCGCCAGCGTAGCCTTGGCCACCATGGCGACACCCGCCACCAAACTCTCTGCCGATCTGGAATACCACCACAAGCGGCAGTCCTCAGTCCCAGGCCTGGGCTTGTTGGACGCCAATGGTGATGGAGTGGGCGACACGCTGCCCGCCAGCAACTACTCCCGCCTGAACCTGAACAACCAGATCTGGTCGCAACCGTTTGAAGCCACCAGCACCAACGCCCAGTTTGCTATCGACCACCAGGTCAACGCCGATTGGCAAGCGCACCTGGGCCTGAGCACACAGCGCACAGTAATCCAGGACCGTCTGGCTTTCCCGGATGGCTGCAGCAACGCAGCCAACTACGTTTACCCGGGCCTGTGCGCCAACGGTGATGTGGATATTTACGACTACCGAAGCGAAGGCGAAGAGCGCAGCACATGGGCGTGGGACGCCAAGCTGCAAGGCAAACTTGCGGCTCTGGGTGTGCAACACCGCGTCAGCCTGGGCTTGAGCGGACGCAGCACGCGCACGGACCTGGCACCCAAGCAAGCCTACAACTACGTGGGCAGCACCAACATCGACAAACCCGTCGCGCTACCTGGTGATGGAACTCCCTTGGACCTCAACACCAATAGCCGTGAACGCGCGGTGGACGCATCGGCCTCGCTGGTCAGCGATCTGTCCAGCAACGTGCAAAGCTTTGTGGGCTTTCGCACCTCACAGTTGAACCGTTCGAGCGAACGCAGCGACGGCTCGCGCGCGATTGCCTTCGACCAGACCGTGACGACACCGTGGGCAGGCCTTTCATGGTCGCCCATTGCCAGCACCATGCTGTACACGTCGTGGGGTCAGGGTGCCGAACTGGAGGCGGTGCCCAATCGCCCCACCAAGTTTGTCAATGCGGGCCAGGTGTTACCCGCACTCAAGAGCGAACAGACCGAGCTGGGTGTGAAGTGGCAACCGAACGCCCGCGTGCTGGTGTCTGCGGCGGCCTTCAATATTGAAAAACCCTACGCTGATGACCAGGCCACGACCAGCGGCATACCCCTGCGCGTAGCTGGCGGCAAGACCGCACGCCACCGCGGACTGGAACTCGCGGCGGTAGGCCAGATGGATGCCCAACTGTCCCTCCAAGCCAGCCTGACCATGATCGATGCCCGGTACACCACTGCGGTAGACCCCGCTTTGGTCGGCCAGTTGGTAACCAACGTGCCCAAAACCAAAGCGTCACTGTTTGCCGACTACAAGATCGCCGCCCTGCCCGGCCTGTCGGTCAATGGCCTTCTGACAGCGGACAGCGGGAAGACTGTGACTGCAGATGGATCCGTGGCACTGCCGTCTAGCTGGCAACTCGATGCCGGACTGCGCTACCAGAACCGGATGATTGGCAAGGTCACACAATGGAATCTGTTTGCGGAAAACCTGACCGACCGCAGCTACTGGCGCGAGGCCCCCACACAGTACTGGGGAGGAACGTACCTGTTCCCATCGACACCGCGTACCGTGCGGGCGCGGGTGACGGTTGAGTTCTGAACCACGCCTCATTTGCCTGGTAGGCGCTGAGTGCACAGGCAAGTCCACGCTGGCGCATGCCCTGGCGGAGCGCATGGACGGGCTCTGTGTACCTGAGTACTTGCGTAGTTTTACCGATTTGCACGGTCGCACGCCCGGGCGTCACGAGCAAGTGTCCATCTTGCAAGAGCAGGTACGCATGGAGGACGCTGCGCTGGAGGCTGCCCGGCGTCGCCCCTGCGCGCTGGTTTTCTGCGACACGGCACCGTTGCTCACGGCCGTCTACAGCGACCAGGTATTTCGTGACGGATCGTTGTACCCGCAAGCGCACGCCTTGCATGCCCGATACGCACTGACATTGATGCTGGAGCCCGACATTCCCTGGGTGGCAGACGGATTGCAGCGCGACGGCATGGCGCAGCGCGCCGCCGTCCACGCCCGTATCGAACGTGTACTGGACGAATGGCACTGGCCCCATGTCCGCATTGGCGGGGCACCGGCTGAGCGCCTGCTTTTGGCAGAGCGACACGTTCAGATGCTGGGTACTGCTAGGCCCCCTGCGAATTAGCCGTTTGCCGGACCCAGTTCAAACCCCATTGCAATCCGGCCTGCAAGTTGCCCTGCGCCAACGCAGAAAGAGGTTCGCCCAATCCAAATACCTCGGCGCGCAATGCCAGCAATGTTGCCGCAGGGGCTGCGTGTCCGTGCAGGTCTTCAAAAACCTGCATCAGCGCCTCGGGTGACAGGGCGTGGCTTGTGTAGCTGGTGTCTCGCCGGGCGTGCAGCGGGCCCACTAAAAACGGAGCAGGACAATCCAGACTGGCGTCGACGAAGAGCACATGACGCCGCCCCTCCAGATCAAGCGCGTGCTCCACCTGCAACTGGTAGTCTTCCAGAAACTCAACCTGTTGGAGCAGTTCGACCGCAAGCCTTTCTTGCAAGCCCGCGACAAACAGAGGACCCAAGGCATCGTCCCCGCGGCTGAGGTTGCCCCAGCCCAGAACCAGAATCGCAGGCTTTGCGCTCATGCCTCCAAACCAATGGGGCTGTCAATGTGGCGCGTCAGCCCGCGCCCGGGAGACTTTTGTACCCGGTCCAGGACGCTGCCGTCCGCTGCCAACAACGTGACGTCCAGAGGCATCTGACCCAAAGCATGGGTGGCACAGGAAAGGCAGGGGTCGTAAGCACGAATCGCCACCTCAATGTGATTGAGCAGGCCTTCAGTGATCTCCTGACCGTTGATGTATTCCTTTGCAACCGAGCGCACCGCCTCGTTCATGGCCTGGTTGTTGTGGGTCGTCGACACGATGAGGTTGCAGCGTGTCACCAGGTCGTCGTCACCAACTTCGTAGTCATGGATCAGTGTGCCGCGTGGGGCCTCGATGATGCCCACACCGCCCCTTTGTCGCTCGCCATGGCTCATCATTTCACCTGACAACAGGGCCGGGTCGTCCAGCAACTGAGCAATCACCTCCACAGCATGCAGCATCTCGATCATGCGGGCCCAGTGGTATGCCAGCGTCGCGTGAACCAGTTCACCCCGACCCCAGGCCACAAATTCCTTGCGCTCGACCTCTGCGAGCGGGCTGGGGATGAAGTCGCAGTTCTGCACCCGCGCCAGTGGTCCAACACGGTACCAGCCCTGGTCACGCCCCAGACTGCGCAGGTGGGGGAACTTCATGTAGCTCCAGGAACGCACTTCCTCTTCAATCAAGTCCAGGTATTTCTGATCGTCCACTCCATCAAACAGGACATGGCCATTGGCGTCCCGCACGCGCAGCACGCCGTCGTACAAGTCCATAGCGCCATCGCGGCGCACCAGCGACATCAGGTTGGAGCGAAAGCTGCCGAACTGCCGGTACACCGCCTCGCTCTGGCCATGCAACTGTTTCGCAATGTCGACCGCGTCCAGTGCCCATTCCAGCATTTGCGTCAAATCTTGTTTGAGAAAGTCGCGCTCCTGCGCAGTGACAAGTTTATTGACGCCGCCTGGTACTGCGCCGGTGCCGTGCACGCGCTTACCTGAGGTGATGCGGATGATTTCCTGGCCAAATTTGCGCAGCAAAATTCCTTTTTTGGCGACTTCCGGGTGGGCCTGTGCCACCCCCACCACATTGCGCTGCGCGACCGGAGAACTGAATCCAAACAGCAGGTCGGGTGACGCGAGGTGAAAGAAATGCAGTGCATGCGACTGCAGCATCTGGCCATAGTGCATCAGTCGGCGCACTGCCCCGGCGCTGGCGGTAATCGGTGTCACCCCGAGAACACGGTCAAAAGCTTTGGCCGCAGCCAAGTGGTGCGACACCGGACAGATGCCGCACAGTCGCTGCACCATGACGGGCACCTCCCAGTACGGACGCCCTTCAATGAATTTCTCGAAGCCACGAAACTCCACGATGTGCAGACGCGCCTGGTGAACCTGGTTGTTTTCGTCCAGCAGCAAGGTGACCTTGCCGTGTCCTTCGACGCGCGAGACCGGATCGATCGCGACCCGCCGCAAACCCTTCGGGTTGACCGCAGTCTCCAGTTCAAAGCTCATGATGACACCTCGCAAATTTCAGTCATAGCGCAAAAGTCCATGGCCCAAATGCGGTGTGCGTCCGGCCAGTAGTTCGGTCAAAAAGATCCAGATGGCATCGCCCGAGGGTGGGCAGCCCGGCAAAAAGTGATCGATGTGCACCACTTCATGAATGGGGTGCACACGATTGAGCGGCAGGGGCAGTTCGGGGTCGTTGGGGATCTGATTGCCAGCGGTGCCGCCCACTTGCCGACAGTACACATCGTGCATCATCTGCCCCACGTCGCGCTGGTTGCGCTGGGCAGGCAACCCGCCATTGACCGCACAGGCGCCCATGGCGATCAGAATCTTGCAGTTTGCACGGAACTCACGCAGCACGTGCACGTTTTCGGCATTGCACAGGCCGCCCTCAATCAGTCCGATGTCGCAACGCCCAATGGTTTTGATATCGGTCAGCGGGGAGCGGTCCAACTCCACCAGTTCGAGCAATTCGAGCAACCGCTCATCGATGTCCAGAAAGGACATATGGCAACCGAAACATCCGGCAAGCGACACGGTCGCAAGCTTGAGTTTGCGTGGCTGGGTCAGGATGGCGGCGTTCATGGCTTGGACTCCTCAACCTGCTTGGACAACGCAACGTTGTCATACTTGCGTTTGCCAATGGGGATGGCAAAGCCAACGCGCTTGTGCAGTATGGCGCCAACGGGGCACACATTGGCGGCCCGGTCACTGGCCTGTAACGTGCTGTCGACCATCTTGCCGCTGGGACTGTTAATGAGCAAATGCGTTTGGATACCGTGGCCGCCGATAGCAAACACGTCCTTTCCGTCAACATCGTGGCTGGCCCGAACGCACAGCGAACACAGAATGCAGCGGTTGAGGTCCAGCAACAGGTCGGGGTGGCTGGAATCAACCCGGCGATCGGGATAAAACTCTTCAAAGTGAGGGCCTTGCATATCCATGTCATAGGCAGTGGCCTGCAGACGGCAGTTGCCGCTTTTTTCACAGGACGGGCAAAAATGATTGCCCTCGATGAAGATCATTTGCAACAGTGTCTTGCGCAGTCCGTTGAGGTCATCGGTGTTACTTTGCACTTCCTGCCCGGATGCTGCCTGAACCGTGCAGGCCGCGCCGATACGGCCGTTGATGCGCACGGTGCACAACCGACAGGACCCCTTCGCGCCGAACTCCGGGTGCCAGCACAGATGCGGTATGTAGTGCCCGGTGCGCGTGGCAGCCTCCAAAATTGACTCGCCCGGGCCGAAATCGATTTCTTCGCCGTCCAGCGTAAAGGTTCCTGGGTTCAGTGCGTCAATGCGATCGTTGTGACTCATGCCAGTGTCTCCAAGTGTGCGCCGCGGTCGTCACGTCCTGTGGCCAGGCGGGCTTGCGAGAGCTCAGCATCCATATCAAAGCCGGGTGCGAAGTGCAGGGACTTCATATGCCGCTCATAGGCAGGACGGAACTTGGCGATGGTGTCGCGCAGCGGGTTGCAGGCAGCAGCACCCAGGCCGCAGTGGGTGGAGCCGTGCATCAGCTTGTCCAGTTCATACAAAACCTGCACGTCTTCGCTGGAGCCATGGCCGCGTTTGAGCTTGTCCATGCGCCGCACGACGAGTTCGGTGCCCACACGGCAGGGCGTGCAAAAGCCGCAGCTTTCGTGTGCAAAAAACTGTGCAAAATTCAGGGCTACTTCAAACATGTCGCGCGAGCGGTCAAAAACCATGAAGGCACCGGCGGTGGGCACGTCTTCAAATCCGATGCGCCGGCCAAACTCCATGGCTGAGATGCAAACGCCCGAAGGTCCGCCCACCTGTACGGCCTGCGTGTCGCGGGCACCGCAATCTTCGAGAATGCGGCCTATACGGGTGCCAAACGGGTACTCGTACAGGCCAGGTCGCTCGCAATCGCCTGATACCGAATGAATCTTGGTTCCGGTCGACTGCGATGTACCAATCGTGGCCCACCATGCGCCGGTGTGCACGGCAATGTGGGTCACGGCACAGAATGTCTCCACGTTGTTGACCGTGGTGGGCTCGTTGAGGTAGCCCCGCTCGACGGGAAACGGTGGTCGGATGCGGGGCGTGCCCCGCTTTCCCTCCAGCGACTCAATCAGCGCAGACTCCTCACCGCACACATAAGCGCCGGCACCCACATGGATTTCGATGTCGAAGTCAAACCCGGACCGGCCCTGAATGGCGCTTCCAAGCAGGCCTAGCGCGCGGCGGCGTTCGATCACGGCCTGCAGCGATTCGAGCAAATAGCGGTACTCGCCGCGCAAATACATCAGGCCCTTGCGGGCTCCCACCACAAAGCCGGCAATGGTCATGCCTTCGAAAACAGTGTCTGCGTAGCTGGTTAACAGCACGCGGTCTTTGAAAGTTCCGGGCTCGCCCTCGTCCGCATTGCACACTACATAGTGCGTGTCAGATCGGGCATTACGGCACAGTTGCCACTTGGTTCCGGTGGCATAACCCGCGCCGCCACGCCCCCGCAGCTTGGAACGCTTGAGGTCATCGAGCATACCCTGAGGGCCGCGTGCCAGTGCTGCAGCGATGCCCGCACCCACTTCGGGTTGTGTACCCAGCTTGATATTGGCCAGACGGATCTGGTCATCCACCCGGGACCACTCAGCTGGCCATTCAGATGGTGGCACCTCACGCTCTATCAACGCAGCCATGTGTTCGATGCGTCCAGGGGTCAGTCGGGTGACGATTTGATGGTGGTTGATCAGGGCCGCTGGCCCCTGGTCACACAACCCGGTGCAGGAGGTGGTTGTGACGCTTACCCGGCCGTCGGAGCGCACTTGATTGGGTTCCAATTTGAGCAGATGGCGCAGGTGGCGCACCATCTCCTCGCTCCCACCCATGCGGTCGGTGATGTTGTCGCTGAACAGCACGCGGTACTGGCCAACCGGGTTGCTGGAAAAGAAACGGTAGAAGCCCGCCACCCCTTCCACATGGGCCAGTGGCAACTTCAGGGCCGTAGCAACCGCGCTAAGCATGTCCCGCGACAGCCACTTTTCATGCGTTTGTATTTCCCGAAGAATTTGCACAAGCCGGTGCGCCGCGTGTCCGTGGCGCACTAATAACGTCTCAAAATAGCCTGGGGGTGGATTCATGGCAGATCAATCCTCGTATAGGGCGCTGTGCTCCGCCCATTGTCAGCATGTCAGTCTCGGTCTGTTTTGCTGTACATCAATGCAAGGATGAATGGGCCTTGCGTGCGGTTAGACTGGCACACCTGTTTTTTGTGGAGCCCCATCATGAGCGAACTTGTTGCCTACAACCTGGAAGACGGCATTGCCACCCTGACCCTGAACAATGGAAAGGTCAACGCGTTTTCACATGAACTGATTGCCCAATTCAACAGTGGCCTGGACCAGGCGCAGGCCGATGCTGCCGTGGTCATCGTGACCGGTCAACCCGGTATTTTGAGCGGCGGCTATGACCTCAAGGTCATGATGTCAGGCCCACAAAACGCCATTGACCTGGTTGCCGCAGGCTCAACCTTGGCGCGGCGCATGCTGGCCCACCCGCAACCCATCATCGTGGCCTGCCCCGGCCATGCGGTTGCCAAAGGTGCTTTTGTATTGCTGTCGGCGGACTACCGAATCGGTGTAGAGGGCCCCTTCACCATCGGCCTCAACGAAGTCAAGATTGGCATGACCATGCACCATGTTGGCATTGCCATTGCCCAGGATCGCTTGACCAAGCCCGCCTTCCAGCGCGCGGTGATCAACGCAGAAATGTTTACTCCACAGGGCGCTGTTGCCGCGGGCTTCCTGGACCTCGTGGTCGCCCCAGAACAGTTGATCGCCACCGCGCGCGAAGTAGCCCAGCAGATGAAAAAACTGAACATGACGGCACACAAGAACACCAAACTCAAGGTACGCAAGACCTTGCTCGACGCGCTGGACGCCGCTATCTCACTGGACAAGACCATCAGCCTAATGTGAATCGATCAAATAGGGCTTTAGCCCCCGTGAAATATGCGTGAGCAGCTATCTTATTTATAGCGATTAGGGCGATGTTCCGGTCCAAAATCCGTGCGCCTCGCCTGAGCCCGCATCTTGCGGCAGGTCAAGCTTCAGCGGGTGAAGCATCCTAAAATGAACAGCTCACCACGCCAGGAACCGCCCGCATGTCTTCCACCCTGATTCGCCGCCTTTTACTGGGTCTGCTTGCCATCGGCCTGCTGGGGGCCGGCATCTGGTGGGCCAAGCGGCCCAAGCCAATCTCGGTCGTCTTGACCGAAATCAGCCAGGGGCGGGTTGAGTCCAGCATTGCCAATACACGCGCTGGCACCGTAGAAGCCTGCATGCGCACCAAACTTTCGGCCACCATGGGTGGGCGCATTGAGGTGCTGGCGGTCAAAGAGGGCGACAAGGTTAAAAAGGGCCAGTTGCTGATGAAGTTGTGGAACGATGACCAGCAGGCTCAAAGCACTCTGGCCCTGACGCAGGTCGAAACCGCCCGCAAGCGGGCCACTGAAGCCTGCACGGTGGCAGCCAATGCCGAGCGCGAAGCCGAGCGGCAGACTGCCCTGTTCAAGCAAGGATTTGTATCTGGCTCGCGTGATGAGCAAGCCCGTGCCGACGCCCAGGCACGTCAAGCCGGGTGCGACGCCGCCAAGGCCGACGTATCGCAGACTCTGGCAAAGGTGAGCGCAACCCGGGTCGAACAGAACCGCACCGTGCTCTACGCACCCTTTGCCGGCACCGTGGCCAAGATTGTTGGCGAGGTAGGCGAATACTCCACCCCCTCGCCTCCTGGCGTACCCACTCCGCCCGCCATTGACCTGATTGATGACACCTGTCTCTATGTGCGCGCTCCCATGGATGAAGTGGACGCGCCCAAGATAACCGCCGGGCAGACCGTGCGCATCAGCTTTGATGCGCTGCCCAAACAGTCCTTCCCCGGCAAGGTGAAACGCGTGGCGCCCTATGTATCAGCGATTGAGAAGCAAGCCCGAACGGTCGACATTGAGGCCACGCTGGACACCGACAAATCGCCCCCGCACCTGCTGGTTGGCTACAGCGCCGACGTAGAAGTGGTGCTGGCTGTGCGCGAAAACGTGGTGCGCGTGCCCACCTCGGCCTTGCAGGAAGGTGGGCGTGTGCTGATTGCGGGCGCGGACGGCACGCTGCAGGAACGCAAGGTCAAAGCCGGGCTGGCGAACTGGGAATTCACCGAAGTGCTGGAGGGCCTGGTCGCTGGCGACAAGGTGGTGACCTCGCTGGAGCGCGAAGGGGTCAAAGCGGGCGCGGCATTCGTGTCCGACGACAAAGCAAAGAACTAATGGTTGCGCAAATCCAACTCGCGGGCATCGAGCGGGTGTTCCACCTGGGCGATTCCGACGTGCACGCCCTGCGCAATCTGAACCTGTCAATTTCGGCGGGTGAATACGTAGCCGTGATGGGCCCTTCGGGATCAGGCAAATCGACCCTGCTCAACTTGCTGGGCTTGCTGGACCGACCCAATACCGGGTTGTACCGACTGGAGGGACGTGACGTCACCACCCTATCACCCGACGAGCAGGCACGGGTACGCAGCGAGCGCATCGGCTTTGTTTTCCAGAGCTTTCATCTGGTCCCGCGCCTCACCGCAGCGGAGAATATTGCGCTTCCCATGGTACTGGCGGGATTGCCCCCGGCACAACGCAACATACGCGTCAAGCAGGCGCTCAAAGACTACGGCCTGGAAAACCGCGCCGACCACCGGCCTGATGAACTCTCGGGTGGACAGCGCCAACGTGTGGCCATTGCGCGGGCCACTATCATGCAGCCCGCCATGATTCTGGCGGACGAGCCAACCGGCAATCTGGACCGCGCAACCGGCGAGGAAGTGATTCGCCTGCTTGAAGGACTCAATGCGCAGGGAGTGACCTTGATCATGGTTACCCACGACAGCGCCTTGGGCGCACGCGCACACCGCCAGTTGCTGATGGAAGACGGCGCAGTCAAGCAAGACCAGCGCCTCGAACCAGCCACACCACCATGCGCAGCACCGACCTGATCCGCTTTGCGCGGGATGCCGCCACCGGCAATCCCTTGCGCGCATCGCTGCTCGTGCTCGCAATGGCCATTGGCGTTGCGGCTGTAGTGGTACTGACCGCGCTGGGCGACGGTGCACGGCGTTACGTGATGAATGAGTTCTCAAGCTTGGGCAGTAACCTGGTGATCGTGCTGCCCGGGCGCTCGCAGACCGGTGGATTCAGCCCCGGCAACGCCATCACCAACACCACGCGCGACCTGACCATTGACGATGCGCAGGCCCTGCAACGCGCCAGCGCAGTCGCCCGGGTGGCACCTTTGGCAGTCGGCACATCCGAAATCAGCGCAGGGGGCAAGTTGCGCGAAGTCATGGTTGCAGGCACCGTTTCGCAGTACATCCATGTGCGCAACATGACCATGGCGCAGGGGCGTTTTTTGGCCCCGGGTGACTGGCGCCGTGGTGTCGGCGAAGCGGTAATTGGCGCTAAAGTGCGTGACGAAATTTTTGGTAGCGGCCCCTCGCTGGGACAACTGGTGCGCATCGGTGACCGGCGTTTTCGCATCGTGGGGGTGTTGGCCCCAAGTGGCCAGGGGTTGAGCATGAACACCGACGAACTGGTGTTTGTGCCGGTCGCCATTGCACAATCCATGTTCAACAGCAACACGCTGTTTCGCATCCTCATCGAAGCCAATGGCCGAGACGCTATTGAGGCGGCAAAAGTTCAAGTGACCGACATCATTAAACTGCGCCATGAGGGTGAGCAAGATGTCACCGTTATCACCCAGGATGCCGTGCTGGCAACCTTTGACCGCCTGCTGGGAGCGCTTACGCTGGGCGTAGCAGGCATTGCCGCCATCAGCCTGGCGGTCGCCGGCATTCTGGTCATGAATGTGATGCTGGTCTCAGTCAGCCAACGCACTTCGGAAATTGGTCTGTTGAAGGCCCTGGGCGCCACCGAAAGCGGCATTCGTCTGGTGTTCCTGACTGAGGCAACGATGCTGTCACTCACGGGCGCGGTGGTGGGCTATTTACTGGGGCAGCTAGCAGCGGCGCTGATTCGACAGTTGTACCCCACATTTCCCGCCTACCCCCCTGACTGGGCCGTTTTTGCAGGTTTGGCAACGGCGCTGGTGACAGGCATTTTATTTGGTGTGCTCCCCGCGCGCCGCGCTGCACAACTGAATCCGGTGCAGGCACTATCCAAGCGCTAGAACATGCTGCTGCCCGACGCCATCCGCCTTGCCCTGCGTGCCGTCACCGCGCAGCGCCTGCGCAGTTTTTTGACGCTGCTGGGCATTGCCGTAGGTATTGCGTCGGTCATTTTGCTGACCTCCATCGGCGAAGGTATTCACCGGTTTGTTTTGGCCGAGTTCACCCAGTTTGGAACCAACATTGCCAGCATTTCACCGGGCAAGGTAAAAACCTCGGGCCCGGCCCCCACCGGCATACCGTCATCGGTGCGGCCCTTGACACTGGACGATGCCCGCGCCTTGCGCTCCCTGCCACACGTCACCGGCATGACCGCCACCGTTTGGGGTAACACCGAGGTTGGCGGCAACGGGCGGTTGCGCCGGACCACGGTCAATGGTGTGGGCGCCGACATGCTCAAGGTCTATAGCATCAAGGTCAAGACCGGCCAGTTTTTTCCGGATGAAGCGCTGGAAAACGCCCGTGCCTTTGTGGTGCTGGGCTCCAAGCTCAAGTCCGAACTGTTTGGCAGTGCCAACCCGTTGGGCGCGCGGGTGCGGGTGGGCAACCTGCAGTTCCGCGTCATCGGAGTACTGGAAGCCAAAGGACAGTTTCTGGGTGTTGATCTGGATGATGCGGCCTACATACCCACGGCGCGCGCACTGGAGTTGTACAACCGCGAAGGCATGATGAAGATCGACCTGGCCTATGAGGAGGGCATCCCTGCGGCCCGCATCGTCAGTGCCGTCAAGGCCACGCTCAATGCCCGCCATGGCCGTGAAGACTTCACCATCACCACACAAGAGGACATGCTGCGCACACTGTCCAACATTCTGGACATTCTGACCATGGCGGTGGGTGCCTTGGGCAGCATTTCGCTGATGGTGGGCGGTGTGGGTATCGTCACCATCATGACCATTGCGGTCAGCGAACGCACAGGTGAGATCGGTCTGCTGGTTGCGCTGGGTGCGCCACGGCGAACCATTCTGGGCCTGTTCCTGGGCGAGGCGGTCACCCTGTCGGCCATTGGCGGAATCATGGGTCTGGCACTGGGTTTTGGGCTGGCACAGATCATTCACCTGGCGGTGCCGGCCTTGCCGGTGCACACGCCCGTTACCTTTGTGCTACTGGCAGAAGGAATAGCCATTGTGATTGGCTTGCTGGCGGGCGTACTCCCCGCACGCAGCGCAGCCAGACTGGACCCCGTAGCAGCATTGCGCTCGGAGTGAACGTGGGCGCGCGCCACAGTAGACGTCGAAAAAATACGTAGCGCCCGGCGGCCAGGCTCAAGCGAGCCTGAAGGTCTCCAGGTGGATGCTGGTCTCGGTATTGCTAATGCCTTTGAGCAGGCGGATGCGTTCGAGCACCTTGGCCAGCTCTTGCAACGTTTCAGCGCGCAACTCGGCCAGCAAGTCCCAGCGGCCATTGGTGTCATGCAGTGAAGACACACCGGGCTCGCCCAAGAGGCTGGCAATCACGGTTCGGGTCTGATTGCCTTCCACTGCAATGCTCATCCAGGCCTTGATCTCATTGTGCTGCACATCCGGGCGCAGGCGCACTGTGTAGCCCACGATGACCGCATCGTCCTCAAGACGACGTATGCGGTTGGTCACCGTACCGCGAGAAACGCGTAATTTGGCCGCCAACGCGGCAACCGTCAGTCGTGCATTCTGGCGCAGCAGGGACATCAGTTTTTGATCAATTTCATCCATTCTGGCAATTTACCATGCCATAACGCCAATTACTTGGCAATTTTTATACACAATTGCCGATTGTTATTGCCTGAGCATAAAACCATACTTCGTCTCATCGCTTGCAGACACTCTGTACGCCACCAGGAGACACCGTATGAACGCCGCACTAGCCACCCACCCTGCTACCCGCTTTTTGAGCCCGAAGGACATAGCTGATCTCGTCAAACGCCGGGGACTTGCCGCGACACTGAAAGGCATGGCCGACTACATTCGAGACGATTTTCTGCGCTGGCAAAGCTTTGACAAGTCAGCCCGCCTGGCGTCTCACTCGCCAGAGGGTGTGATCGAACTCATGCCCATTGCCGATGCCAGAACCTACACATTCAAGTACGTCAACGGCCACCCAAAAAACACGGCGCGGGGCCTGTCCACGGTGATGGCCTTTGGCGTTTTGGCCGACGTTAATACCGGCTTTCCGCTGTTGATCAGCGAACTCACGCTCACCACCGCCATGCGCACGGCAGCCACCTCTGCCGTGGCCGCAGCGGCTTTGGCGCGCCCCGACAGTCGGGTCATGGCGCTCATTGGCAACGGGGCCCAAAGCGAGTTCCAGGCGCTGGCGTTTCACCACATGCTGGGTATTGAAGAAATTCGGGCATTCGACGTAGACAGCAAGGCCACCGCCAAACTGGTTAAAAACCTGCAAAGCAACCCGGATGCCACCAATCTGCGCGTGGTAGTGTGTCGCAGCACGGCAGAGGCGGTGCATGGCGCTGACATCGTGACAACGATCACGGCCGACAAGTCCAATGCCACCATCATCACACCAGACATGCTCAGGCCTGGAATGCACATCAATGGCGTGGGCGGGGACTGCCCCGGCAAAACGGAAATCCATGCCGACGTGCTGCGCGCCGCCAAGGTCTTTGTGGAGTTTGAGCCGCAAACCAGAATAGAGGGCGACCTGCAGCAAATGGAAAGCAGTTTTCAGGTGACCGAACTGTGGCAGGTGCTATCGGGCCAGCAGGTTGGCCGCGACAACGACGCACAGGTCACCTTCTTCGACTCGGTAGGCTTTGCCATGGAAGATTTCTCTGCACTGCGGTATGTGTACGACCAGGCACAGGCGTTGCAGACCGGGTGCGAAATTGCCTTGATCCCCACGCTGCCAAACCCAAAGGATCTCTATCAGCTTATTCGGCCCGCCGCAACCGTGGGGCAAACGCGTGATTATTCAAAGGACGGGGTTTCTGGCTTCGCTACCGGCTTGCCGGCGGCGGCCCATGCATCGAAACCGCCCGCAATGGACTGCACGTTCAGGTAACCCATCTCATGCAAGGCGGCTGCGGCCAACGCAGCGCGGCCGCTGGTCTTGCAATACAGCAGCACCCTGAGATCACGCGACTGCAACGCCGGGTTGGCGCTGAACTTGAATTCCAGCATGCCGCGTGAAATGTGCACAGCGCCGCCCAAATGACCTGCGGCAAACTCATCGGCCTCTCGGACATCGACCAGCACATCTGCGTCGCGAATGGCTTGCTCGGCGTCTTGAAGGGAAACTTCTTTCACGCGGGCTTTAGCGGCGGCTACGAGGTCGTGGGCGGTTTTCATATCTCACTCCGATTCAATGGAACGTCAAACAAACCGCACTATACGCAAAATGACCGTACCACTTGCGTTCAATTGACGGTCTGCAGAGCAACCTCGGCGGGATCAAAATACAGACAGGCTCGCTCGTAGCGTTGCACCTCATCCACCGGATAACGGATTGCACCATCAATTTTGACGTAACGCGGTCCGGCGCCAACCGCAGTTGCCAGGCTAATGGCGGACTCGGTCCTTCCCCAGCGCTTGGCCAGTTCGCCTTGGGACAGCAGATTGTTGACGGTGGCTTGCATGGTTTTCTCCGGGTTCCGTGTATGGCTTGATTGTTCTATCGACAAGCCTGCATAGAAGTGAAGATATATAGCCATTTATGAGCGCATTTCCGGGCCCGGTGCTGCCAAAACTTGCCCAACCCAGCGGGTTACATGTGCAATTCCCTGGTGGCCCGGCCCCTCGGCCAGTCGGGTCTCACCATGCCAGGACTCAACCGGTGCCAACAGACCTGCAAAATCTGCGTCCAGTTGCTCGGGGGTGTACAGCATATCGACATCCTTCGGCCCCCCGCTGGCGTGAGTCAACTGTTCAGGATGAAAGGCTTCAAGCACCAGCCACCCCCCCGGGCGAAGCCCCCGCGCGAGGCGGCGATGGGCCAACTGGCGAATGGCACCCGGCAAGTGGGTGTAGATCAGCACCACCGCATCCAGGCTTGACACTTCAGGCGACCAATCGGCCAGGTCGACGCAGTGGGTTGTCAACCGGACACCCCGACTTGCCGCCAGGCTTTGCGCCTTGTGCAGTCCGATCTCCGAGAGGTCAACGGAGGTAACCGTATGGCCCTGCTCCGCCAGCCACACACCGTTTCGCCCTTCGCCATCACCTGGCACCAGAATTTGACTGACAGGCGCCAGCCGTGCTGCTTGTTGGCACAAGAACGCGTTGGGCTCCAAGCCATACTTATAGCCAGGCTCGGAAAATCGTTGGTCCCAGAAGTTCATTGAATTCGTCTCACCGTGGCACTATGAAAGCCGCTTTTTCAGTTACCTTACCAATCGCGCTTTTGGCGGCAATCTCAAAGTAAATGGGGTACGACCCTGGCACTGAACCTTCCATTGGCCCCTGCACCCGCACCGCCACCCAGCGTGCCTGCGTCGAGGCGATGTCAATATCATTTTCAGACACAACCTGAAGACCGGGCATACCGGAGACTGAAATGTGAAATTGCTGTGTGGCCTCGGTGGCATTCATGATTTGGAGGCGGAACACATTCTCTAGGCGTCCCCCGTCGGCGATACGTGCCAGTGCGCCTCGGTCACGAACAACGTCTACCTTGAACGGGACACGCATCGCCAGACTCACCGCCATAGCGGTCACCACAGTCCCCAGTATGGCAACATAAATCAGCACGCGCGGACGAAACACATGCCGCAGGGTCTGCGAGCGGGTCCAGTGCTGGTTGATAGCGTTCTCGGTAGAGTATTTCACCAGGCCGCGTGGGTAGCCCACCTTGTCCATAACGGTGTCGCACACGTCCGCACAGGCGCCACAACCAATGCACTCGTATTGCAGCCCTTTGCGAATGTCGATGCCGGTGGGACACACCTGCACGCAAAGGCTACAGTCCACGCAGGCACCCAGATTTAGCTTGGCAGGATCGGCCTTTTTCGAGCGTGCGCCACGCGGCTCACCCCGTTCTGCATCATACGTAACGATCAGTGTGTCTTTGTCAAACATGGCGCTCTGGAACCGCGCATAGGGGCACATGTGCTTGCACACCTGCTCGCGCATGAAACCGGCATTACCGTAGGTCGCAAAGCTGTAGAAAAATGTCCAGAAAATTTCCCAGGCGCCAAGTTCCCAGCGCGCGAATTCACCCGCCAACTCGTGAATCGGCGTGAAGTAACCCACAAAAGTAAAGCCCGTCCACAGGGCCACCGCCAACCACAAAAAGTGCTTGCCAACTTTGCGGCCCAGCTTGTCGGCATTCCAGGGGCCGGCATCCCGGCGCATGCGGGCGGACCGGTCGCCTTCGAGTCTCTTCTCCAGCCAAAGAAATATCTCGGTGTACACCGTTTGCGGGCAGGCGTAGCCGCACCACAGCCGCCCCGCCACGGCAGTAAACAGAAACAGCGAGAAGGCCGATATCACCAGAATACCGGTGAGATAGATGAAGTCCTGCGGATACAGCACCAGACCGAAAATATAGAAGCGCCGGGCACCCAAGTCAAACAGCACCGCCTGACGCTGCCCCCACTCCAGCCAGGGCAGGCCGTAAAAGATAATTTGAGTCAAAAAAACCATACCCCAGCGCCAGTTGGAGAACAGCCCAGACACACTGCGCGGATAGATTTTCTTATGCGCCTCATACAGCGAAACCATCTCCACATCAGCACCAGGCGGCGGCTCGATGGGTCCCTTATCAGGCGACGCGGCGATGGGAATAATCACACGCCCCTTTTCAGTTTTTTTATTCACGGCTTCTTCCTTATCGTCTATTGGTATTGCGTCGGGCTTCAGGGTGCTGCATGGCTATGGCTGTTGACCATATGGTCTGCAATTTGCGAGAAGGTTTTGATCAAATGGTT
Source organism: uncultured beta proteobacterium (assembly GCA_903924955.1). Lineage (GTDB taxonomy): Bacteria > Pseudomonadota > Gammaproteobacteria > Burkholderiales > Burkholderiaceae_C > Allorhodoferax. The sequence continues at coordinate 6,171 of CAIYDK010000185.1, read as the reverse complement.
CCGAAAGGTGACGTCGGCCACCTGCTCAGTCAAGGCCTGGGTCATACACAACATCCATTCGTCGCGCTGCGTGGCCCCCACGACGTAGGGGCTATGGCGCATTCGCAGCCGCGGATGACCCTTCTTCTGGACATAAAGGTCCGGCCCACCAAACCAACCCGACAAAAAGTCGAACAAACTCTGTGCGCTGCCGTTCAGGCTTTCGGGGTGCATGCGACGCACGCCGTAGGCTTCCGGCAATTCATCCATCAGCGCATAAAAGCGCTGCACTAATTGATGCACGCCAGCCTCACCGCCCAGCAATTCATAGGGGGTCCGGGGCGCTGACTGCGCAATAGTCTTTTCAGGCATTTCAGTGTCTTGCATGGTCAGTGGTCTCTATTTTCTTGGGCGATGGCAAGGCTGCCACACGCGCCAGGTATTCGTCTCGGGACAGCCCGGCAAAGAAAGGGTGCCAGCGCCGCTGCTCCAGCACCGTGCTGACTGCTCGGGCTCGGCGCTCGTGCCCAGCGAACAACAGTGTCTCGTCAGGCAACGTGAATACCCGCTGCCGAACACTTTCCCATAGCGCCTGGGGGTCTGCCGGGTATGGTTGATGCGGACAGGCATCTACGGCCAGCAACCCGCCACAAAACAGACGATCACGCCAGGCAAAACTCAAGCAGCTGCCGGTATGACCTGGCGTTGCCATCACGCTAACCATTTCATTGCCAAAGGCAAGCATATCGCCATGCACCGCAGGCTTCACGAGTCCAGCAGAATGCCCCTGCACGATTGGTGCTTCCAAATTGGCCAGTAATGCGGGTTCGGTCGCCATCACGGGGGCATGGTGGTGCGTGCGTAACACCCAGCAAAGCCGCAACTCCCGCTCGGCCAGCAACGACTGCAGCAGGGGCAGGTCGCGCCCACGTGGGTCGACCAGCACGGCCTCGCGCGCATCGACATCGGCAAGCAGATAGCTCAACTCGCCGCTGGATTCATCGTGCAGGATACGAAAGTACATGGTTTGGTTTTAAGGTGCTGGGCAAGGTATCACACCTGTCACTAACAAGAAATGTGCCATGCGACCCACTCAAAATTTCTGCTTGAAATTCAATCACTTAACGCATAGAGAGCCGCAATCCGTATCCGGTTGCATCAAGTTAACTGCCAATGTGGCAGTTGACTGACACAAATTGGCATATTTTGGCAGTATCGACCTATACTGTCGCCACCATGAAAGACTCGGCAAAAAGACCTTTACCCGAGCTGGTCTCTTACCTCGAGGGGCTAGCCGAACCCCACATCCTGTTCGATACGCAGTACCGGATTTTGGCGGCCAATGCCGCATACCGACGCCAGTTCAGCCCTGAGCGCAGTGTGGTGGGGCGCACTTGCTACGAGGTGTCACACCACTTCCATGTTCCCTGCGACCAGGCTGGTGAGTCCTGCCCGCTGGTCAAGGCGCGCGAGTCGGGTCAACGCGAACGTGTCTTGCACCTGCACCACACCCCAAAGGGCGAGGAATACGTCAACATCGAGCTGTCGCCGCTGCATGACGCCAGCGGTCAGCAAGCCTTTTTTGTGGAGCGCATGGAGCCGCTTCAAGTGGCGCAAGGGCAACCTGAAGCACAAGCCCTGATCGGCCGTGCCGTCGCATTTCAACGGATGCTGGAACTGGTCGCCCGCGTAGCGCCATCACATGCCACCGTGCTACTTCAAGGCGAATCGGGAACCGGAAAAGAGTTAGTGGCCCACGCGGTCCACGAGTCCAGCACACGCGCGCACCGCGCTCTGGTGGCGGTGGATTGCTCCAGCCTGCCGGAGAACCTGTTTGAATCTGAGCTGTTTGGCCATGAGCGCGGCGCCTTCACCGGTGCCATTTCCAGCAAGGGTGGCCTGGTTGAAGCGGCCAGCGGCGGCACGCTGTTTTTGGACGAAGTAGGCGACATTCCGCTCTCCATGCAAGTCAAGCTGCTGCGCCTGCTCGAGAGCGGCACCTACCGCCGGGTTGGCAGCACCGAACTGCGCCATGCCGATATTCGCGTGGTATCCGCCACCCACCGAGACCTTGACCGCCTGATTACCGAGGGGCACTTCCGGGAAGATTTGTACTACCGCCTGAGTACTTTCCCCATTCACCTGCCCGCCTTGCGTGAGCGGCGCGAAGACATTGCTCTGCTGGCTGAAGCACTACTGAAACGGGTCGCACCCAAGCGGCAGCTGAACCTGGCGCCAGAAGCCCTGGCCGCGCTGCAAGCGCACCCCTTTCCCGGCAACGTGCGCGAGCTACGCAACCTGCTGGAGCGCGCCTCTCTGTTTTGCGACGGGGCGCTCATTCAACAAAACCACGTTGAGCAAGCATTGCAATCCGGACGTCGTCCGGCTCAGCCTATCGACAACACAATAGCCACGCTGGCTCCATTTACAAAAAACCCAAATCACGCTGCATGGCTGCAAGTCATGGCCCATCATCAGGGAAGCCGGGCCGATCTGGCGTCGCAACTGGGCATGAGCGAGCGCTCGCTCTACCGCAAGCTCAAGGCTCTGCAGTCACAGGGCAAAACTTAAACCAAACCCGCTGGGACAGAAAGCCTGCTTGCACGCGGCACGCAGGGTGCTACTATTCTTCGCACTGGGTGCGCGACGCGACAGACTGCCAATGATCAAAAAAATCCAATCAGACCAACTGGTGCTGGGAATGTATGTCCACGATCTGGACTGCGGCTGGATGGCACACCCGTTCCTGATCAACCAGTTCGCACTCACCCATCCAAGTGAGATTGACAAGATCATTCAATACGGCATCCGCGCGGTCTACATTGATACCGAGCGTGGCCTGGACGCCCCGGGCGCCCCGACGGAAGCCGAAGTTCGCAAACAGCTCGACATCGCGTTAGCACCCGTCCTGCAGGCCTCGAAAAAGCGGGTTCCACACGCAGTCCTCAGCGATGAGTTGGTCATTGCAAAACGGGTTTTGACGGAGGCACAGGACGTCGTGCAGGACATTTTGTCGGACGTCCGTCTGGGACGCCAAGTCGAACTGGAACGCGTCGAACCGGTCGTTGAGAAGATGATCGAATCCGTGCTGCGTAACCCCGGCGCCCTCACCAGTCTGGGGCGAGTCAAGCAAAAAGACCATTACACCTTTCAGCATTCGGTCAATGTGGGTGTGCTGCTGGTCAATTTCTGCCAGCACTTGGGCCTTGCAAGGGATGTGACGCGCGATGCCGCCATCGGCGGTCTGCTGCACGACATCGGAAAGATGAAAACGCCCGACACGATTCTCAATAAGCCGGGCAAGTTGTCGGACCAGGAGTTTTCTGTGATGCGCGAACACGTCACACAGGGTGTGAACATCCTGCGCAACGTGCCTGGCATTTCGAGCGTTTCATTGTCAGTAGCAGCCCAGCACCACGAACACATGGATGGGGGTGGTTACCCGGCAGGATTAAAAGGTTCCGAAATATCCCAGTTGGGCCAAATGGCCGCCATTGTGGATGTCTACGACGCACTGACATCCCTGCGCGTTTACCACTCGGCCATGGAACCAACGCAGGCATTGCGCAAGCTATTTGAGTGGAGTCCAGGGCACTTTAGCGTCGACCTGGTTCAGCGATTCATCCAGTGCATTGGTATTTATCCGGTGGGCACGCTCGTGCGACTGGAGAGCGGATTCATAGCCATCGTGATTGAGGAGTCCTCCACCGACCTGCTACGACCCGTGGTGCGTATCGTGCACGATGGAAAAAAAGATTGCCCCACAACCCCACGCGACGTGGACCTTGCAAAGCCATCCGTCACCGACCGCATTATGGGAAATGAATCAGCTGAAAAATGGAAAATCAATACCCGCGCATACGTGTAACAAAAAGCCGAGCACCAGAAAGTTGCCATGACAAACAGAAAATTGATCAAAATCAACACCAAAGAGGTCGCAGTCAACGGCTTTGCACCGCATGGCGTCATTGAGATTTCGATGGACGGCGATGTGCTGCACTACGAGTGCACCGGACCGTTTAACCGCGAACTCTTTGATGCAATGGCGGTGGCTCAAATGACCTTTCTGGCTAACCTCAAGCACCCCGGCCCCTGGGCCAGCATAGCCATCGGCCGGGAGAGCGTCATGTCTTCTCTCGACGGCATTGAACGCTATGCCGAACTCATGAAGACCAAGTTGCCCCCCGAACTCACCGCCGTGGCAACGGCATTTGTGATGGGACCCGATGTTGAAGGCCGCACCATCATGGGGCCGCATTTTGCAAAGATTTATGCCGAGATTGGTCGACCGTTCAAGATATTTCCCACATTAACTGAGGCGATCCAATGGGCGCAAACCATGGTTGACGCCAGCCGATAGGCGCGTTTTGGGTCAGTCGCAGTTTTTGAAATCGAGCTGCTTGCAAGTGCGTGCCAACTGCAGGGCTTCTGCGATCTGCTCTGGCGTCATTTGCTTGACCAGCATGATCCGGTTGCGCACAGCATTCTCAGCACCCGACATGGCGCTCAGCGTGAGCCACATGTGTGAAAAGACAAAATTGCGCAAAACGCCCTGCCCGTTGTAGTACATCACCCCGAGGTTGTATTGCGACTGCGCATCGCCCTGCCCAGCTGCAAGGTGGTACCAGCGTGCGGCTTCAGCCACATCCCTGGGGACGCCTTGGCCGAGTCGGTACATCTGGCCCAGGTTGAATTGTGCTGCGGCATTGCCTTCTAAGGCCAGTGCCCGGAACGAACTGAATGCGGTGGTGTACTCACCGCGCTGGTATGCGACAACGCCATCTTCCAGGGGGCCTGCCCACGCGACGGCACAGGCGAGCACCAGTGCGGCCGTTGTGGTCAGAAAAAAGCGATTCATTCGCCACACCTTTCCAATTGCGCACCGGGACCGGCCCCGGGTAGGTGCAAATTGTATCGGTGCGCATTGGCATATAGCGTCCAGAACATGGGTGTGGTGACTATAAAAATATAAGCGGTCGCGTGGAGAATATAGGCTGTCGTGCTTCACAGGGCTGAATTCAAGTGGCGATCAGTTAGTCCATCAAACTCCGGCTGCAGAATCCAGCCGATTGCTGGTGCCCACTATTCCGAATTCGAAGACACTTTGCTTATTGTTAGGACGTATAGGCGAACGATTCACATCGCAACCTTAGACAAGGAACTTGCCGACTATTGCCAGGAAAATGGCAGGTGATCGTGGCCGTCTTTGCATGAAAAGGGGTAGACGTTCAGTCTCATGGTGCCACCGTTTCGAGGCGTTTCATGACGGCCATGAATGCCGGCTTGCGCGCAAGTAGATTGCTTGATTGAGGTCGCAGAAACTAGGAGCTACTGGCAAACATGTCATGTCTGTCAGAGAAATAAATCGACTACTTTTGCCGCCCGTGAGTCTGGAACGGGCGATTGAGTTATCAGCTCGCGCAATTTGACTATGCGCACATAGCTGGGGCTGTCGCTTCCCAGTGCCGGGCTTAGTACGGGCAGGGCATGATCGAGCAAGGCAATCGCCTCGGGCGTGCGACCCAAAACCCACAACGTCCGCACCTGGTTGACGCTTGCCAACAGGGTATCCGGATGATCAGCCCCTTTGAACTTGGTGACAAAAGCCGTGCTGTCGCGCAATGCTTGCAGCGCCGGCTCGGGCTGACCCAGTGCGTGCAAGACCAAACCGCGCAGTAAGCTTATGCGAATGCGCAATCGGGGACTGGCTTCTATAGTGGAACCGAAGCGCTGTTGGGCCGTTTCCAGCAATTGCAGGGCAAGATGGGGTTCCCCTCTTTGCAGCCGCATCACAGCCAAAACGTGGAGCGCATTCACTTTCCTACCTGAAAAAACTTCGAGGTCATCTGTAGAGTCTGCCAGCGCTTGGAGTTTCGACCAAACTGCCAAATGTTCATCTGGGGTCTTAGTTCGCGCGAGTATGCGCCCCATGGTGATTTGCATCACTGGAGCGTTGCCGGGTGCTTCTCCATTGACTGACAAGGGTTGCAAACCGGGTAGCAGCGCCACGGCTTCGGAATGATGACCTTGCCTGTTTAATGCATCAGCGAGTTGGCGGCGCAGGTTGCTACATGTCGCAGCAAAAGGGTCAATGCTTTGTTCGCAACGCGATAGCGCCACTTTCAGGCGTTGTGCAGCAGCGGCGTAATGCCCCGCCTCAAAGTCCACTTGGCTCAAGTTACTTTGAATGTC
>CAIYDK010000184.1 GCA_903924955.1 uncultured beta proteobacterium | reverse complement strand
CCAGGTGCCTGCAGTGAAGGGCGTGCCCGCGTCAAACGAATACAAGCCCATCCTGGCGGCGAAGTTGTCGGGCTCGATGTCGGTGCGAAAGGTACGCGTGGGCCAGACCGATGGCAAGATGTCTTTGCCCGCATTGGCCGGGTCCAACGCCACCCACTGCTGCCACGCGGTGGCCAGAAAACGCAGGTAGCGCGGGCTGTGGACGCGCTCCAGCACGGCGTCGTCAAACGCATGGGGCTGCTGCACGCTGCCAAGCGCACGGCGCTGCAACTCTGCCAGCACGTGGTCAGCACGGGCGGGTACTTCAAAGCAGGGCACCAGTTCGCCCCGAAACATCTCAAATTGGCCCTGGTGTTGGGCGTGCAGGTGGTTGTAGAAGGTGATCATGGTGCTGGCAGTTTCACACACACGGCCAGCCCGGGCTGGGCATTGCGCACCGTAAAGCTGCCACCGTGCGCCAGCGCCACCAGCTTGCACAGGTACAGACCCAGACCCACGCCGCCGCCCTCGCGGGTGCGGGCGGAGTCGGGCCGGTAAAACGGTTGTGCCAGTTGGGGAAGTTGGTCATCGGGCACGCCAGTCCCAAAGTCGCGCACGGTGATCTGCACTGCGCCGTCTGCCGTTTGCGCCAATAGCACTTCGGGCGGTTGGGGCGCATCCACGCTGTGGCGCAGCGCGTTGTCCAGCAGATTGCGCAGCAGCAGGCGCATGCGGGTGCGGTCCAGTTGCAGCGCAGGTACATCGGGCTGCAGGTTTTGCACGATTTTGGGTGCATCGTTCTGTGCGGCAACCACCTCGGCCACCAGCGCCGCCAGGTCGGTTGGCTCGCGGTGCAGCGCGGCGTGCGGGCTGGCCAGGCGTTCGCTTTCCAGCAGGTCGGTCACCAGGTCGCGCATCTGCCCCAGGTCGCGCAGCAGCGCCGCACGGCTGGGCTGCACCTCGGGGGTTTCGGGCAGCAACTCGGTGTTGAGGCGGGCGCGGGTGAGCGGGCTGCGCAGTTCGTGGCTGATGGCCAGCAGCAGCGTGCGCTTGGCTTCGAGCATCTGATGGATGTCGCCGCCCATGGTGTTGATGGTGGTGGCCAGTTCGCCGAGTTCGTCCGGGTGGGGTGCATGGCGCAGTGCAATAGCTTGGGTAAAGTCACCGGCACCAAAACGCAGGGCACCGGCGCGAATGTCGTCCAGCGGGCGCAGCATGCGTCGCACGCGGGAATAGGCCACAGCGGTGAGCACCAGCAACAGCCCAAGAGTGATCCAGCCGATGAAGCGGGGGCGGTCGTGCCAGGCCTGCACGCTCAGGCCAAAGCGGATGCGGTGGCCATCCACCGTGGTGCGCTCGAAGAAGCGCGGGGCCTCGTTGCTCCAGCTATTGGCATCGGCCGTGCTGTCGCGCAAGCGGTGATCGTATTCGGGCTCATTGGGGTTGCTGCGCCAGTTGACCAGCGGGCCGCTGATGTGCACGCTCAACGGCAGGCGCTGCACCAGCGCCTGGGCCGCTTCAATGCGGGGCGGGCTGCCCAGGTCGGCGGCCAGTTTGTCCACATAGTCCACCACCAGCGGGCGGGCGGCATCGCGCCAGCCAATGGACAGCGCCCTTTGCATGCCAATGACAAAAATAGCCGTCATGGCCAGTGCCAACAGCAAGAACAGCGCGACCAGCCGCACGCGCAGCGAGTGCGCCAGCGCGTGGCGGAGCCTGGCCCCCACGCTCCCCGAGGGCGCCTTCGCGCCTTGGGGCGGCCCGGCGGCGCTCATCCTTTCCTCCGGGCCAGCGCCAGCGAATAGCCCGCATTGCGCAGTGTTTTGATGCAGTCCAGCGGCTCCAGCTTCTTGCGCAAGCGGCTCACCACAATGTCCACCGCGCGGGTGTACAACTCGGCCTCATGACCGCGCAGCTGGTTCAAAATGTCGTCGCGGCTGAAGACCTTGCCCGCATGCGCCGCCAGCAGATGCAGCAGATCAAACTCGGTGCTGGTCAACTCCAGCGTTTCACCGTGGCGCTGCACGCTGCGCGTGGTGGCGTCGATGACCAGGCCATCGAACACCAGGCGAGCCGGGTCAGCAATCTCTGCGCTCACACCCGGCGCAGCCACCCGGCGGCGCAACACAGTTTGCAGCCGGGCCACCAGTTCGCGCGGCTCGAAGGGTTTGGGCACGTAGTCGTCTGCGCCCAACTCCAGCCCCACCACCCGGTCCATCACGTCGCCGCGCGCGGTGAGCATGATGAGCGGGATGTCGCTTTCCTTGCGGATGGCGCGGCACAGGGCAAAGCCATCCATCTCGGGCAGCATCACATCCAGAATAGCGGCGTCCAGTCCACCCTGGCGCAGGCGCTCCAGGCCGGTGCTGGGGCGCAGGGCGCACTCCAGCACCATGTCAAACCGCCCAAAGTAGGCCGCCAGGGGCGGACCCAACTGCGCGTCATCATCGATCAAAAGTATGTGGTGCATGGCACCCCGACTTTACCCGCGACGGAACCAGTGCCCGCGACCTTCCATGTAGTCGCGCACCTTCTGTTGCTGCGCGGCGTTCAGGCTGTCGTAAAAGTCGGCTAGTGCGGCGATGACTTCAGGGCTCCTGGCCTGCAAAGCGGTCGTCTTTTCGGTGACGAGGGTTTGGGCGCGGGTCTTGTCAAACGTGGCACCCGCGACCAGCGCTTTCATCTCGGCACGGGGGTCTTTGGTTTGACCGATCAGCGCGGTACGTTGCTCATGGAGCTTGTCACCCAGCATGGCCAGGCGCTTCTTCTGGTCTTCGTTCAAGTCCAGCTTGCTGGCCGCTTTGCTGACGACTTTGTCGCGCTTTTGGGCGTATTCCTCAGCGCTCAGGTTGGCGCCAAACTCGTGGCTGCGGTGGCCGCAAGCCGACAGACCGGTCACCAGCACGGTGACACCGAAGAGGGCGAAGAGAGAGCGTTTGATCCAGCGTTTCATGGCAGTAGTTCCTATTGAAAAAGGTGTTGAACAGGACTGCAATGGTGCCGGGGCACGCCGCTCAGGTCATCTCTGCGCGGTATCGGTTTGTTTCGGTTTGTTTCAGGGCTGGCGCATCAGTCCCAGCTTTTCGACCAGGGCCTTTTCTTTGGAGAAGGTGTCCTGCGCAAACTTGAGGTAGTTGGCCGAGTTCATGTACATGGGGACCATGTCGTAGCGGGCCAGCGTGGTCACGTAGCTCTCCTGTTCCATGGCCTGCTTGAAGGCATCGTGCAGGCGCTTGATGACGGCGGGCGGTGTGCCCTTGGGTGCGCCGATGCCAAAGGGCGAATTCTGCACCAGGCCCAGCCCCAGCTCCTTGAGCGTGGGCGCATCGGGGAACTTGGCCAGCCGCTCGGCGCCCCAGGTGTTGAGCACGCGCAATTTGCCCGCGGCGACCTGCGGTGCAAATCCGGTGGAATCGGCGGCCGCCATGATCTGCCCGCCCAAAATGGCCTGCATCAGGTCGGCACTGCCTTTGAACGGCACATGCAGCAGCTCCAGCCCCAGCTTCTGCGCGATCAGCTCCATCGTCAGGTGCGGGCTGGTCATGGTGCCGGTGGAGCCGTAGGACAGCATGCCGGGGTTGGCCTTGGCCCAGGCGACGAAGTGGGTCCAGGTGCGCAATGCAGAGTCGGCCGGCACCACCAGGCCGAAGGCATAGCCGGTGACGTTGAGCACGTAGCTGATGTCTTTGATCGGGTCCCAGTTGATCTTGGTGGTGTAGGGCAGCCTGAAAACACCCAGTGGAATTTGTGCCACGGTGTAGCCGTCGGCGGGGGCGGTCTGCAGTTGCTGGGCCGGCATGGTGCCGCCCGCGCCCGGCTTGTTTTCCACAATGACGGGCTGGCCCAGGATTTTGCCTGCCGCGTCTGCCAGCGAGCGCATGGTGATGTCGGTCGGGCCGCCGGCGGGGAAGGCAATGACCAGCTTGATGGGCTTGGCGGGGAAGGTGCTGGGTTGCGCATGCGCCTCCATCAGCGGGGCGGCAAGTGCAGTGGCGGCGAGATGAATAGCGTGGCGGCGATGCATGGTGCGCTCCTGG
>CAIYDK010000183.1 GCA_903924955.1 uncultured beta proteobacterium | reverse complement strand
GTGCGTTTTGCCCGAGGGCAATTTTCAGCAAGTCGGCCACAGTGTTGGCGCTGAGTTTTTCCATGATGTTGGCACGGTGTGCCTCCACCGTCTTGATGCTGATACCCAGGTCGTCGGCAATCTGCTTGTTCAGGCGTCCGGCCACAATGCGCTCCAGCACCTGTGACTCGCGCAAGGTCAATTTGGAGAGCAAGGCGTCGCGACTGGCAGCCAACTGAAAGTCAGAGAACGAGTCCTTGGCGTGGTCCAGCATACGCTCCACGAGGCCGACCAGCTGGTCTTCGTTGAAGGGTTTCTGGATAAAGTCCATGGCCCCCTTTTTCATGGTGTCGACCGCCATGGGCACGTCCCCGTGGCCGGTAATGAAAACAATGGGCAAGGGCGAACGCGCTTCGATCAGGCGGCTTTGCAGCTCCAGGCCTGTCATACCACCCATGCGGATGTCGACAATCAGGCAGGCCACTTCACGTGCGTCGTAGCGGCTTAAAAAAGACTCGGCAGAGTCAAAGCAGCGGACACGAAAGCCCTTTCCTTCGAGCAGCCATTGCAGCGAATCACGCACGGCCTCGTCATCATCCACAACGTAAACGGTACCTTTTTTGGGAAGCAAGCTCATTCAGATGTCCAGGTTCTAATTGCTTTGTCGCTAATGGCGGGTCAAACTGGCGGGCACTTCGGTCACCGGTATCCAGAAAGAGAATCGGCATCCCGACACCTCTTCACCATTGTAGAGGTTCTCGGCCGACATCCGTCCCAGGTGGGATTCCACGATCGAGCGGCACAAACTCAGTCCAATGCCCATGCCGTCGGCCTTGGTGGAGTAGAAGGCCTCATAGAGCCGGGCCATGACTTCGGGGGCCAATCCTTTGCCTGTATCTTGCACCGAAAATTCGACCACCTGCTTGTCCTCGATGATCTTTGGAATGACCCGCAGTTCAACAATGCGTTGCGAGGTGTGGCGTAACGCCATGTCGATGGATTCCGCTGCATTGCGCAGCAGGTTGATGAGCACCTGCTCGATCAGGATGGGGTCCACCATCAATTGCGGCATGCGTGCAGCAACGTAGTGGTTCAATCGCACATTGAAGCGGCGCAATTCGATTTCTGCCAGCTCAACCGCTTCGTTCACCATGAGATTCACTTCGGAAGGAGTGCGATTGGGCTCACTGCGTTTGACGAAGGATCGGATGCGGTGAATGATCTGGCCCGCGCGTTGGGCTTGTTTCGCGGTTTTTTCCAGGGCGCCCAGCAGGTCTTCTTCGGTGATTTGCTGAGCCTTGATACGCGACACCATGCCGTTGCAATAGTTGTTGATCGCGGTCAGGGGCTGGTTGAGCTCATGTGCCACGCTGGAAGCCATCTCGCCCATGGTGATCAATCGACTGGCGGTCTGGGCGCGCTCGGTCTGACTCGAGGCTTGCTCTTCCGCCAGGCGACGCGAGGTAATGTCGGTTGCAATCACCATCTGGGCCAGTCGCCCGTCCACCCAGCTCAGATAGCGTGTGCGTACCTCCAGCCACTTGTTGAGTGCTGCGATAAAGATCTCGGCGCTTTCGGTTTCCGTATCGGGGAATGCGGTCGTGGGCATACCGGCGAATGAGTCCACACTGTCGCTGGATTCGTCGCTGGTGGTGGGGTACGGTACGCCAGCCTGCGCCACCAGTTGCAAGTGGCCATTGGCCTGGGTCCCGAACCACTGGCGGTACAGTTTGTTGGCGAACAGCAACTCGTCACTGCCCAGCGGCGCGACCGAGATCGATGCGTCCAGCGCTTCCAGCACGGTGGTGAAACGCTCATGGGAAGCGGACAGTTGTTCTCGCACGCGATTGGGTTCAGTAATGTCGGTCATGGACGTCATCCATCCCGTTTGCTTGCCCACTGCGTCGATCAGGGGCGAAACATAGAGCCGTGCATCAAACAGGCTGTTGTTGCGCCGCTTGACACGCACCTGAATACCGCCCGGTGTGGTCCTTCCGGACAGCTCTTCGGTGAGTACGGAGTTGAGCTGGTCGCGGTCGTTCTCAGGCCAATAGGGAAATGGCGCGGTGCGTCCGACCAGTTCGGATTCCGTCCAACCCGTCATTTGACAGAACGCAGCGTTGACGTAGGTGATGCGGCCTTGCAGGTCCATGGCACGCATGCCGGTGAGCATGGAGTTTTCCATGGCCCGTCTAAACGTGGTTTCCGAAAGAAGTGCCTGTTGGGCCTGAACGCGCCTGCGTGTGTGGCGCCAGTTCGCAATCAGCATCCATGCCGTCATGACGCTCAATGCACTGACCAGCCAGAAAAGGCCGCTGCCGATGACTCCCAATGACGCGCGATAGGCCTGGCCTTTCACCACGAGTGCACTGCCCACCGGCGAAACGGGCATCGCGTATTCGTTGGTTGGGCTGGTCCACGGGAGCAGATTCTTGACTGCTTTTTGTGCAGGTATGGCCGTGCCGGCCAAAAGCCCTCCCTTTGCGTCTTGCAAGGAAATGGCATAGCGTGAGGTCACCTCGGTGGGTACCCCGTACCGATAGAGTCCATCCACCGAATACTCTGCCAGCATCACGCCTGAAAAATGGGCCCGGTCGGTCAGCGGCAAATGCATTTGCAGAAACGGTGTATCGCTGGGTGTACCCAGTGGCTGAATGTAGGCGGGCTGCTGTGATTCGTATGCCAGCATGAAGCCGTTCATGGTGTCATTGCGTGGAACCGCGTCGGCGCCTGTGGTGAGTTGAGTCGACACCAATACTGCTGTACCAATCGCTGATCTCACTCTGCGGCGTTCGTCAATCCAGGCTAGTCCTTGCAGCTCGGGATATTGGTTAAGCATGGACCGCGCCCGGGCCCTGAAGTCTTCGACGTCCAACTCGTGGTTGGAAATTTCGTGCGCTATGCGCATTAGCTGTTCCTGGCGCTCCAACAGTCGCAGCCGCAGGCGTTGGTGGGTGTACTCGACGTCACGCTGTACGGCCTGCTGTTCCCGGTCAATTTCTTCCAGCCGCAAATAGCCCAACGCTGACACGATTGCCGCAAAAAATAGCAGTACGGCGGCCAACGGCGCCAACCCGGCAACCCGGTCTTGCCGGTGGGGTGTCAGCCGGTGCCACCAGCGCCGGGCTCGGTCCAGGGTCGACAAGGCCAATGGGTTTGAAAGGGAACTGAGGCTTGGCAAGGGCATGCTTTGAGTGTAGGGCAGAGCACGAACGTTCGCATTTTTATAATCCACATTATGAGATAGAAAAGCACCAGTTGAAATTTTCAGAAAGTTGTGTCAAAATAGGTAGAACGTACTAAATTCGTCAAAACCAACAGGAGACAACATGTCAGCAGTTCCATCCGGCGCAGCGAGCGTCCGACCTCTAGACCTGGACACCCAGGAAACCCGCGAATGGATGGACGCCTTGTCCGCCGTCATTCAGAGCGAAGGCCCGGAGCGGGCGCACTTCCTGCTCGAACAACTGTTGGACCATGCGCGCCAGCAGAGCCTGGATATGCCGTTTTCGGCAAATACGGCCTATGTCAACACCATCACGCCGGAGCAGGAGGAGCGCTCCCCAGGCAATCTGGAAATCGAAGAGCGCCTGCGCGCCTATATGCGCTGGAACGCCATGGCCATGGTGGTCAAGGCGAACCGCCACCACCCTATTGACGGTGGCGACCTGGGCGGCCACATTGGCTCCTTCGCCTCGCTGGCCAGCCTGTTTGGCGCTGGCTTCAATCACTTCTGGCACGCTGAGACGGCCGAACCTGGCAAAGAGCATGGGGGCGATTGCCTCTACATCCAGGGCCATGTGTCCCCCGGTGTCTATGCCCGCGCCTATATGGAGGGCCGCCTGTCTGAAGAGCAGTTGCTCAACTTCCGCCAGGAAGTCGATGGCAAGGGCCTGTCGAGCTACCCGCACCCCAAGCTGATGCCCGAGTTCTGGCAGTTCCCCACCGTCTCCATGGGTCTGGGCCCATTGATGGCGATTTATCAGGCACGCTTTTTGAAATACCTGCACGCCCGCGGCATTGCCAATACCGAGAACCGCAAGGTCTGGGTGTTCTGTGGCGACGGCGAGATGGATGAGGTCGAGTCGCTGGGCGCCATCGGCCTGGCTGCACGCGAGAAACTCGACAATCTGGTGTTTGTCATCAACTGCAACCTGCAGCGTCTGGACGGACCGGTGCGCGGCAACGGAAAGATCATTCAGGAGTTGGAGGGTGAATTCCGTGGCTCCGACTGGAACGTGATCAAGTTGATCTGGGGCTCCGGCTGGGATCCGCTGCTGGCGCGCGACAAGGAAGGCGCGCTGCGCAAGGTCATGATGGACACGCTGGATGGTGACTACCAGGCCATGAAGGCCAACGACGGCGCCTTCGTGCGCAAGCATTTCTTCGGCAAGGACCCCCGCACCCTGGAGATGGTCTCCAAGATGAGCGACGAAGAGGTATTCGACCTGCGCCGTGGCGGACACGACTCCAAGAAGGTCTATGCCGCCTTCCACAAGGCCGTCAACCATAAAGGCCAACCGACCGTGCTGCTGATCAAGACCGTCAAGGGTTTTGGCATGGGCAAGGCGGGCGAGGGCAAGAACAATGTGCACCAGACCAAGAAACTGACCGACGAAGATATCAAGGCCTTCCGCGACCGCTTCAATATCCCGATTCCAGACAGCGATTTGCCGAATTTGCCGTTTTACAAGCCGGCCGACGACACGCCCGAAATGCGCTACCTGCACGAGCGGCGCAAGGCGCTCGGCGGCTATCTGCCGCATCGCCGCACCAAGGCCGAAGAGCAGTTCACCGTGCCGGCGCTGGATATTTTCAAGTCGGTGATCGAGCCGACCGCCGAAGGACGCGAGATTTCAACAACGCAGGCCTATGTGCGCTTTCTGACCACGCTGCTGCGTGATCAGGCGCTGGGTCCGCGCGTGGTTCCGATTCTGGTGGACGAGGCGCGCACCTTCGGCATGGAAGGGCTGTTCCGCCAAATTGGTATTTACAACCCCGAAGGCCAGCAGTACACACCGGTCGACAAAGACCAGGTCATGTACTACCGCGAAGACAAG
>CAIYDK010000182.1 GCA_903924955.1 uncultured beta proteobacterium | reverse complement strand
TTCTGGAAGCCAATCGCATCGGCGGGCGCCACGGCCTGGGCATGAGCGACCAGATCGAGAACCGCATCATCGAAGCCAAGAGCCGCGGCATCTACGAAGCCCCCGGCCTGGCGCTGCTGTTCATCGCTTACGAACGCCTGGTCACCGGCATCCACAACGAAGACACCATCGAGCAATACCGCGACAACGGCCGCAAGCTGGGCCGCCTGCTGTACCAGGGCCGCTGGTTTGACAGCCAGGCCATCATGCTGCGCGAGACCGCGCAGCGCTGGATTGCCAGCGCCATCACCGGCACCGTGACACTAGAACTGCGCCGGAGCACCTGCCCATGGAAAAGGTGGGGGACGCGCCGTTCAGCCCGCTGGGCATTTATGCACAGAGCGGTATGCTGTCCTTGGGCAAGGATGGGGACTTTTTGAAGTTGGGTGGCGGCAAGTAAATCGCCTGAAAATGCCAAGACGTCGGCAGCGCATTCCCACACGCACTACATGCGGCGCAAATACGCCGCAGCAATGGGTCTTAGCGCCGCGGGCCGAATGCCCAGCACTTCCAGGCCCGCAACCTGGCCCGTTGCCACGTTGTCCACCTTCATGGAGTCCAGGTTATCGCGGCTCATCAGCGGCTCACCAGGGGCTAGTTCCATCAACCGGGCTTGCAACCGCCCCATCCAATCAGGCAAAGCGATAACCGGGCGACCAAGCCCATTTCGCACTCCACTGAGCTGTGCCGACAACTGCACCAGCTCCCTCAAGGTAAACACTTCAGGGCCACAGGCTTCCAAAATGCGTACCGCACTACCGTCGGGAGAGCGCGCCACGCCTTGCTCAAGGCTTTGCACCACAGCCGTTGCCACGTCATCAACCCACACCGGTTGAAACCGGGCGCTCGCACCGGCCAACGGCATCACGGGAAATACGCTTTGGAGTTTGGCGAACAGATTCAAAAACTTGTCTCTGGCACCAAAAATGATGCTCGGCCGCAGTATTGTTAGCTCCAGATCAGACCCGGCAACAGCCTGCAACAGCACGGCTTCGCCCCGCTCCTTGCTGCGCAAATAGGCAGAGGGGCCTGTGCCCGGGTTGGCGCCGTTCACCCCCAGCGCGCTGATATGCACCAGCTTGCGAACGCTGTGCACTTTGCACGCCTTCACCAGCTTCTGCGGCAACGCCACATGCACTTTCTCAAATGCAGCGGGGCTCCCATGCAGAATGGCAATCAGGTTGATAACTACGTCATGTCCGGCCACAGCGCGCTCCAGCGCCGCCTCATCATGGACGTCCATCTCCACCAAAGTGACGGGCGAGAGGTGCTGCAAATGCCGGGCGTTAATCCGGCGGCGTGTTGGCACCGTCACTTTATAGCCCTGGCGCACCAGCTTTTCACACACCGTGGCACCCACATAACCGGCGCCGCCCAGGACCAGAATATTTTTCATGCGTCCACTGTACGCCCAATGACCGGGTTTAGCCGGCACAAGGGCAAAGCGCGGGCTAATCCATACCGTTGCCGTGGCAGACTTTTTTGCCCAGACCGTAGAAGTGGCAGTGGTACCCCGGGGGCAGCGAGTCGCTGTTGCCAAACGGGTCCGAAAACGGGTCACCATCATTGATGGGAATGGGCACCTCTGGCGCCCTGCTCGCCTGCACACGCTGCAACAGCCGTGCCTGGCGTGCGCTGGCACGCACATCACCCGCTGCTGCCGCCAGCCCGTACCATCGAAGTGCCTCCTGCTGCTGCACTACAGGGCCATCCTGCAAGGCATCTGCCAAAGCGAGTTGTGCCTCCGCAAGAGCAGGTGCCAACTGGCGCAGCATGTCCAACGCCCGCGCGGTCTGCTCCGGCGCATGGATGCCATACAAAAGGCACAGTGCTTTTTGGTAGGTCTGCGTCGGTTCCTGTAGAGACTTCAGCGCCAACAGAGCCGCGCAAAGGGGCGCCACTTCGGTCTTGCGGGCACGCACCTGAAACGCGACATCGGGGTCCATCGCCAAAACGGTTGGGGTCGTAATGCAGGTCAGCGTGCCAACGACTGCAACCCGACGTAACAACCAGCCGCTGCGCACCAAAAACCCGTCTGCTCGCGTCATAAAACCACAGGTTCGGGCTCCAACAAAATGCCAAAACGCTCGTACACGCTGGTCTGAATGGCCTTGGCCAGCGTCATGACCTCGCCACCGGTGGCTCCGTTGCCATCCGACCCGGCACCCCGATTCACCAGCACCAGCGCCTGCTTTTCGTACACGCCAGCTTGGCCCACGGACTTTCCCTTCCAGCCACAGGAGTCGATCAACCATCCTGCAGCGAGTTTGATGGCGCCATCGGCCAGATGGTAGTGCACCACCTTCGGGTCACGGGCGATGATGTCGGCACATTGCTCTGGCGACACTGTGGGATTCTTGAAAAAGCTGCCTGCGTTGCCGATGACCGCGGGGTCCGGCAACTTGGCACGGCGAATGGCGCAGACCCAGTCGAATAGCTGCCGGGCAGTAGGGTGCGTGGACGCATTTTCTGCCATCTTCTTAGCAATGTCCGCGTAGCCCAGCATCGGCTTCCAAAGCTTGGGCAAAGCAAAGCGCACCCGCAAAATAAGGGCGCGGTCTTTTAGGCCCATAACTTGGTGCAAGCCCACTTGAAACGCGCCACCGTGTTTAAAAACTGAATCGCGATAGCCAAAAGCACACTGGGCGGCGTTCAGCGTAAACACCTTCCCCGTCTGCAGGTCCATGGCGTCCAGCGCCTCAAAACGGTCCTGCAACTCAACGCCATAGGCACCAATATTTTGCACCGGTGATGCGCCTACTGTCCCGGGAATCAATGCCATGTTTTCCAGCCCAGGGTAGCCTTGCTCCAGTGTCCACGCCACAAAATCGTGCCAGACTTCGCCCGCACCAGCCTCCACGATGAAGGATTTAGCGGTCTCACCGATCAGGCTGCGGCCCTTAATCTCCACTTTCAGCACCAGCGGCTTCACATCCCCGGTCAACACCACGTTGCTGCCTCCACCGAGCACAAACTTCGGAACAGCACCCCACTGGGGGTCTGCCATCAGCGCATGGGCATCTGCTTCACTTCCAATGCGGGCCAGCGCATGTGCCTTGGCGACAATATGGAACGTGTTAAAGGGCTGGAGCGGGACGTTTTTCTCGACTAACATGGCAAGATTGTCGCATCGGGGTGCAGTCGCCCTCCCCCGCGCAGGCCAGATCGGTCATGGCCCAGTCCAAATAAACGCACACAGCCCGGGTCCGATCAGGGTTGTGGACCAACTATTGAACCAACGAATATGCCTTCATTTGATACCGTCTGCGAAGCAGAAATGTCCAAAGTCAAAAACGGGGTAGACAACACCTCGAAGGAGATCACCACCCGCTTTGACTTCAAAGGCACCTCGGCCAGCGTTGCACTCAAGGACAAAGAAATAACCCTGATTGGTGACGCCGAATTTCAGCTCGACCAGATTGAAGATGTACTGCGCAACAAGCTCACCAAACAAGAAGTGGACGTGCGCTTTCTGGACATCGGTGATGTCCAGAAAATGGGCGGCGACAAGGTCAAAGTGGTCATCAAGGTGCGCAACGGTATTGAGACCGAAGTGTCCAAAAAAATCCAGCGCGCCATCAAAGACAGCAAGATCAAGGTGCAAGCTGCCATTCAGGGCGACGCCGTGCGGGTGACCGGCGCCAAGCGTGACGACCTGCAGGCCGCCATGGCCCTGATCCGCAAGGAAGTTGCCGATTTGCCGCTGAGCTTCAACAATTTCCGAGATTGATCTTCCACACCGTACTACAGAATCGCCTTTAGAGTAATTCGTGAGTATCCAGAGCGCAAACGAGTACGAAGACCTGCTGGCCTTATGGTCCGATCTGGAATCCGGCCTGGGCGTCATACTGGGAAGCCCGGATAGCACGCAGGAGTTTGCGCAACGCGTCGTTCAATATGACCGATGGATGCAGGGCTTGCTGCAACGCGACCCCGATGTTGGCCTGTACCTTTTGTTCCAGTTAGCCGCCAACTCGCCGGTGGGCTACAGCGCATCTCACTCGTTGGTCTGCGCGGTGCTGTGCCACCTGATTGCCCTCGAGTTGAATATTGTTCCACAGGAGCGCAACAGCCTCGTACATGCCGCATTGACCATGAATGTTGCCATGACCGCGATGCAGGACGTGCTGGCAACGCAGGTCGAAAAGCCCACCGCGCAACAACAAGACATGATTAAGGCCCACTCCGTCAAGAGCTCGCTCATGCTGGCCAATTTGGGGGTGACTGACGGGCAGTGGCTGGACATCGTTTCCAACCACCACGATGACGTTGTGGAGCGCGCAGATTTTCATACCGCGCCACCCTCCACACGCCTGACCCGCATTTTGAAAGTAGTGGACCGCTACGCTGCCATGATCAGTCCGCGTATGTCGCGAGCCGGGCGCACCGCCACGGAATCAGCCCGATCCATCATGGCGAATGCCTCCGCAAAAACCGATGAAGTGGGCCATGCTCTGGTTCGCGCCGTGGGCTTGTGCCCACCAGGCACCTATATACGTCTGGACAGCGAAGAACTGGGCGTAGTATTACGTCGCAGCAGTCAGCACAACCATCCGTTTGTTGCCATCATCGGCAAGCCTACTGGCGAGTTGGTCCCGGCGCCTCGATTGCACTGGACTGCGCACAGCCCGCGAATCCGTTCAGCCCTGGCGGCCTCTGCGGTGCGGGTACGGCTCAATCACTTTCATATCCTGCAATTGAGTGCCTTCGCCGGTCAATGACGGTGGCAAGCTGCGTGCTGTAACGCAGGCTCATTTTTTCTTCTTGCCCAACCTTGATTCAGACCCTTTGACCAGACGCCCGATATTTTCAGCATGGCGCCATATCAACAGCAACGACATCACCGCGATGGCCAGCACCACACTCTTATCCATGGCCCAGACTACGCCGTCTCCAAAGATGTAGTACACCGGCGCAAACAACGCAGCCACCAGTGAAGCCAACGACGAATAGCGGAAAAAATAGGCGATCAGAAGCCAGGTCGCCGCAGTGGCCAATCCGAGAATCCAACTGAAGGCCAGCAACACCCCCAGCGCAGTGGCCACCCCTTTTCCCCCTTCAAAACGGAAAAACACCGGAAACAGGTGACCCAAAAAAGCCGCCAGCCCCACCATGGCCATGGTTCCGTCACCCAGACCATAGCTCAAGCCATACCACTTGACCAGCATCACAGGCAACCAGCCCTTGAAAGCATCCATAAACAAAGTCACGATAGCCGCAGCCTTGCTACCGGAGCGCAGCACATTGGTGGCACCCGGGTTTTTACTGCCAAAGGTGCGCGGGTCATTCAGGCCCATGGCGCGGCTCACAATCACCGCAAACGACAGCGATCCCACCAGGTAGGCCGCCAGCACGGCCAGCCAAGGGTAAAAAGCAACGAGTGAATCCAAAACCAGTTCTCCTGAGGTCAATCAGCCAATGCGCACTGTACCCGCTTTGCTGCCAGCAACTGCACGCACGCCAGCGGGTCAATGCCCACCAGATAGCCCCGGCGTCCGCCATTGATCAAAATTCTGGGCAAAGCAAGAATGCTTTCTTCGATGAAAACCGGCATGTCGCGGCGTGTGCCGAAAGGTGAAGTACCGCCCACCAGGTAACCGCTGTGCCGGTTGGCCACCTCGGGCGCACAGGGTTCGACCGATTTCACTCCGATTTGCCGCGCCAGGTTCTTGGTCGACACCTTGCGGTTGCCGTGCATCAGCACCAACAGCGGTTTGGCATCCTGGTCCTGCATCACCAGGGTCTTGACCACCATGAACGGGTCAAACCCCAGCACCTGCGCACTATGCTGGGCGCCTCCGTGCTCCAGGTATTCATAGGGGTGTTCGGTGTAAGCCACCTTGTTTGCCTTAAGCATCTGGGTGGCTGGAGTTTCGGAAACATGATCTTTTTTGGCCATGGCGGTATTTTCATGGAAAGAAAACCGACTATTGCATGTCAACCAGGTTTCCCCTAACTTTGCGTCGCCGGCCTGCCGTCGGTCAATTTCCCTGACCATGCATTGGGTATTTATACCTGTATTAACGGCCGCGCGTACACTCTGCCAAACACCGGCATTACACCAGTCCCCACGCCATGCGGATCATCTCTCTCATCCTAACTATTGCTTGCGCTAGCATGCCGCTTCTATCGGAAGCCGCAACTGGAACAACGAGTCGCCTCGACACGGTCAGGACAGCCAAGGTGGTTCGAGTGTGCATTTGGCCCGATTATTTCGGCATTACCTATCGCAACCCCAGGACCCAGCAACTCACGGGCATTGATATCGATATGGCCGTGGAGCTTGGCAAGGACCTTGACGTGGCGGTGGAGTTTATTGACAGCTCCTTTGCCAAACTGGTCGACGATGTTACCCAGGGTCGGTGTGACGTGGCC
>CAIYDK010000181.1 GCA_903924955.1 uncultured beta proteobacterium | reverse complement strand
GTGCTGCTGGTTGAGCAGAACGTGGCGCAGGCTCTCAAACTGGCCCACTATGCCTACGTACTGGAACACTCGCACATTACGATAGAAGGTTCGGCGCAGACGCTGGCGGGTGATGACCGCATACGCAAGGCCTATCTCGGTCTTTGAATGAAACGATTCTGTATAACTGGACCTCAATAGGGAGAAATCGCCTTGGATATTCAACTTGCCGGGAAGATTGCTTTGGTTACGGGTGCCAGTGCCGGTCTTGGGCGCAACATTGCACACATGCTTGCCAAGGAAGGTTGCCAGTTGATCCTGGTGGCTCGCCGCGAGAACCTGCTCAATTCTCTGGCTATCGAAATCGAAAGCGAGGGCCTGCTACGTCCTTTGGTGCTGGCTTACGACATCACACAGCGCGACGCGCCACAGGCGATAAAGCAGTGCATTGCCAGCCACTTCGGTCAACTTGACATACTTATAAACAACGCAGGCGGGTCACGGCCCTTTGACGGTTTGGGGACGCTCAAACAGTGGGAAGACGCCATGTACCTGAACTTCCATGCAGGGCGCGAACTTGCGCATGCCTTCGTAGACGGGATGAGGGTTTGCGGATTCGGACGCATTATCAACATTACCGGTGGCGATGAGCCTGTAGCCGTGAATGGCGGTGTTCCGCCAAACGGCGCGACCCACATCTGGGCCAAGGCGCTTTCACGGGTGGTTGGCAAGGATGGAGTCACCGTCAACAGTGTTGTGCCAGGGCGTATCCACTCGGAGCAGATTGACGAGAAATTGCTACCCACCGCCGAATCTCAGCGGCAATGGGTTGCGCAGAACTGCCCAGTTGGCTATATCGGTGAGCCTGAGGATTTATCGGTGCTGGTGACTTTTCTTGCGTCACCACTCGCAAGGTACATCACCGGGCAAGTCATTCACGTCGATGGTGGCGCACGGCGGTTTTCGCATTAGATGGCACAACCGCTCCAACTTCAAATTCCTCTTTTATTACTGCCCATATCATGACAAATACCGGGCCTTTATCAGGCATTCGTGTCCTCGATCTCAGTGCCTACATTGCGGCTCCCTATGGCTGCACGCTATTGGCTGATCAAGGTGCAGAAGTCATCAAGGTTGAACCCCCGCAAGGCGATAACCTGCGTGCCTACCCGTCCACATTGAAATCCGAGGGGCGTGCATTCCTTGGCGTTAACAGAGGAAAGTCTTCGATCATGCTGGACCTCAAGCAGGCGCCAGCGCGCAAAGTGCTGATGCGGTTGCTCTGCGACGCGGATGTCATGGTTCACAACTTCCGTCCAGGCGTTCCCGAAAAACTGGGTATCGGCTACGAAAGCCTGAAGTTGCTAAATGAGCGCCTGATCTATTGCGCCGTGACCGGCTATGGCGAGAGCGGTCCGTTAAAGAAGAAGGCGGGCTACGACCAAGTGCTTCAAACAATGACCGGAATCTGCACCCTGCAAGGGACGAAAGACAAGCCGCAGATTGTGTATGGTTCGGTCGTCGACTATTACGCTGCAGCGCTCCTTGCGGGAGGAGTGAGTTCGGCCCTCTATCAACGAGAGCGCACTGGCAAGGGCGAGTTTGTTGGGATCTCGCTGCTTCGAAGCGCCCTGGCCATGCAATCGGCTCGGTTCGTCTGGGCGGCCGATGAGCCACGAAGCGCGTATCGAGATATGCGCTCTGGCGGTATCACAGGCCTTTACCCGACCCGTGAGGGCAGTCTTTATATCTCGGCGAATACAGCACACTTTTGGGCAGCGCTATGCGAACTGATCGGGTTACCAGAACTTGCGGCGAACCCGCGTTATGACAGCGTTCGTCACCGCGCCGAGCATGCGGCCGAACTCGTCCCCAAGGTAAGCCTGGCTTTGCTGGCGCACAGTGCTCGCGAGTGGGAGGCAATATTCGGCGAGAGCGTCCCCTGTGCCGCAGCGCTTGAAATCGAAGACATGTTCGACCATCCGCAGGTTTTGGCGGAAGAAATTGTAGAAACCTACCAGCATTCAATCGTTGGGAAATACCGCGGTCTGTCGCGTGCAATCAAATTTCAAGAAGCTGGCAAGTCGGTGGTTCGCCCTGCTCCCGCGTTCGGAGAACATTCGCAGGAAATCCTGGTCAACTTGGGTTACGACGTCGCCGAGATCGCAGAATTACGCTCATCCGGCGCCACCTTGTAAGGTGACGTGCAGCATGAATGAAAGAAGGAAATTACAACCATGAACTCGTGGGACCAATTCTTGACTGAGGAAGATCGTGCCATTGTGGCGCGTGGGCGATTCGGCCGTCGAATGGGATTCGGTCAAAGACCTGCGGTCGTTGTGATTGATGCGCAAAGATATATGGTCGGCGAAGACGGTGCAGACGCGCAATGGCCTTCAAGTTGCGGTGCCACGGGCAGGCGCGCAGTTAAAGAGATCTCCCGCATAGTGAGCGCAGCGCAAGAAGCGAACGTACCATGCTTTTTTACATTGTTTGAACTCTGTCGAAGTGGTAACGACATGGGTGTCTATAGGCAAAAGCGCGATCTACTACAAAGCGAACACTGGTGCCTGGCTGGCTCATTTGGCGCCCAGTTGGTCCCGGAACTCAAGCCGGGTCCTGCCGACATTGTTTTCTCCAAAAAAAAACCAAGCGGCTTTCACGGAACGCCCCTGCTGGGTTACTTGGTAGAACGACAAATTGACACGGTGATCATTGTCGGCGGTGCAACCAGCAATTGCATTCGCGCTACTGTATTCGACGCGGCCTCCTATAACTTGCGTGCCATAGTTCCACAAGAGGCGGTATTTGACCGGATCCCGATTTCGCACGCGATCTCGCTGTTCGACATGGACAGACAGTTTGCTGATGTTGTCTCAATCGAACAGACGCTCAACTATTTTCGAGCACTCAATGCGCCGACTCGCAATCAAACTGAAATAGCAGAGAACCATGAGAAGCAAACTGTTCGTACCGGCCTCTAGGCCGGAACTTTTCGCCAAGGCGTTAGGCAGTGCTGCTGATGCCATATCCTTTGATCTCGAAGATGCAGTTGCCATCGAAAGCAAACCTGCTGCACGTATTGAATTGCGCAAGCTGCTGGAGTGCCGTCCAGTCACGATGGAAGATGCCTCGCAATTGAACGAGAACAAGACACTTATCGTGCGGGTCAACGCCGTCGATACGGTTCATTTTGCCGAGGATCTGAAGGCGGCGATCTGGCCCGCGCTGCAAATTGTGAACCTGCCGATGGTTGAGTCGGCCGATTCTGTATTGCGGGCGGTCGAAATGATCCAGAAACTTGAACGTGAGCGATGCATCACGCGTTCAATCGGTATCTTGGCCAACATTGAGTCCCCCCGTGGGCTGCGCATGGCTGCCGAGATCGCAAGCTCACACCCCTCGGTTGTTGGATTGCAGATTGGCTATGGCGACCTTTTTGCGCCGTTAGGAATTGTGTCGGGCGAGCCGTCGGCTACCCAATACGTGCGCACAGCCGTTCGCATGGCGGCTGGTGAGGCTGGTGTCGAGGCGTACGACGGCGCATTTGTCAACATTCGCGATCAAGAAGGTTATCGACGAGATTCGTTTGCCGCACGACAACTGGGTTTTGCTGGTCGAAGTTGTATTCACCCATCGCAGATCGAAATAGCAAACGAGGTGTTTATGCCTGACCACGCGGAAGTCGAACACGCGGTTCGGGTTGTCGATGCGGCCAAGCATCATCTGGGCCGGGGTGTGGGCGCTTTTACCGTGGATGGTCGGCTCGTCGATGGTCCCTTTATCACCAGAGCTGAGCGACTGGTAGTGCTCGCCCGTCGACTGGGCATGATTCCCTGACAAACTTCTCTTTAGCCGAACATTAGAGCGATCAAAATATGACTCAAGCTTGGACCCCAACACGCGACTTCATCGGTTATGGAGTCACACCGCCTAATCCACATTGGCCCGGCAATGCCAGAGTGGCACTGCAGATTGCGATCAACTACGAAGAAGGAGCCGAGTACAACAACGCTGATCGTGACGCAAGGACCGAACTCGGTCTGGCCGAGGCTCCCGGTGGAAGGGTGCCAGCGGGGCAACGAGATATGGCGTTCGAGAGTATGTACGAATATGGAAGTCGGGTTGGATTTTGGCGTTTGATGCAAATTCTTCAGGAGCGTGAGGTTCCTGCAACGATCTTTGGCTGTGCATTGGCGTTAGAGCGCAACCCGCTCGTGGCACAAGCCATTGTTGCGGCAGGTTTTGACGTGTGTTGCCATGGCTACCGCTGGGAGGAGCATTTCAGGCTTTCGGTCGACGAGGAACAAGAGCGCATATCTCGTGCAATCGAATCACTCACGCGCACCACGGGAGTACGACCTCTGGGATGGTATTGCCGTTATGGGGCGAGCGAAAATACGCGGCGCTTGCTGGTAGAGGAGGGCGGATTTCTCTACGACTCAGATGCGTACAACGACGAATTGCCGTACTGGGTTCAAGTGGGTTCAAAGCCTCATTTGGTCGTGCCCTACACCATGGATGCGAACGATGGAAAATTTGCTTCACCGGGCGGTTTCTCCACACCATTTGATTTTGAAAATTACTTGAAAGCCACTTTTGATCGCCTATACGAGGAAGGGGTGCATGCACCGAAGTTGATGTCGATCGGTCTGCATGCGCGCATTTCTGGCAGACCGGGTCGGGCGCAGGCATTGGCTGCATTCCTGGATCATGTGCGCAGGCATGACAAAGTCTGGTTGTGTCGTCGTCTTGATGTAGCGAAACACTGGTGTGCTGTGCATCCCTTCATAAAATGACAAATTCGACCCCAGAGCCGATCCCCTATTTCTTGATGAAACGAATCAGGCAGGGAATAATTATCGGGCGCTATCGACCAGGGGATCCGCTGCGTGAACAGCAACTTGAGGTCGAATACGGCGTGAGTCGCGGCCCTTTGCGTGAAGCCCTTAGATTGTTGCAACTCCGCGGTCTTGTGAAGCATGAACCACGCCGCGGCTTTCGCGTCAGAGAATATTCAGCCGAACTAACAGAACAGATCTACCGCCTGCGGGGTTTGCTGGAGCGTCACGCCGTCGAGGCGCTTGCCGGGAAATCTTTGACTGACTTGATCATCACACTGCAAGCGGCGAATGCGGCGATGAAACAGCAATTTTCCGCAAGAAATATTGAATCCTACTTGGAAGCCAATGTTGCATTCCATGATGCGATCATGCAGACGGCGAATAATGAGCCATTGCAAAAGGCGATTGAAACTTTAAACGAGATGGCACAGCCGATACGCTTTGCACTATTGGCAAAGCGCTTTGAAAACAGCACGGCGATTGATGAACATGAAAAGATCATCAGTTTTCTCCTTGCCGGCGATATTTCCAAAGCTGCGCTGTGCATTGAGCAACACGTAACCCATAACATCGGGTCGGCATCACAACTATTCCGCAAACTGCCTGAGAATTCGCGTCCTTAACAGGACGGCTTTTGACGGACGCAGCATGGACCTCGAACCCCATCTGGCGCAAATTCAACGCTTGAAGGTTGAAGTGTGCGCACTGTGTTGCCGCCGACCGAAAACTGACCAGCTAAAGGCATAAGTGCCGATCCAAAATTGACCAGGGTGTTCCACTGGCCTGCTGAATATTT
>CAIYDK010000180.1 GCA_903924955.1 uncultured beta proteobacterium | reverse complement strand
GGCGTGCGGCAAGACCCAGGGGCCAATCACGCAGGCCAGACAAATCAGCGTCAGAACGACCAAACTGACGATGGCAGCCCGGTTGCGCAAAAAGCGCCGGCGCGCGTCCGACCACAGGCTGCGCGGCGGACTGACCAGGTTGGGCAGGAGATCCAAGGTGCTATTCATTTTGTAGCTGCTTACGCAATGTTGACGGGGGCTAGAGCACTATTTGACTAATATCGAATCTTGGGGTCAAGCCAGGCGTACGCCAAATCCACCAACAGATTCAGAGTGACAGTCAGCAGCGTGATCAGCACCACCAGGCCCAGCACCAGGGTGTAGTCGCGGTTGCCCGCACCGTTCACAATCAGCTTGCCAAGGCCGGGCAGCGAAAACACGGTCTCCGTCACCAGGGCCGACGTAATCGAGGAAATAGCCAATGGCCCCAGCAGCGAGACCACGGGCAGCAGCGCGGGCTTGAGCGCATGGCGCAACACGACCACACGGGTCGGCAGGCCTTTGGCGCGCGCAGTGCGGATGAAATTGCTGTGCATCACCTCGATCAGGCTGCCGCGCATGACGCGGCCGATGGTGGACACGTTGATGATGGTCAACAGGGCAATGGGCAAAACCATGAAGCGCAACTCGAAGTCATGCCAGCCGCCCGCGGGCAGCCACTTCAGCAGAATGGCAAACACGATGATCATGACCGGGCCCAGCACAAAGCTGGGAACGGCGCTACCCATATTGCCCAGCAGCATGACAAAGTAGTCGACCAGGCTGTTTTGCCGCAGGGCTGCCACAATGCCCAGCGCGACTCCGATGACGGCCGAGAGCAGCATGGCGATGCCACCGATGGACAGGGAAACCGGCAAGGCGCTGGCCACCAGGTCATTGACCGACCAGTCGGCGTAGCGAAACGAAGCGCCCAAGTCACCCTCGGCCAAGCCTTTCAGGTAGAGCAGGTACTGCTGCCACAGTGGCAGGTCCAGGTGGTACTTGGCTTGCAGATTGGCCAATACTGCTTCCGACACTTTGCGGTCGCTATCAAACGGTCCGCCGGGCGTGGCGTGCAATAACAGGTAGCAAACTGTGATGACGACCAGTACCGTCGGAATCGCCGCCAGAACGCGGCGCAGGGTGTAAGACCACATCGCCTAAGCCCTCAGTGCTTGATGATGTAGAAGTCTTTGCTGCGGTAGTGGTCTTGCGGATTCAGCTCGGAATAGCCGCCCACATAGGATTTGATCAGACGTGGAAGCGAGTACTGCACCAACGGGATGATGGGGTAGTCATCGAGGATCATCTTGGACGCCTGGGTCAGCAGGGTTTTGCGCTTGGCGGCGTCGGTCGATTGGTTGCCTTTTTGTATCAGGGCTTCGGCTTCGCGGTTGCAATGGAAGTTGGTGTTCTGGTCCGAATCACAGCGCACCAGAGCCAGGAACGTGGTGGCATCGTTGTAGTCGGCCAGCCAGCCGTTACGGGCAATCTGGAAAGCACCGTCGTGGCGCTTCTTGGCCAGCACCTTGAACTCCATGGTCTCGGTTTCCATGACGATGCCAAGCTTGGTCTTCCACTCCGACGCCACGAACACGGCCATCTTTTTGTGGTATTCGCTGGTGTTGTACGAGAAGCTGTATTTGGTGCCCGGCTTCACGCCGGCCTGTTCCAGCAATTTTTTGGCCTCTGCGACCCGTTTGTCCATGGGCCAGGTGGCCCACTCGTAAGGCGTTGGGTCAGCGCCCACAACGCCCGCCACAATCAGGCTGTAGGCAGGCGGCTGGCCGTCCGCGGTAACCCGCTTGGACAAGATCTCGCGGTCAATCACCATGGACAGCGCCTTGCGAACGCGCACATCCTTGAACACCGGGTCCTTGGTCTGGTAGTCGTAATAACGCACGCCGATGATGGCCTGGTTGCGCAGCTCTTTCGGGTACTGCGCCTTGTATTTGTCAAACACGCCCGGAGGCATTTGGTAGACATAGTCGGTCTCGCCCGACTCCCACAGTTTGATGTCGGCAAACTGGTCTTCAATCGGCAGATACGTCACCTTGGTCAGGCGCGCGTTGGCGGCGTCCCAATAGTGCGGGTTCTTCTCCACCACGATGCGGTTGTTCACCTTCCACTCCGTTAGCACATAGGCACCGTTGCCGACCATGTTGCCCGGCTTGACCCAGTCTTTGCCCCACTTCTCCACCGTGGTCTTATGGACCGGGCCGAGTTGGGTGTTGGCAACCAGTTCCGCCATGAAGGGCGTCGGGTCCTGGGTCTTGAGCTCCAGCGTGTACTTGTCCAATGCCTTCACGCCCAATTCACTGGAGGGCTTCTTGCCCTGCGCGACTTCCAGCCCGTTTAGCAGAAACACGCCAAACGTGGCGGCATACGGCGAAGCTGTCTTGGGGTCAACAAAGCGGCGAATGCCATAGACAAAATCATCGGCGGTGACAAGGTCGCCGTTGGAGAACTTGGCATTGGTGCGCAGCTTGAACACCCAGGTCGTCGGGGTGGTCTGTTTCCAGCTCTCAGCGACGCCGGGTACGGTCTTGCCAGTCGTGTCGGTGGCGGTTAACCCCTCAAACAAGTCGCGCAGAATCTGGTTGGCGGGCACTGTCTCGGCGACCGCAGGGTCCATGCTTTCGGGCTCAGAACCGTTGGAGCGGACAAAAGTTTGACTGGCATGCAACTGGGTTCCAGCCGGCAGTTCAATCGCCAGGCAAGCGCCGTTGAATGCCAAGGTCAGGGCCGCGATGGCCGTCAAATGGTTGCGCAATTGCATGGTGTTCCTAATCTTGTGAGGTCAGACTGGGTTCGTTGTGCGAACAACCGTCTGGCGTCCAGGGTTGCAGATAAGCAGGGGACGGAAGGTGGAGCATTGTAGGGGCTGTAACTATCTGCCAATGGTGCGGATGGCTCGGGTAAACCCTTTACTGCTTCGGGAGTTTGCTGGTGTCAATGTCCACATACCGCCAAAATGCGCGTGACGTCGGATGACGGCGGTAGCCGACCAGCCAGGGCTGTATCACGTCGGTGCGAATGCGGTGGGTATTGAACTTGTAGGGCATGTAGGCCACCAGAATCTTGACCATTTTCTGCATCAGGGCCAGGCGCTCTGGGCCGTCGGGCAAGACCACCTGCTGGCGGTAGAGTTTGTCGTATTCGGCGTTCTGGAAACCCGCCAGATTGCCTTCGAACTTTTGCGGGCCGTAACCAAAATCCAGAAAACTGCCACCGTCCGGCGAGGAGGCCGAGTTGCCCAGCCCCCACATCATGAGCTTGCCGGCGCGGGCTGACTTCAGGTTTTCGGGCCACTTGGCGGTCTTGAACACGATCTGTATGCCTACTGCCGTCATGCTTTTCTTCCACACTTCGTTCAGTTCTCGATCCGCAGCAGAGGGTGAGGTTGCATACTCCAGCACCAGTGGTTTGCCGTCGGGCATGTCGCGCCAACCGTCGCCGTCCTTGTCCACATAGCCGAACATGTCCAGCAGGGCCTTGGCGCGGGCCGGGTTGTAATCGCTCAGCTCGGACTTGAACTTGGGATCGTAGCCCCAGGTATTGGGCGGAATGGCGCCCTGGGCCGCAATGGCCTGGTTGCGCCGGGGCAGGCGAATTTCTTCCTCTGTGTTGTAGGCCAGGCCTATGGCACGGCGCAGTGCCACCTTGCCGGTTTCGTTACCCCCGACTGTCGGGTTGTCCATGTTGAAGTACGAGAAGGTCAATTCGGGTGCCGCATAGCGCTCAATGCGGATGCCCTTCTTGACCAGATGGGGGGCCAGCTTGTTGTTGGGGATCACCTGATTGGCAAACTGGGCTGGCAGGTACATCAGAAAGTCATGCTCATTGCCCAGAAACGAGAGCCAACGCGGCTGCACTTCATCAATGATGGAAATTTCCACCTTGTCCAGAATGGGGATGCGCTTGCCTTTCATCTGGCGGTAGATTTCCTGCGAAATCGGGTCGTTGGCCGGGGGCTCGGCTTCGTAATACTCTTCGCGGAAATTCGGGTTTTTCACAAACGTGATCTTGGACGAGCGCGTCCACTGGTCCAGCTTGAATGGCCCGGTGCCCACGGGATGCTCCATGATCTTGTCGCCGTATTTTTCGACGACCTCGCGCGCCATGACGCCCCAGATGCTGGACTCGGTCAACTTGTAAATGAACCGGGGCTGGCTTTCAGCCATCTTGAACTGAACGGTGTAACGGTCCAGTGCGTGCAGGCCTTCCACCTCCGTGTCGTAATTGAAGCTGGCACCGGGTTTCTCGGCATCACGGCGCAAGGTGTCCATGCCCAGCAGCTTGATCTCTTCCAGGTCGGAATAGGACTGGCTCTTGGTCTTGGGGTCGAAGATCCGTTTGAAAGTGAAGACAAAATCCTGCGCGGTCAGCTCGCGCTTCTTGCCGCCAAACGCCGGGTCGTCGGCAAAGTAGATGCCGGGCTTGACCTTGACGGTGAAGGTTTTGAAATCATCAGCAACGACGGGCATGCCCTGCGCCACATTAGGGACCACCTTGGCGGGCCGCGCCAGGTAGTCGTAGCGGTACAGCGCATCAAACATGTTCTCGGTTGCGGTGCGCGAGTAATAGTCTGAAATTTGCGCGGGATCAAATCCTGTTTCAGCAATTTCGAAGGCGTAGCGCAGCACTTTTTCGGGTGCGCCAGTTTGCGCGTGCAGACCGTTTGCGCCCAGAAAAATCAGACCAATGCCGCACATCCAGCGCGAAAACGAGATATTCATAGTAAGAAACACCAATGCCTATTCAAACGTCTGCAAGCATAATCGCGCCGGACAATAAACCCATGGGCGTTTCCCCCAAGTCAAGAACAAAATATGCTTTCCTACATCCTGCGACGCATCTGGCAAATGCTTCCCACCCTGCTGGGGGTGATTCTGCTGATCTTCTTTCTGTTCAAACTGTTTGGTGGCGATCCGGTCGAAATCATGGCTGGGATGAAGGCGTCTCCTGAGCGTCTTGCATCGCTGCGTGCGCAGCTCGGACTGGATAAATCGGTGACGGAACAGCTCTGGGTCTTTGTGCAGCAGGTCTTTACCTTTAATTGGGGAAAGAGCTGGACCACGAACGAGGCCATCGCGGATATTTTTGCGACCCGGCTGCCTGCCACGCTCACCATCATGATCCCCATCCTGCTGCTCGAAGTGGTGCTGGCCATTGGCGCCGGTTTGGCGGTGGCCTATGTGCGTGGCAGTCTGACCGACCGGGCCATCATGATCATCAGCACCGTGGCGTTGTCGATCAGCTTTTTGGTCTACATCATTGTGGGGCAGTATCTCTTTGGCTTTGTGTTGGGCTGGTTTCCGGTGCAGGGCTGGAGTAACAGTGTCTGGAAAAATCTTGCAACGTATGCGCCGCTGCCCGTGTTTCTGGCGGTGCTGGTGAGTCTGGCTCCGCAGACGCGGCTTTACCGCAGCTTCTTCCTCGACGAAATTGGTCAGGACTACGTGCGCACCGCAAGGGCAAAGGGCGTGTCCGAGAACGCCATTTTGTTCAAGCATGTGCTGCGCAACGCCATGATTCCAATTCTGACCAACGTGGCCACCGGCTTGCCGGGCGTGTTCATTGGCTCTTTCCTGATCGAGGTGTTCTTCTCCATCCCGGGGTTGGGTCGTGAGATTCTGGTGGCGGTTAACCGAAGCGACTACCCGGTCATCCAGGCGGCCACGGTCTATCTGGCCGCGCTGACCATGGTGATCAACCTGATCACCGATGTGCTGTACAAGTTTGTCGATCCAAGGGTGACGCTGAAATGAGTACCGATATGTTGCAATCCCTGCCCCAATCGCCCGGTGTGTGGAAGCAGGCCTGGCTGCGCCTGAAGACGGACCGGGTCGGCATGGTGTCGCTCTACGTGACGATGCTCTTCATCGTGCTCGTGATGGCGGCCCAATTGGGTCTGGTGGCCAGTGACTGGCAAAAGGAAGTAGGTGTGCCATTTGCCGCACCAACCTTGGTCGGAAAAATTGCCGATGGCACCCAGAACGCCATCGTGGAAACCGTTGTCGGGCCGAACGTGGACATCAGCGATGTGGATCCGTTGGCCGCCCGCTACAAGGAGTGGGACGAGCGCGCCGCCCAATTCAAGACGACGGTAACAGTAAAGGCCGACACACTTCCCTTTGGTGCCGACCAGCAAGGCCGTGACGTGTTCAGCAAAGTGATCAAGGGTGCGCAGGTTTCTATCACGGTGGGCCTCACGGCCGCTCTGTTTGCCACGCTGATCGGCACCATTCTGGGTGCCGTTGGCGGTTATTTTGGTGGGCGCACGGGTGATTTTCTGGAGTGGGTCTACAACGTGTTCACTGCCATTCCCTACATCCTGCTGGTGTTTGCGCTGGCTGCAGTGCTGAAGTCCGGCCCCATGGCCAGTACGCTGGGCAGTGGCGTCTGGACGGTGGTCATCATCCTGAGTCTGGTGGGGTGGACCGGTATTTACCGTTTGGTGCGTGCCGAGTACATGAAGCACCGCTCGCGCGAGTACGTGATGGCTGCCGAGGCCATTGGCGCTTCAAACGCCTCGCGTATGTTCACCCACATTCTGCCCAACATCAGCCACGTCGTTCTGGTTCAACTGAGCCTGCATGTGGTGGGCTTTATCAAGGCCGAGGTGATTCTTTCGTATCTTGGCTTGGGCGTGCCGATTGACATGGTCAGCTGGGGAACGATGCTGGCTGAAGCCCAAACCGAACTCGTGCAGGGCAAGTGGTGGCAACTGGCCACGGCGACCCTGTTCATGGCGACCTTTGTGACGGCATTCGCCCTGCTGACCGATGCGCTGCGCGATGCGTTGGACCCGAAACTTCGTTAATGATTTTGTGGGTCAGACCACTTGTGAAGCAATGTGCTATGACCCCGACTGATTAGGATGAGCATGAATAATTTAATTAGCGTTCAGGACTTGCGGGTTGCGTTTCGCATGGGCAAGTCCCACACCGTTGAGGCGGTTAAAGGCGTGAACTTTGACATCCCCGTCAACAGCACCGTGGCGCTGGTGGGCGAGTCGGGCAGCGGCAAGAGCGTCAGCGCCATGAGCATCGTGCGCTTGCTGCCCGAAAACGCCATTGTCGATACAAAAAGCAAAATCCTGTACAACGGCAAAGACCTGTTGCAGGCGCCGATTGAAGACCTGCGCTCTTTGCGCGGCAAAGATATTTCGGTGGTTTTTCAGGAGCCCATGAGTTCGCTCAATCCGGTGTTTACGGTGGGCGACCAGATTGCCGAAGTGCTGCGCATCCACCTCAAGTTGAACCGCAAGCAGTCGCTTGACCGCGCGCTGGAGCTGATGACTGAGGTGGGCATTCCCAACCCGAAGGAGCGGTTGAACGCCTACCCGCACCAGCTCTCCGGTGGCCAGCAGCAACGCGTGATGATTGCCATCGCCATTGCCTGCGAGCCCAAGTTGCTGATTGCCGATGAGCCCACCACGGCACTGGACGTGACCGTGCAGCGTCAGATTGTGGAACTGCTGGCCCGGCTCCAGCAGCGCCAGAAGATGAGCATGCTGTTCATCAGCCACGACCTGGGTCTGGTGGGTGAAATATCGGACCGCGTGGTGGTCATGCGCAACGGCGTTGTGCGCGAAGCGGGTGAAGCGGCGGCCATTTTCACGACACCGCAAGATGCCTATACGCAGGCCCTGCTGGCGTGCCGCCCCCGACTGGACGCGCGCCCCCGTCGTCTGGCCGTGATCGACGACATCATGAACAAGCGCACCGCCATCACCGAAGAACGCGTCAGCACACCGGCTGATGGCCCGGCGCTGATTGAGGTCAAAGGGCTGCAAAAGGACTATCCGCTCAAGACTGGCTTGTTCAGGCGCAGCGTGTTCAGCGCCGTCAAGCGTGCTGATTTCTCCTTGCACAAGGGGCGCACGCTGGGCGTGGTGGGCGAGTCGGGCTCGGGCAAGACCACGGTGGGCATGATGTTGACGCGCCTGACAGCGGCAACAGCTGGCAGCATCCTGTTTGAGGGTGTTGACCTGGCAACGCTGAACGCGTCGCAGATGCGGGCCTACCGCAGTCGCATCCAGATCATTTTTCAAAACCCGTATGCCAGTCTGAACCCCCGCTTCACCATCGGCCAGATTCTGATGGAGCCCATGCGCATCCACAGCATCGGCAAAGATGATGGCGAGCGCGCTCAGCGCGCGGTGGCCCTGATTGAAAAAGTGGGCCTGCCTCCCGAGGCATTTGGCAAGTATCCGCACGAATTCTCGGGTGGCCAGCGCCAGCGTATTGCGATTGCGCGCTGTCTGACGATGAAGCCCGAAATCATCGTCTGTGACGAAAGCGTCAGCGCACTGGACGTGAGCGTGCAGGCCACTGTGCTCAACCTGCTGCTTGATTTGCAGGAAGAGTTTGGCCTGACCTACGTCTTCATCAGCCACGACCTGGCCGTTGTGAAGTACATGGCCGACGATATTCTGGTGATGAACCAGGGCGAGATTGTGGAGCGAGGTACCTCGGACGACATCTACAACCGCCCCCAGCATGCCTATACTCGGCAATTGTTGGGGGCTATTCCCAGGGGGCTGGAAGGGCACGTTGCACGGGCAGTTTCAATTTGAAAGTGAGCTTCTATGACTTTGACCATACGTAGTCGTCTGATCGTGGGCTTCGGTGTGATGCTGCTTTTGCTTGCAGTCGTCGCAGGCGTAGGTCAATTGCAGCTTGCCAAAATCCAACATTTCAACACTGAGCTGGACGAGCGGGCCTATCGTCTTTCACTGGCATCTGAATGGGCTGTGCTGGTCAAAATTGCGGTCGCAACCAAGGCGACAGTCCCTGCGCTGGACACGGAGCAAGTCAAGAAGTTGGGCACACTGACCCAAGCGGAAGATGAGAAGCGCGCCTTGGCCGCTGCGGTTTCCTCCCATGCCGGCGCGCCGGAAGCCCACATGCAGGCGGTCGATCAACTGGCAGGCAAACTGGTGTCGCTGCAAATTGCAGACAGCGGCCAGTTGCAAGCGGCCTTAACCCGCGCCGTCACCTTGAACTGGGGCGTCCTCGTCATTGGTGTTGTACTGGGAATCGGGATCGCGCTGCGAATTTCACACAGCATTGTCGGGCCCATGAAACTTGCGTCGGGCGTGACCGAGCGCATTGCCCATGGTGACCTGTCCACCACGGTTCCGGTGGGTGGCCAAGATGAGGTGGGTGGAATGCTGACGTCCTTGGCACTGATGCAAGCCAATCTGGTCAAACTGGTGTCTAACGTGCGTCAAGGATCAGAAGGCGTCGCCACAGCGTCCTCGGAGATTGCCCAGGGAAACAATGACTTGTCTACCCGTACCGAGCAGCAGGCCAGTGCGCTGGAGCAAACCGCTGCCAGCATGGAGGAGCTGGGCTCCACCGTCAAGCAGAACGCGGACAGTGCCCGCCAGGCCAATCAGCTTGCCATGAGTGCCTCCACCGTGGCCATACATGGCGGTGAGGTCGTCAGCGAAGTGGTTGAAACCATGAAGGGGATCAATGAGTCGTCGCGCAAGATATCGGACATCATTGGAGTCATCGACGGGATCGCATTTCAAACGAATATTTTGGCGCTTAACGCGGCGGTCGAGGCGGCCCGCGCAGGCGAGCAAGGACGCGGTTTTGCCGTTGTTGCGTCAGAGGTTCGCTCATTGGCCGGGCGCAGTGCTGACGCTGCCAAAGAAATCAAGAGTCTGATTAACGCCAGTGTGGAGCGGGTTGAAAAGGGAACTTCGCTGGTGGACAAAGCCGGGGAAACAATGACCGAGGTTGTGAGCTCCATCAAGCGTGTGACCGACATCATGGGCGAAATTAGCGCAGCCAGTACCGAGCAGTCTGCAGGTGTGGCCCAGGTGGGTGAGGCGGTGCGCCATATGGATAACGCAACCCAGCAAAATGCGGCGTTGGTGGAGGAGATGGCCGCCGCCGCAAGTAGCCTCAATGGTCAAGCCCAGGACTTGGTTCAGGTCGTAGCCTTATTCAAGTTGTCGCCAAGCGATGCGATTTCGTCCCACGCAAACGGGAACCCTGCAAAGCAGCCGCGCAGGCAGTCGTTTGCACCATCGCCAAGTCGCGCAAGCCGCCCAGCCCCCATCGCTAAGCCAAAGACGGTGGCTGGGCCTGCAAAACTTGCTCCACCCAAAAGCATTCCCAAGCCCGCCGCGGATAACGGCGGCGGTGACGATTGGGAGACGTTTTGAATAGCTTCTGTTGGGCATTAGCCCCCGTGGTGCTTGCGTAACCAGCTACAAAATAAGTAGCAATTCAATCCTCGCCCGCAGGTTGTTTGTAACGGGCGTAAGACCACAGGTATTGCCCCGGCGCACGCCGAATCAGCCGCTCCATCCCGGCGTTGACAGCCGTGGCGGCGGCTTCGGGCGTGGCGCTGGCGTCCTGCAGTTCCGGCGCATCCAGCGGCTCGAAATGCATCATGTAGCCCTGGCCGATGGGCCGCCGTTCACACCAGCACAGCAGTACCCGCGCACCACTTTGCTGTGCCAGGCGTGACAGCAGCGTCATGGTGTAGGCCGGGCGTCCAAAAAATGGTGCCCAGACGCCTTGACCCAAGGGGGGTACCTGGTCCGGCAGGATGGCGGTGTAGCCGCCACCCCGCAACACACGGATCAGGCTGCGCACGCCCGAAACACTGGTGGGCACCGCCTTCAGACCTGGCCGGTCACGTGAACTGGCTACC
Source organism: uncultured beta proteobacterium (assembly GCA_903924955.1). GTDB lineage: Bacteria > Pseudomonadota > Gammaproteobacteria > Burkholderiales > Burkholderiaceae_C > Allorhodoferax. The sequence goes on along the minus strand of CAIYDK010000180.1, from coordinate 7,750 downwards.
AGAGGCGCCAACCACGCCTTGCGTGCGGGCCGGTACAACGCTACCAGCGGGCCGCGCGTTGGTCCGTAGCGCTCGGCCAGAGACTGGCCAATCATTTCCCAACAACCAAGGTGCGGCAGCGCCAATATGACGCCATTGCCGGCATCGAGCGCGGACTCGAAGTGTTCAACCCCTTCCCATTCCACCAGATCCAGCACACCCTGGCTGGCCGGGCGTAGCCACAGCCAGGGCAGTTCCGTCACCATCGTGCCGATGGCTGCGCGAGCCGGGCGGTATTGCGCCGGGCTGAAGCCGGCTGCGGTCGCTTGCTCCTCAAATCGCTGACGGAATGCGCCAGACAGTCGCCAGACCAGCCAACCCAGCGGTGCACCTACCCGCTGCATCAGCGACAACGGCAGATAGCCCAGCAGGCGAAATAGACGGACCATGAACATGGCTACATGGCCTTGAACAAGCCGGTGTAGCTTCGGCTGACTTCCAGTTTTTCCGTTAGCCCTCGCACGCTGACCAACTGGCGACCACGTTCGTCGCGGCTAACGCCGGCTATGGCCTTGATGTTGACCAGGGTGGAACGGTGGATTTGCCAGAACAGGTTCATGTCAATCTCGTCCACCAGTTCCTTGATGGGTTTGCGAATCAGGGCCTCGACCGTGGCGGTCTGGACGCGGGTGTACTTCTCGTCCGAGATGAAGAACAGAACATCTTCCACCGGAATCATCTGAATGGCCTGGCGCACGGTGGCCTGTATCCACTGCAGCTTGGCAGGCGCCTGCGTGTTGAGTTGTCCCGCCAGGCGCTGTAATAGTTGTTGCATGGCGGGTGTGTGGGCCGCCAGTGGTGGTTCTGCGCTTTTATCGTCGTCCGTGTCGTGTTTGGCGCGCTCGGCCATGCGCTGGCGAATGCGCTGAACCGTGACCATCAGTCGCTCACGTTCGGCCGGTTTCAGCACATAGTCCACCACACCTTGTTCAAACGCCTGCACCGCGTACTGGTCGTAGGCGGTGATAAAAACAATCTCGCAGCCTGGCCATCCCTGCGCGTCGTCGAAGGTTGGTAATTGGGCAATCTGTCGCGCCGCATCGACCCCGGTAAGCCCAGGCATGCGAATGTCCAGAAAAACAAGGTCCGGATGGTGCTGTTCGGTCAGCGCCACCGCCTCCTGACCATTCCTGGCCTCCGCCACGATTTCCAGTTCAGGCCACACCTCCTTGAGGCGGGCGCGAAGCTGCTCACGCATGAGGCGTTCATCGTCGGCAATCAGGGCGCGGGGCATGTGCAAACTCCATCCACGAATGTTGTTGTTGGTCGCCTATTGTGGCTGCACTTCTTCGGCTCGCACTACATAGGGTACGGTAATCGTGACGGTGGTTCCGCCGCCGGCGGTCTCGGTGATGGCCAGGCTGGCCTTGCCGCCATACAACAGGGCCAGACGCTCGCGGATGTTGGAGAGGCCGATGCCGGTTCCAGCAGTGTCTGCCCTTCCGAATCCCAGGCCGGTGTCTGCCACGGCAATCGCCAAGCTGCCGTGCACAATTTCCGCACGCACGGTCAGCATGCCGCCCTCGGCCTTGGGCTCCAGACCATGCTTGATGGCGTTCTCCACCAGGCTTTGCAGCATCATGGGCGGGAATTCCGCGGATAGCAGACCGTCACTGACGCGAATTTCGGTTTGCAGGCGCTCTTCCATGCGCACCTTCAATATTTCCAGGTAGGGCCGGATAACGGCCAGCTCACGCCCAAGGTCACGGGTGCTCTGCGCATTGGCTTCGCGCATGGTGGGCATGCTGGCACGCAGCAAGGCAATCAGGTTCTTCTGCATGATGCTGGCGCGCGGCGGGTCGGTCTCGATCAGGTGGTCAATGCTGGCCAGCGTGTTGAACAGGAAGTGCGGCTCCACCTGCGCCTGCATGGCAGCCATGCGCGCCTCTACCACCTGGCGCTTGAGCGATTCGGACTCGGCCACTTCAGTGGCCTGCGCAGCTTTGGCCTCGGCTTGTACCTTGCCCTTGTAGGTGATCTTGATGATGGCGGAGATCAGGATGAACCACATGGTTAGCGGCATCAGCGGGTCACCGATCTTGTGCCGGATGATCCGTGGTTTGCGTGCGGCGACTTCTTCTTCCATTGCGTCCTGTACATCCCTTTGCGCACTTTCCAGCGCATCCTTGATTTCTTGCTTGGCCTCATTGATGGCTTCCCGCACGGCTTGCGAATCTGAGCCGGGCGGCAGTTTGATGTGAACACCCGGCAGATTGATGAACACACCATCGCCCGCAGACGCTTCGGTCGACGATAAAACGCCGCCGCTTGCGGGTGTTGACGCGCCCGCAGCGGGAGCTGTGGACGGTGGTTTGGTGGTGATGTGAACGCCGTCTTCGTCGATGGAGATGTTCACGCCATCCGCGTTGTCCTTGTTGGTCTTTTTGTGCCGCTGCAAATCGCGTTGGGCGCGCGGCGGTGTTGAAGGCGATGTCTCAGGCTCCAGAACCTCGTTATAGGTCCAGCTCAATGGCGGGACATCATGGACGATGGCCATGGACACGATCAGGGCCAGCGCAAGCAGAAAAAAACGTCGCCAGGTCATGCTGACCAGCCAGCCCGCATAGGCGTGAAACACCTTCAGGAATCGCTCGGTGAAGCGGGCCCAGGCGTCAGTTCCGGTTTTAGGGTGTGTTGTGTTCTGCATGGTATGTGCTCGGTAACGAATGCTATGGCCCTGACTGTACCCACGCAGGCCCGCCGGACGCCAGCGCCATGCGATGCGCCGGGTTGAGCCGCAGACAGGCTGCACTTTGGCGTGACAAGCTGCGTGCCGAGCGCAAGGCCGGTTTATCATCGGTGCCATGAACAGCGCTACCGATCTGGCGCAAATTCGCTTCGACAACGCCTTGCGCCTGTTCGATGAATTTGTGCAAAACACCATCAAACACCCCGATGCCGCCACCCTGCGGGGGCTTGAAGGCCGATTTGCCGAACGGGTGCAAATCCAGCCCAGCTATTGGAGCCAGATCAAGGGTCGCTCACGCCAGATTGGGGAGCGCCTGGCCCGCCAGTTTGAGCAGTTGTGCCACAAACCCAATGGCTGGATGGACCAGGCCCACACGCCGGGTGCCGCTATTGCCAAACCCGCTGCCGTGGCTGAGAGCACGACCGACAGCCACGCGGCACGCGACGATGATGAGCGCTTCATTGTGGGGCTGGTGCTGACTTACTACCGTCGCCATCCACAGCGGGCGCGCACCCGGTTGCTGGACCTGCTGGGTGAGGTTTTGACGCCTTCAGCCCCCGCCGCGCCATCCAAAGACAAGACGTCAACGGCCAAGCCCGCGCCAACGGTTGCCGATGCCAATGCCCTGTGGCTGCGCTCCCAAGTGGGTGTTGCACCGTTGCGACAAAAAAAATAGGCAACTGTCTTTTTGGATAAATTGTATTTGCTCAAGATAAGTTTTAATTTATCATTTGAGCAAGTTTGTAGCCGCCGCTCAACATCCATTTCATAGTGGCCCGGGTGCAAACCAGGAGACCACCATCATGTCAGGCAGTTTGTTTACCCAGGCCTACCCCCTCTTCGCGCCACGCCGCCCGTCGGTGCGTCGCTTTGCGGCTGGCGTTTTGCGCAGCGCCAGTCGCGCACTGGCCAGCTTGTCGCGCAGCCTCACTGCAACGGAGCGTGCCCACGAACGCAGCCCGCCCGAGCGGGTGTTGGAGTTTTACGCCGAAGCCGGCGCGCCAGAGGGTGCCTTGTACCTGGACGGTCAATTATTCGGCTATTTGCCCGGGGTCAAGAGGCTTTAACCGCAGTCCTACAATCGCGGGTTCGCGCCCTACCCCGGCGCCAACTCCCTTCCCAAAAGGAACCGCGATGACTGCTACGCCCTCTGTTTTTGCCCAACGCATTGCCAGCGCACAGACTGCTTTGAAAGAGATGGGGCTGGCGGCCTGTCTGGTGCCGTCGAGCGACCCGCACTTGTCCGAGTACCTCCCCGCACGCTGGCAGGGCCGCGAATGGCTCTCAGGCTTCACCGGCTCCATGGGCACGCTGGCGCTGACGCCAACCCGAGCGGCGCTATTTGCCGATAGTCGCTACTGGACGCAGGCCGAGGCTGAGCTAACCGGCAGCGGCATTGAACTGGTCAAGATCGAAACCGGCGCCTCCACACACCATGTGCAATGGCTCGCAAGCCATGCGTCCGCCGGGCAAGCGGTGGGCGTGGACGGCGCGGTGCTGGGCCTGGCGGCCGCACAACAGCTGCGTGAGGCGTTGACCAAAGTCGGTGCCACTCTGCGAACCGATGTCGACGTGTTTGCCACCATTTGGCCGGACCGCGCCTCTCTGCCCGAAGCGCCTGTGTACGAGCATGACGCAGCCTTTGTGGGCGCGCCGCGCGCCGCCAAGCTGGCGCAGGTGCGTGACGCCATGGCGCGTTTCGGTGCCAGCCACCATTTCATTTCGACCGTAGACGATATTGCCTGGCTGTTCAACCTGCGCGGCTCCGACGTGTCGTACAACCCGGTGTTCCTGGCCCATGCGCTGATTGACGCCAACCTCGCAACGTTGTTTGTGGCAAGCGGCAAAGTGCCAGTTCAATTGGTTGAACGGTTGAAGGCAGATGGCGTGTTATTGCAGGACTATCCGATGGCCGGTCCTGCTCTGGCTGCATTGCCCGATAGCGCCGTTTTGATGCTCGATCCGCGCCGCGTGACCCTTGGCTTGCGCGAAAGCGCCCCCGTCTCGGTGAAGGTTATCGAGGCGATCAACCCGACCGTGTTGCTTAAAAGTCGCAAGGGTGCCGCCGAGGCTGCCCACGTGCGCGCCGCCATGGAGCAGGACGGCGCTGCCATGTGCAACTTCTACGCCTGGTTTGAAGACGCTCAGGGCAAAGAACGCATCACCGAGCTCTCGATCGACGACCGACTGTCTGCCGAGCGCGCAAAGCGCCCGGGTTTTGTCGGTCTGTCCTTCAATACCATTGCTGGCTTTAACGCCAATGGTGCCATGCCGCATTACCGTGCCACGCCCGAGAGTCATGCCGTCATTGAGGGCAACGGTCTGCTGTTGATTGATTCAGGCGGGCAATATCCGGGCGGTACCACCGACATCACCCGCGTCTGGCCCATCGGCACGCCCAGCCCCGCCCAGAAGCGTGACTACACCCTGGTGCTCAAGGGCACCATTGGCCTTTCCCGCGCGCGATTTCCGCTGGGCACCTTGTCGCCCATGCTCGACGCCCTGGCGCGTGCGCCCTTGTGGGCGCACGGCATGGACTACGGCCACGGCACCGGCCATGGGGTAGGCTACTTTCTGAACGTGCACGAAGGCCCGCAGAGTATTTCAAAGGCCATTCCAGACGCGAACATGGCCATGCAGCCCGGCATGATCACCTCCATCGAACCCGGCCTGTACCGCAGTGGCCAATGGGGCGTGCGCATTGAAAACCTGGTGCTCAATGTGGCTGCGCCCACGGACGAACCGTTTGGCGAATTCCTGGAATTCGAGACGCTAACCCTGTGCCCCATTGACACCCGTTGCATCCAGAAGGATCTGATGCGCCCCGACGAGGTGGAGTGGCTCAACGCCTACCACGCCACTGTGCGTGCGCGCCTGAGCCCCTTGGTCGGTGTGGCCGGTCTGGCCTGGCTGATGCAGCGCACCGAGGCGATCTGAGCGGTACGCCGCCACATCGGGCAAGGGCATCCATTTGGCCAGCATCGGACCCAACTCATTCAGGCGCATCGGCTTAGACAGGTAGTCGTCCATGCCCATTTCACGACAGTAGCCGGAACTTCCCTCCATGGCATCGGCGGTGATGGCAATGATCGGCATGCGCGTGCCCGGTGCTTCGCCTTGGCGGATCGCCTGCGTCAGCTCAAAACCATCCATATCGGGCATGTGGCAGTCGGTCAGCAGCAAGGCGTAGTGTCCGCTGCCCCACATATTGAGGGCGATGGCGCCGTCCTCGGCCATTTCGCAGGTGTATCCCAGCAGGCGCAGTTGCTCTTGAATTACATCGCGATTGGTCTCGTTGTCTTCGGCCACCAGAATCAACCGCCCGCAACGGCGGGCGTCCTCCACCTCGAGCGCCGCAGGTGCCGCTGCGCTTGTGGCTGGGGATTGGTGGGGTGTCTCTGGCGCGGTCAAGCGACTGCTGGCAATGGCCACTGCCTGCAGCATATCGATGTAGAGCGCGGGGCGCACGTTCAGGCGGATGTCTCCCGCAAAGGCCTGGCTATTGCGGCGCACCATGCGGACGACGCCGACGCCGGCAGGCAGTTCAAGCGCATCGGTTGGTGTGGTGACGATCGGGCCCAACATCACCACGGTAGGGCCAGCAGGTGTCGTTTGCTGAAGGTAGTGCCGGGCGGCTGCCAGGTCTGGCACCATCGCCACCCGCGCTCCTGCAGCGCCGCAATAGGCCACAATGATCCGGTGCGAGGCCTCATCGCGGGTAACCCCCAGCACATGAACCCCCTCCAGTCGCGGTTCAAAAACCGGCATGCTGTCGGACCGGGCACCATGCAAAGGCAGTGTCACCTCGAATTCAGATCCCGCGCCCTCGGTGCTCTTCACCGAGATGGTTCCCCCCATCAATTCAACCAGACGCCGGGAGATGGATAGCCCGAGCCCGGTGCCGCCGAATTTGCGGGCGGTGCTCGCATCGGCTTGCGAAAAAGGCTGAAACAGTTTCGCCAACATTTGCTCGCTCATGCCGATGCCATCGTCTGTAACCCGGAACCGCACGCCGGCGCGGGCATCGGCCAGGTTACACGGCTCGACAAACAGCATGATGCGCGGCGCCTGGCCGTCCCGTATGCGGGTGAACTTGGCTGCGTTACCCAGCAGGTTGATCAGCACCTGACGCAGCCGCGTCGGGTCGCACGCGATCCAGTGCGGCAGCTCGGGTGCCACGAATACGGTCAGGTCAACCCCCTTGGCACCCACTGCGCTAACGACCAACAAGGCAGACCCTTCGACCACCTCGCGCAAATGGGTGGGCACGCTCTCCACCTCCAACTTGTCGGCCTCGATCTTGGAAAAATCGAGAATGTCATTGATGATGTGCAACAACGCCTGCGCAGAATTGTGGATGGTGTCGAGCATGCGCCGCTGCTCGGGCGCCAGGGACGACTGCATCAGGATATCGACCATGCCGATCACGCCGTTCATCGGGGTACGAATCTCGTGGCTCATGTTGGCCAAGAACGCTGCCTTGGTCTGCGCCGCGGTGAGGGCGGCTTGTTCGGACTTCCTTTGTTCGGTGATGTCAGCAAATGACCAGACCCGGCCCACGATGTCGCTGCCAATCCTTTGGGGCTGCGAGTGTCGGAGGAAAGTGCGTCCGTCGATCAGGTGGAGCAGGTCGACGCTCGAATCTTGCGGGTGCGCGTAAAGTTCCTTGATTCTGGCTTGCACCACCGTAGCGTCAATCACTTGAGCCATCATGTGTGCCAAACCAACGAGCCGCTCTTGCCCGTCCAGAAAGCTGATCGGCATATTCCAGAGGTCAATAAATTTTTGATTCCAGCGCTCCAGTCGACCGTCCCGGCTCACCACCAGTATGCCCTCGCTCGTGGCCTCCAGCGTCGCATTGAGTGTGGCCACCGACTGCGACAAGGCTTGCCCGGACTTCATGCGCTCGGTGATGTCGGTACGCACCGCGATGTATTCTCGCGGCCTGCCGTCTTCCCCCAGAAAGACCGCTACCGTGCTGGCAACCCAGTACAGATGGCCGTCCCGGGCCCGGTTGCAAAT
>CAIYDK010000179.1 GCA_903924955.1 uncultured beta proteobacterium | reverse complement strand
TCGTTCATGAAGTTTTCTTTTCGGAAGAAGAGGTCAGCCGTGTCAAAAGCGAGAAGGGTGCCACAGGTACGGGGTCATTTCCCCCTGTGCACCAGGGGTGGCAGCGTGCAAGTCGCGCCACCGTGAGATAACTGCCATGCGCAGCACCATGGACCTGCAGAGCCTCCAGAGCGTAAGCCGAACAGGTTGGCTCGAAGCGGCAGGCCGAGCCGAGCCAGGGGCTGAGAAAGAACCGGTAAGCCCGAACCATGCCTGTAAGTAGCGACTGCATTATTGTCATGCTGTTTCTCGCACAGTCACGGAGGGATGCACCTTGGAAAACAGCAGAAGCAACTCCGTGCGCACTGCCAGCTTAAGCGCATCCGATGTGGCGCTAATGAATTGCGAGCGGTCAAAGCCCGCACGCAAACGCACGACATGGGCGCACTGCGCCAAGTTGGACTCGAATTCCGCGCTCACGTGGTAAATCTGACGTTTGATACAGTTGCGCGTGACAGCACGCTTGGCCCAGCGCTTGGGAACCATCGCGCCCAGCCAGACTCCGTCAATGGGAAACGGGGTTTGCACTGTAGTGTCGGTCCCACGTGACATGTTTAACTCGCAACAATGCAATGCAAAGTGCGCGGTACGTGCCAAAGTGCTACCCGCCATCACCGCATGGAATTGCGGCCGAGTTTTCAAGCGCAGCACGTTGAGGTCACTCGAGGGCAGAGCACCAACGGGCCCGATGAAAGTTAATCAGCAATCGCCCGCGGTAGCGATCAGACAGCCAGGCGCTTGCGGCCTTTGGCACGACGGGCATTGATCACAGCGCGACCGCCACGGGTCTTCATGCGAATCAGAAAGCCGTGAGTACGGGCGCGGCGAATTTTGGAAGGTTGGTAGGTGCGTTTCATAATATTCTCTGCTCTAACTCCCAGACCCAAGAAGCGTAGCGCCCCACAGCAAGAGAGTTTTTCACGTTAAACCCTGAACACAATCAGGGGAACCGTCGATTATCGCAAATTTTCTGAATGCCGGCAACACCTTGCGATCCAAACTCCGCGTATCACCACAACTCAGGGCGCAACACTGCGTGCAACACTAAAATTGTGGATAAGGTATTGATAAATTACAATCCGTGGTAGCTGAAACAAAAAACTATCCACAGAAGTAAACAAGAAGATGAACGAGGGACAACCATCCAAACATGCACTAGCGCCGGGACTGAACATCGGTCAGAGCTTGTGGCAAAACTGTGTTGACTTGCTCGCACAGGAACTCCCGGAGCAGCAATTCAATACCTGGATTCGCCCCTTGACTGCACAGATTCCGGAGGACTTTTCCAAAGTAACGATTTTCGTCGCCAATCGCTTTAAGTTGGACTGGGTGCGCGCCCAGTACAGTGCAAGAATTGCCGCCACACTAGAGAAGTTGTATGGACAGTCCGTGCAGGTGGAGTTAGCAATCACTCCCAGGGAAACCGTCATCAGAAGCCCCTCGCAGCCTATGGCTCGAGAAATGGCTGTGGTGGAGGAAATTTCAGACGTTGTCGAGGAACGCAATGCAGGCGGTCCCAAGAACCGCCTCAACAGCATGCTTACATTTGAGACCCTGGTGGAAGGAACTGCGAACCGCATGGCCCGCGCCGCCGCCATGCACGTGGCAACGATGCCGGGTCACCTCTACAACCCCCTATTTATTTATGGCGGCGTGGGATTGGGGAAAACCCACCTGATGCACGCTGTTGGCAACCGCCTGATTGCAGACAAAGCCGAAGCACGAGTTCTCTACATTCACGCGGAGCAATTTGTTTCCGATGTGGTCAAGGCATACCAGCGCAAAACTTTTGACGAGTTTAAGCTGCGCTATCACTCACTGGATCTGCTGTTGATCGACGACGTTCAGTTCTTCGCCAACAAGGACCGCACCCAGGAAGAGTTCTTCAATGCATTTGAAGCGTTGCTCACCAAAAAGTCTCACATTGTGATGACCAGCGACACCTATCCCAAAGGGCTCGCTGACATCCATGAGCGGCTGGTGTCGCGTTTCGATTCGGGTTTGACCGTTGCACTGGAGCCGCCCGAACTGGAGATGCGCGTCGCCATTCTGATCAACAAAGCTCGAGTGGAAGGCTCGGAAATGCCTGAAGAAGTGGCCTTCTTTGTGGCAAAAAATGTACGCTCCAACGTGAGAGAACTGGAGGGAGCGTTGCGAAAGATCCTGGCGTATTCCCGCTT
>CAIYDK010000178.1 GCA_903924955.1 uncultured beta proteobacterium | reverse complement strand
CAACCGGGCCATAATGAAATCTTTCTGTCCGGTTGACTTTGGAGGCGGTATTTCATGAAACTCAGTGCGTTGCTGGAGCGTCAGTTCAACCTGCCCAGCATCCCCAAGGTGGTGGCTCTGCTGCTGACCGAACTGAATCGCACCGAGGTTGACCTGAGCAAAGTCACACGACTCATCAGCACGGACCCGGCGCTGACCACCCTTTTGCTGCAACTTGCCAACTCCAGTGCTTTCAAGTTATCGGGCAAGATCAGCAGCGTTTCCGAGGCACTGGCCCTGCTCAAGTTGGCTGACGTTAATACCATGGCCCAGATGGCGGCCAGCGTCACTTCGCCCAAGGCAGTGCCGGGTATCAAACTGCAGCAGTTCTGGGAATACAGCCTCAACGTGGCCAAGGTGTCTCGTGCGCTGGCCGGGTTGGTGCGACAAAACCAGCAAGCGGCGTTTACTTGCGGACTGATCCACGCCGTTGGCGAACTGGCCATGCATCTGGCCATGCCCGAAGAGATGGCATTGCTGGACAAAGAAACCCCTGCGCTGGATATGCGGCGTGCCAAAGCCGAGCGTCGGGAACTGGGTTATTGCTACGGCACAGTAGGCGCCGGTTTTGCCAGAATGTGGCATTTTCCGCAGCCTATGGTTGACGCACTGGAGCACCAGTACGCCCCGTTTGAGAACAATGTCTATGAGCCACTGGCTGGTGTTATTCACCTCGCGGCCTGGCGCGCGCGCGCCAAAGAGGCACACATGAACGAGCGAGCCATGGCCGGAAGCTTTCCCGACTCGGTCGGCGTGGCGCTGGACCTGGACGTTGACGCCGTGCTTCAGCAAGACCCGTTCGACTGGGCGGCACACAGCTAACGTATGCAGGCACTCCAGATTTACGCGGGCCCCGTCGCACGCCAGTCCATCGCCAAAAACGGCTTGCGCCCGGACGACATTCGGACCATTCCCGCTGCGGCGGGTGGTCCCAAGGGTCTGCTGCTCGGCGCGATGGACCGTTTCATTTTTGGCGAGTGGCTGAACGGCTCTACCCAGCCGGTCGACTTGGTGGGTGCATCCATCGGTGCCTGGCGCATGGCAACGGCGTGCCTGGACCAGCCCGTGGCCGCGTTTGAGCGCCTGGAGCACGACTACATCCATCAGCACTACGAAACCACCCCGGGGCAGAAACGGCCCACAGCGGCCATGGTCAGCAAGTTGTTTGGCCAGAACCTGCAAGCGTTTTACGCCGGAAAGGTCAGCGAGATCCTGTTGCACCCACGCTACCGGCTGCACGTCGTGACCTCACGCGGACGCCACCTGCTGCACACCGAGCATGGTCTGCGCACACCATTGGGTTACTTTGGAGCCTACCTGACCAATGTGGTTCGGCGCAAAGCCATGGGCGCGTGGCTGGAGCGGGTCGTGTTTTCAAAGCCCAATGCGGCCAGCGAAGGCTGCGTGAGCCTGCCATTTGGCACGGACGACTACCGTACCCGACAGGTGGCCCTGAGCGAGGCCAACTTCAACCTCGCCTTGCAGGCCAGTTGCTCGATACCGTTTGTGCTCCAAGCGGTTCACAACATACCCGGTGCACCACCGGGTGCGTATTGGGACGGCGGCATTACCGACTACCACCTGCATTTGAACTATCCGGCTGCCAGCGAATTCGCTATACATTCCATAGCTGGTCACGCAATGAATACGGGGGCTAACGGCTCATTTGAGCACAAGGGCTTGGTTCTGTATCCGCATTTTCAAAAATCCGTGGTGCCCGGCTGGTTGGACAAAAGTCTGAAGTGGCGCCACCACGCCACCCACCACCTCGACACCATGGTGCTGCTGGCACCAAACCCCGATTGGATTAAAACGCTGCCCAACGCTAAACTTCCTGACCGAACCGACTTCACCCACTACGGCAATGATCTGGCAGGCCGCGTCAAAGCCTGGAACGCGGCATGCAGCGCCAGCATGCAACTGGTGGATGAGTTTGCTGCCTGGCTGGAGCGACCGGATGTGTCGCAGGTTCAGGCGTTGTAGTTTTCGGATATCGCATATTTAGGGAGAAACCATGAATAGACATTTGAAGATCGCCCTTCTGTGGGCTGCTGCTGTCGCTGCACCCTGGGCCGTTGCGGCACCCGGGGAGTTCTGGGAAATGACGACCAAATCGGAAATGCCGGGAATGCCCATGGCGATGCCGGCCCAGACCATGAAAGTCTGTGTTCCCAAAGGCGCTGAGCGTGATCCCAAGAACAGCATGACTGACAAGAGTTGCGTGATGTCCGATATGAAAACTGTCGGAAACAAGATGATGTGGAAAGTGCAGTGCAATAACAAAGGGGAGGTCATGAATGGCGAAGGCGAGATGACCGCCACGGGAGATGCTCAGGAAGGAACCACCCGCCTTCAGGGTAGTTCCGGCGGCCACAAGTTCGACATGACCATGACCTACAAGAACCGGCGCATAGGCGGCGCTTGTGACACCGAGGATGCGGTCAAGGACGTGCGGGCCAAGATGGACGCACAGAAGGCCGTGTTATGCGACACCACGGGTAGAACCACTGAACAAATGTTGGGCCAATCCACCTACCTGTTGAACGAGGAGGTCTGCCCCGGCAAGAAGCAGCCATTTTGCGAGATGGTCCGGCGAGAAATTGGCCGCGACAGCACAGTTTTTGCGTATGTGAGCCGAGTGGATAAGAACTACCAGGGAAAAGATCGGGCCAAGAGCCCCTCCAATAGCTGCGGAATTGACATGGACGCGACGACCCGCACTGTATGCAAAACCTTCAACAGCAAAAATGCGGAGTCACTCAGCCCGCATTGCCCGGTCGAGGCCAAGGCCTACCGCGACAACGAACGACGCAAGTCCTGTGAAGGTCGCAGCTATACCGCACGGGAAGACTTGAGTAAGTGTCTGGCAGGCATTGACCCGAACCAAGTTAACGACGACGAGGCCACTGCAAACCCGGTAAAGCGCAATACCCGGACGAAAGCAGGCTCGGGCCCCAGTGCCACCAACACCGTAACCATGCCACGCGATGAGGTCGCGGACTTGCCACCGTCACAGTGGCCGAATCCCAACGCCAATCCCGGCAAAAACAACGATGCCAACGGCAATCCTGCGGACGCGTTGATGGAGAGTGCCAAGAAACTCAAAGGCCTGTTCAAGTTCTAGCCCGTGCGCTGGCTGATCGGTCTATTGCTGCTCTGCCAGGCAGCGCTGGCAGGGGCCCAGACCGATCCCTTTCCGGCGATTGGATCTGCCTACGGGCTGGAGATTGACAGTGCACCGGTCTGGTCACGGCAGGCCGATCAGCGCTTGGCGCCTGCCAGCCTGACCAAGATGATGACCGCCTTGCTGGTGCTGGAGCAGGGTTCTTCGGTGCCTGCGTTGCAAGCCATCGTTCGTGTGAGTTCTGCCGCGGCTAGCGAAACGGGTACCCGGCTGGCCCTCAAGACCGGCGACCAGTTGACCGTGGGAGACTTGTTGGCCGCCAGCCTGATCGCTTCCGCCAACGATGCCTGCCATGCGCTGGCCGACCACATCGCGGGCAACCAGACCCAGTTTGTACAGCACATGAACCAGCGTGCCCGTCAACTGGGCATGCACAACACCCACTTCACCAACGCCTGCGGCCACGATGGGCCGCAACACTACTCCAGTGCCCATGACCTGGCCTTGCTGGCCCACGCACTGATGCAGCACGCCGTGGCACTGGAACTTGCCGGGTTGTTGGAGCGAACCATCGGCACCCAGGGCGGCTCGCGTCACTTTGTACTGAAGAGCACCAATGCGCTGATGGGTCGCTACCCTGGAGCGGTGGGCCTCAAGACCGGGCGCACCCCCCAGGCCGGCAACTGCCTGGTCGCACTGGCCCGGCGCGGAGAGCACCAGGTGCTGCTGGTGCTGCTCAACGGAACCGACCGCTGGTGGGATAGCGTGGATGTTCTGGATCTGGCATTTGCCCGTGCAAACCGCTAACCTCGAACCGACGCGCAGTTGTGGCCAGTGGCACGGTGCCTGGCCGGTGTGGGCGCTGCTCCTGACCGTGTTTCTTGCCGTGCTTCTGTGCTACGCCAATGGCCTGAGCGGCGCCTTTCAGTTTGACGATTACAAAGTCATCGTGGACAACCCCGCCGTGCAATCCTGGGAGGCATGGAGCACGCAGGAGGGGCAGGGCATTTTGGGATTGCGGCCTCTGCTCAAAGTCAGTTACGTGCTCAACGCCCTATCCGGCTGGGGTGTGCTGGGGTTTCACCTCGTCAATGTGTGGATCCACCTGGGCAATTGCTTGCTGGTGTATGCGGTGACCAAACAGTTGGCTCAGGGCTGGTTAATTGCCAGCTCTGCACGCTTGGCGCTGGCGTCCGCCCTGTTGTTTGCCGTACACCCGGTTCATACCGAAGCTGTCACCTACGTCTGCGGACGGTCAAGCTCGCTGATGGCATTGTTTTATCTGGCCGGCATTTGGGCCTATGGTTCAGCGCGCAACGATGAGCAGCGCGCGCGCTGGGTGCACACACGCCTGTACATCTGGGTGCCCTTGTGTTTTGTGCTGGCCTTGAGTGTCAAGGAAACCGCCGTTACTTTTCCACTGGCCCTGCTGGCGTGCGATCTGGGGCGCGGCATTGGCTGGCGACAACTGCTGCGTCGCCAATGGCCTGTCTGGGCCTTGCTGGTGATGGGTGCGGTGTATTTTCTTCTGAACGACATCTACTTTGCACAAATGCAGCGCAGTGCCGATTTCAACCACCTGGTGGGCAATGTCGCCACCCAGTCCATGGCCTTTGCGTATTTGATGCGGCAATGGGTGTTGCCGCTGTGGCTCAATATTGACCCGGACTTGCCCGTGCTGCACACGCTGGCCAGCGCGGCGGGATATTTGGTTGGCCTGGGTGCCATCGGTGTGGTCACGCTGCTGTGCTGGCGCAAGCGACCCTGGATCAGTTTTGCGCTGGTATGGGCGGTGATCCATCTGGTGCCGCTGTATCTGGTGCTGCCGCGGCTCGACGTTGCCAATGACCGACAGTTGTATCTGGCTGCCTGGCCAATGGGCATGGCCGTAGCCGTGGAATTCGCGCGGGCGCTGCAAGGTGTGCACTTTCGGTGGACGATGGGTGCACTGGTGCTGGGTTTGGGCAGCCTGACCGTGGCGCGCAACCAGGACTACGCAACCGAAATTGCACTGTGGGAAAGCACCGTGGCGCAGTCGCCCCAAAAAGCCCGCGTGCACAACAACCTGGGCTACGCCTACAAATTGGCAGGTCGCCTGGAGGAGGCGCGGCGGGAATACACCGCCACCCTGCAACTCGACCCCCAGCACATCAAGGCGCGCTACAACCTGCGGCGGCTGGATCAACCCTGAGCAGCCGAACGCTATCCCGATGGACGAGTGCGGCTACATGGACTGCGCCAGCATCTCGCGGTAATCGTCCGCCGTGGCCAGGCGTGGACCGGTCTTGTGGCAATGGTCGACCAGGGCTCCCGTGATGACATGGTCAAACTGTGCTGCCTGCACGCCCATTTCCGCCAGGCCGGTGGGCAACCCCAGACGCGCGTTCATGGACTTGATAGCGGGGCCAATATCAGCGCCTGATGCAAGGCCCATGGCATGTGCCATGCGCTGCAGCCGGTTCTCTTTGACCATGGAGTCGGCGGTGGCGTTGAAGGCAATCACGGCCGGCAGGAACATGGCGTTCAGGGTGCCGTGGTGCAGTCGCGGATCGACACCGCCCAGACTGTGGCTCAGGCTGTGCACGCAACCCAGGCCCTTCTGGAAGGCCATTGCGCCCTGCATGGACGCACTCATCATGTTCAATCGGGCTTCGCGGTCCATCCCGTCCTGTGTGGCACGCTCAATACTGCTCCAGCCGCGCTGCAAACCATCCAGCGCAATGCCGTCGGCTGGCGGGTTGAAGGCGGGCGCCATAAAGGTTTCCATGCAGTGCGCAATCGCATCCATGCCGGTGGCTGCGGTGAGTTTGGGTGGCAGGCCGAAGGTGAGTTCGGGGTCGCAAATGGCGGTCTTGGGCACCAGGAACCAGGAGTGGAAACCCAGCTTGCGGTGGTCGTCCACGATGATGATGGCACCGCGTGCCACTTCGCTGCCGGTGCCGCTGGTGGTCGGCACGGCAATGATGGGTGCCACCCGCTCGGTAATCCGGGGTGAGCCGCCCTCAATGGTGGCGTAGTGCGTGAGCGGGCCTTCATGGGTGGCCGCAATGGCCACTCCCTTGGCGCAGTCGATCGCGGAGCCACCGCCCACCGCAATCAGGCCATCGCACTGGTGGGCCGCATACACCGCAACAGCGGCCCGCACGGCGGCCTCGGTCGGGTTGGAAGGCGTCTGGTCAAACACGGCCACCGGCAAGCCGGGCAGGGCGTCCAGCGCCTTTTGTAAAACGCCAGCCGCCTTGACACCCGCGTCTGTGACGATCAGCGGCCGCGTGATGCCCACCCGTGCACACTCCTGCTTGAGCAGGCTGACGGCACCAAAATCGAATTGAACCTGTGTGATGTAGAAGATCAAAGACATGGTGTGCTGCGGTAGTATGGAAAAACCGCACTTTACCAAGAACATCTGCCAATATGAGTCACCACCGTAACGCCAAAGCCCTGCTGACGCCCACCATGCATGGCGTACTGGACCGCATGGCACGCGCCGGTCAGGTGCCTTTGCACGCACTGACACCCACACAGGCCCGAGACACCTATGCCGTAGGCTCCGGCGTACTGGAGTTACCGGCACACGCCATGGCCCGAGTCGAAGATTTCACCCTCACCGCACAGGACGGCTACGCGATCCCGGTTCGCCTGGTTGCGCCGGGGCACGAGCCATTGCCGGTGCTGGTTTACTTTCATGGTGGGGGATTCACCATTGGCAGCATCGAGACACATGACGCGCTGTGCCGCCAACTGGCCCACCGCGCCCATTGTGCGGTGCTGTCGGTGGACTACCGTCTGGCACCCGAAAACAAATTCCCAACCGCGGTAAACGATAGCTGGGATGTCGTGCAGTGGGTTGCAGGGCAGGGCGCGACCAGGCAACTGGACACCGCCCGCATTTCCGTCGGTGGCGATAGCGCCGGTGGCACGCTGGCAGCCGTGTGCGCCATTTTGGCGCGTGATGCCGGTATCCGTCTGGCCCTGCAACTGCTGTTTTACCCTGGCACCGCGGCGCACCAGACGGCCGAGTCGCACCGCAAATTTGCCCATGGCTTCGTGTTGGAAGAGCCGCACATCACCTACTTCTTCAACCACTACCTGCGCGACCCTCAAGACCGTGAAGACTGGCGCTTTGCGCCGCTGGACGGTCGTGACGCATCCGGCCACCCGGTGGACTTGGGCGGGGTGGCACCGGCCTGGTTCGGGCTTGCAGAATGTGACCCGCTGGTGGACGAAGGGGTTCAATACGCCGACCGACTGCGCATGGCAGGCGTGCCGGTGGACCTGGAAATTTACCGCGGGGTGGTTCATGAATTTATCAAAATGGGCCGCGCCATACCGCAGGCGGCAAAAGCCCTTGCCGATGCTGCCAACGCGCTGAAAGCAGCGTTCATGTAAGCCGATATGCCGCAAGGCCATGAGTCCTATTGACAATTCTTCAATTACTGTGAAAATATGGCGGTAATTGACAATACAAGACGCTTGGCGCACGATGGGTGTATTCAAAAAAATCAGCGCGACGTGCAAAGAGCGCATGAACACTTTGCTACCCGCAGTGGTGTTTTTGCTGACTTTTGCACTCTTTGTCGGCGCAGCGCAATGGCGCTTAGGCGCTGATTACGCCGAGGCTCAGACTGACATCGAGCACCACGCGCAGCGCATCCGTGAAGATGTAGCCAGTCGCTTCAAACATGTGGTGTATGGTTTGCACGGCATCAGGGGAATGTATGCAGCCAACGCTACCGTAAACCGCTCTCAGTTTGATGCCAACGTCACGTCGCGTAGTATCGAAAAAGAATTTCCGGGCGCGCGCGCATTTGGCTTCATACAACGGGTTCAGCGCCGCGAACTGGATACGTTCGAAACTGCAGAGCGGGCATCCGGGGACCCGGCTTTCAAAGTTTATGACTTGGGCGACAAGGAGCAAGACGACCTGTATGTCGTTAAATACGTCGCACCCATGTCTAAAAACGAAAAGACTCGTGGCCTGGATGCAGGCTCCGAGTCTGCCCGCCGGCACGCCATCAACCAGGCCATCGACAGCGGTGAAGCGGTCATGTCCGCACCCCTCAAACTGGTGCAGAGTGAGTATGCTGCAACTGCTGTGGTGATGTTCCTGCCTTTGTATTCATATGGCGTACATCCCACCACCGTGAATGAACGTCGTGCATCTTTGCGCGGACTACTGTACGCGGCGGTTGAGATTCCTGATTTGATAGCAGGCATACCCGAATTAGGCGCGGGTATGTTGGAGCTGGATATATATGACGGGGCTGTGAGCCAGTCCGCTATCGCTCACGTCTTTGAATCAAGAAGCCATTACGCAACGCTGGTTGGGCAGGCGGGCAATGGAACCGTCCACTCGCCCCTACTCTCGGCCCAGCGGTCAATTCAAATCGGCGGGCGAGAACTTTTGATTCGCGTCCATTCGACTGCCAGTTATGAGGAGCAGCTTGATCACACTGCCTCCTGGTTAATCCTGGTCCTGGGCGTTGCCTTTGGCGTATTGCTGGCAAGTTACCTGACCCGGCGCATACGACAACAAATGCAAATCGCCGAACTGGTCGAAGTGCGCACGCGGGAACTCCAGCGAGAACGCATTCGCCTCAATACCATTCTCGAAATGGCCAGCGATGGAATCTACATACTGGATGCCACAGGCCTGTTGGTGGAAGCCAATCAGACCTTCCTGAACATGATGGGTTTTGCTGCTTCAGACGTGGGCCTGAAGCGGGTTACCGAGTGGGATGCCAGTTTGGAGGCCACCTTCATCCGGCAGCACACCCTGAACCTGATTCATTCGATGTCGCCCCAGATGTTTGAGCGTCAATCACGATGCAGCAACGGCAAAGTGATCGACGTCGAAATCAACGCACGCGGTATCGTGATCGATGGAAAGTCGTTACTCTACTGCTCGGCCCGCGACGTCACCGACCGCAAACAGACGCGCTTGCAAGAGCTATTGCATCAAACCGAGCTGGCGATACAAAACGCCGAGTTGCGCGATGCCAAGGAGGCCGCGGAAGCGGCCAATATTGCCAAGAGTCAGTTCCTGGCCACCATGAGCCACGAGATTCGAACACCCATGAACGGAATTATGGGTATGGCGCAGGTACTTTTGATGCCCGGCATCGGCGAGTCTGAGCGGCTTGACTACACCCGCACCTTGCTGGAGTCGGCTCGCACGCTGCTCAAGCTGTTAAACGACATTCTTGATCTGGCCAAAATCGAGTCCGGGAAGATCGTGCTGGAGTCGGTGGAGATCGACCCCGCTCAGATCATGACGCGCACCCGCGATCTGTTCGCACAATGCGCCAGCGACAAGGGTTTGCATCTTGACAGCACATGGTATGGCCCCACGGCGCACTACCTCACAGACCCCTATCGACTGACTCAAATGCTATCCAATTTGGTGGCCAACGCGATCAAGTTCACGGCACACGGTGCGGTTCAAATCGAGGCGCGTGAGGTGGCGTGCAGTGCCCACGACGCAACGCTGGAGTTTTCCGTTATTGACAGTGGTATCGGCATTGCGTCAGACCACGTTGCAAAGTTGTTTCAAACATTCACGCAAGCCGACAATTCCACCACGCGCATCTACGGCGGGTCGGGTCTGGGTTTGTCCATCGTTCGTACGCTGTCAAACCTGATGGGTGGGAACGTGGGCGTGCATAGCCAATTGGGTGAAGGGTCTCGTTTCTGGTTTCGCATCCACGCAACGCGCGTCGAGGAGCCCGGCCACAGCACTATGGCCAGTCTTTATGCCTCGCAGCCAATCGACCCTGCTGGGCTTACCGCTATAAAAGCGCACGTGCTGGTTGTTGAAGACAACACCGAAAACCAAAGAGTGATTCACGCCATGCTCGGTCTGCTCGGCGTTACCTTTGTACTAGCAGAGAACGGGCAACAAGCGGTTGATGCCGCTAGACAGAATGCGACTGTCGAACTGATTTTGATGGATCTGCAAATGCCGGTGCTCGATGGCTACGAGGCGACCCGCAAGATACGCCATTGGGAGGCGCAAACCGGGCGCAAGCGCATCCCCATCATTGCCCTGACGGCGAATGCTTTTTCAGACGATCGCCAGCGCAGTTCGAATGCCGGAATGGATGATGTTTTATTGAAGCCGGTCGATCTGGCCGGCCTGCATGCCATGCTGACGCAGTGGCTTCCTGCAGCGGCGCGTACCGACGAACATCTGGCGCAGATCGCACGCGTTGAAAGGCCGATGGACAGTGCACAGGTCGTAGCCCTGCTGTCAAAAATCATGCCCATGCTCGCACGCAACGAGTTCAAAGGAATTGCCCGATTCAAGGAGCTGGAAGAAGCCGTGGCCGACACCAGCCTGGCCGAGGAGATAGGCAAAGCAGCACCGCATCTGCGGAACTTTCGCTTTGACCTGGCTGTGCAAGTCTTGCAACGGGTGATTGCCCAACACAAATGGAGATTGGAATATGACCAGGAAAAAGCCCGAGATACTGCTGGTTGATGATGATCCGGCCAATTTGCAATTGCTCAGCGCTGCGCTGGCTGCTGACTTCAAACTTTTCATCGCCCATTCAGGGGAAATGGCCCTGCAAGTGGCATTGCGTTCACCGCCCGATCTGATCCTGCTCGACGTCATGATGCCTGAAATGGATGGTTTTCAAGTCTGTGAGCGAATCAAGGCCAATCCCGCGCTGCGGCACATTCCAGTGATCTTTCTCACTGCGCTGGTCGATAGCGAGTCCGAAAAAACCGGTCTGTCCCTGGGGGCTGTCGACTACATCACCAAACCGATCCAAGTCGAGATTGCGCGGCGGCGAATCGCGAACTTGCTGGAGCGCGAACAGTTGCGCCATGAGGTGGAAGCGTATCGGGACCATCTTGAAGAAAAAGTGGCAGTCCGCACGGTTGCGCTTTCCATAGCAAAGGAAGCGGCCGAGGCCAGTCACCGAGCCAAGACGCTGTTGCTGAACAACATGACGCACGAACTGCGCATGCCCATGATGATCATCATGGGCTATACGGAAATGACTCTGATCAACACGACCGATCCTGACCAGCTTGAAAACCTGGGCAAGGTGGAACAGGCGGCCGAGCAATTGCTACTTTTGATCAACAACCTGGTGGACCTCACGGCGGTGGAGGCCAAATAACTGCCACTTGCCAGTAGCAACTTCTCGTTGCGCGGCACCATGGTGGAATCGGGCTGGGGCTTGCACCAAGGCCCATGCCTGCGGCACCCGAGCCCTGAAAACGATCGTCAGGGCCAAAGAGGGTCAGAAGCCCAACGAGGCCAGCAGGTCATCCACATCGCCTTGTGCCAGCGCAGTATCGCTGGCTTGGGGACCCTGCAACTGGTGGGTTTCACCGGTAAATTCAGCAGCGGCCTTGTCTGGGTTGGGTGCGCTGTCGATCAGCAGTTGAACCAGTTGCAACTCGGTCCGGTTGATGATGTCGATCACCTTTTTGATAACCTGACCCGACAGGTCCTGAAAATCCTGGGCCATCATGATGTCGCTCAAGATAGCGCCCTGTTTGTCGGCAAATGCTGCCGTGCGCTCGGCAAATTTGCCACAGACGCCCATGAGTGCGCGGGCACGCTCAACGGTTAAATCACTGGAGGCCGCCATACGGGTGAGCGACTGGCCCAGTTCTTCACCGCGCTTGGACAAGTCGTCACATTCGGGTTTGGCCGCATCGACCAGATTGAGCACGGTATTGGCGGCCTTTTCGGTCATCATGCCAACGTGGGTCAAACGCTCGCGGGCATTTGGAAATTCTTCAACTACATGATGCAACTCGCTGCCACCACCTAGCACAGCGAATGCTTCGTGCATTTCGCGGGTTATCGAACCCAGGCGGGCAAATGCTTCTTCTTTGGTTATCGGCTTAGTCATCGGTACCAATCCCTTATGGTCATATTGTCAGATTTTGTCCTAAATATGGGTCGCCATACAGTCGACGGCACAATTTAGCTGCGATTCAGGTGCGTAGAAGCGAATCAAATGTCTTCGAGCAGGGCGTATGGCAGCGGCAAAATGGTCAGGCCCGCCCCCGTGCTGCTTTCAAGGTGCAGTGCGCCTTCCTCCATGGCCACCAACTGGCCGGAAATAATCGCATCAAAGCCGCCGTTGGGCGCCGCGGCCCCCTGCACTACGGTAGCCACGGGCTGGCTGGCGTCCGTTGCACTGAAGATTTCCATTCCGGCCGCCATCTCAGCCCCGCAATGGGCCACAAGGGCCCTGCGTTTGAGGGTTCCCCTGAATTGGCTGCGCGCTACAACTTCTTGCCCCGGGTAGCATCCTTTTTTGAAATTCACCCCACCTACAGACTCGTAGTTGAGCATTTGTGGCACAAAGGCCTCTACCACCGGTGCGGTGAGGGTCGCCACGCCACTGCGGACATCGCCCCAAAGCCATGTTGCCAAGGGCAAGGTTGCGCCAACGGGCACAGGCTCCGACACCGGAGCCAGCCAAAGCTGGCGCAGCGTGGCATCGGCAGGGTGCAAATTCACCAATGTACACTCATCAAAATCGGCCTTAGCCCCCGTGGAATGTGCGTAACCAGCTATTGATTTAGTAGCGCTACCGGCCAACCCGTAGATCGCGTACTCAGGCGTTACATCGCTCAAACGGGCCTTGGCGCGCATCACGAACATGGACAGGCGCTTGAGGGTTGGCGCCAAAATGTCGCGGCTGCAAATCAGCCATATCTCATGGTTGCTGCGCTTGAAACCTATGAAACTGGCCAGCATTCGGCCCTTTGGCGAACAAAATGCGGCGAGTCGTGCGGTGTGCTGGTCCAACAGCGAAAAATCCTGGGTCAATTGCCCGTGAATGAATTTTGCCGCGTCGTCTCCCTCAACCTTGATGATGCCCAGGTTGTTCAGGAGTGCGACGCCGTCAAGTACAGAAAATTGTGTGGCATTGGCAGGTGAAGGAGTTGTCATCGTGTTCATGCGCTGAATTATGATTCCTTCCATGATTTCACAAGGGTTGTAAGGCCGTGCGTTTGTTTTTTTCTGTCGTATTGGCTTTGTTGCTTGGGGCTGCGGGCGCTGCTTACCTCTGGTTGGACCAGTCGTTTGACTTGCCTACCGCGACCGTTGACCTTTCCATCGAGCCCGGCGCCAGCGGTCGTGACATTGCCACTGCCGTTTCGGATGCAGGAGTTCCCGTGAACACAAGCTTGCTCTATGCCTGGTTCCGGGTCTCGGGTCAATCCAAGCAAATTAGGGCCGGAAGCTACGAACTGGACCGCCAGACCACACCCCGCAGTCTGCTGCACAAACTGGTGCGTGGTGAGGAGGCGTTGCGCAGTGTGACTCTGGTAGAGGGGTGGACATTTCGCCAAGTTCGCGAGGCGCTGGCCAAAGCGGAGCAGCTCAAACCTGAATCTCAGGCCATGGCGCCTGTTGACATCATGAATCAGCTGGGCAAGCCCGGCACTCCCGCCGAAGGGCATTTCTTCCCCGATACCTACACCTACAGTAAAGGCTCCAGCGACTTGGCTGTGATGCGCCGTGCCGTGCATGCCATGGACAAACGGTTGGCTGCAGCTTGGGCTTTGCGCGACCCCAGTACGCCCTTAAAGGCACCCGAAGAAGCCTTGGTATTGGCCAGTATTGTGGAGAAAGAGACCGGTTCGCCCAAGGACCGCACCCATATTTCAGCGGTATTTAGCAACCGGTTGCGCATGGGTATGCGCCTTCAAACAGACCCGACGGTCATCTACGGGTTGGGTGCCACTTTTGATGGCAATTTGCGCAAGAAGGATCTGCAGGCTGATACACCATGGAATACCTACACCCGTGCCGGCCTGCCTCCCACTCCGATTGCCATGCCGGGCAGGGCTTCATTGCTGGCCGCGGTTCAGCCCGCGGCGTCAAAAGCACTTTATTTTGTTGCGCGGGGCGACGGCAGCAGCCAGTTCAGCAATTCGCTGGACGAGCACAATAGGGCGGTCAATAAATACCAGCGCGGGCAATGAACGAGATGATTGAGGCTATGAACGGACTTTTTGTTACTTTTGAAGGCATTGACGGCGCGGGTAAGTCCACCCATATCGAAAGTTTGGCGCGGTCGTTCCGCGCACAGGGGAGGGTGGTGACACTGACCCGTGAGCCTGGTGGAACGCCCCTGGCAGAGCGCCTGCGGCAAATGGTACTGAATGATTCGATGGACGCGATGACCGAGGCGTTGTTGGTATTTGCTGCGCGCCGCGACCACATTCAACGGGTTATTCAGCCTGCACTGGCGCGGGGCGAGGTGTTGCTGTGTGACCGGTTCACTGACGCATCCTTTGCTTATCAGGGCGCAGGCCGGGGTTTTGACCGCGCCATTCTGGCCACACTGGAGCACTGGGTACAGGATGGCGTGCTTCAGCCCGACCTCACCATCTGGTTTGATCTTCCGGCCGCTGTCGCCGCACAGCGGCTTGCTGGCGCGCGTGCGCCCGACAAGTTCGAATCGCAACCGCAGGCCTTTTTTGAAAGGGTTGCTGGCGGATACGCGGACCGCATGGCCGCGGACCCCGGGAGATTCGCCCGCGTCAATGCCGATCAGGACGCTGAGTCGGTCTGGGTCGAGGTAGACAGCGCGGTTCGTTCAAAAGGAATGTTGTCGTGACCAACGAAAGCGCGTTGACCCAACCGCAACCCTGGATTGCGGTTCAGGCGCAGCAGTTGCTGGCGCAGCGCGGCCACGCATGGCTGTTGCATGGCCCTTCCGGCTTGGGGCAATATGCCTTGGCGCTGGAGTTGGCCCGGGCCTGGTTGTGTGAACAACCGGGCGACGCAGGGGCGTGCGGCGCCTGTGGTAGTTGCCATGCTATCGACGTGCATACCCATGCGGACCTGTGCGTGCTGATGCCCGAGACCACGTTGATCGCCTTGGGTTGGCCGCTGGGTGAAAAGGCGCAGTCCGACATTGATGACAAGAAGCGCAAGGCCAGCAAGGAGATTCGGGTCGATGCCATGCGCGAGGCGGTGGAGTTTTCACAGCGCACGAGTGCGCGTGGACGGTGCAAGGTGATTTTGGTCTATCCCGCCGAGCAGATGAACACGATCACCGCCAATGCGTTGTTAAAAACGCTGGAGGAGCCGCCCGGTGACGTGAAATTTGTGCTTGCCAGCGAGTCGGCTCACCAGCTACTTCCCACTATTCGCAGCCGCTGCCTTGGCCATCCGATGGTTTGGCCCAGCGCGCAAGCGAGTCAAACCTGGCTGCAATCGAAGGGGCTGGACGGTGCACAGGCGCAACGACTGCTGATGGCCATGGGCGGTCGGCCCGATGATGCCATGGCTTATGCGGCGTCGGGCCGGGAACCCAACGCCTGGTCCTTGCTCCCGCAGGCGGTTGCCAGGGGGGACGTTGGCTATTTCAAAGAGTGGACATTGCCCCAGACGATTGACGCGCTTCACAAGCTTTGCCACGATTTGATGGCAACCCACGAGGGGGCGGAGCCACGGTTTTTTTCGCCCGCAGATCTGCCCAGGGCTGGCCATTTCTCTGCACTAAGCGACTGGAGCAGGGCGCTGGCACGGTCGATGCGGACCATGGATCACCCATTTAACGCAGGTTTGATGCTGGAATCGCTTGTGGGGCAAGCCCAATCGGCTCTAAACTCAAGGCATTGAGCAGGTAAACGATGAGCACCAGTCCAACCACCACACCACCCCGGCCCAGCGTCATTCAGCTGTCGATCAAGGAAAAAGCTGCGCTCTACGCGGCTTACATCCCGATCTTCTCAGAGGGCGGCGTGTTTATTCCCACCGCCAGGGAGTATGGTTTGGGGGACGATGTCTACGTTCTTTTATCCCTGCCAGAGGATATGCAGCGTTATCCCGTGGCGGGTAAGGTAGCCTGGGTGACACCTGCCAAAGCGGCTGGCGGACGCACCCAAGGCGTTGGCATCACCTTTCCAAAAGATGAAAAGTCAAGGGCGCTGAAACAAAAAATCGAAGAGATTTTGGGGGCCCACATGGCCTCCGAGCGTCCCACACAGACCATCTAAGTTTTTTTTAGACGCGTAGCGCTGTGCCTGCCTGCGCCTTTTTTCGGCGCTGATCATGTTCACAGATTCCCACTGCCATTTAACATTCCCGGAACTGGTTGCCTCATTGCCGCAGATTCGTCAGGCGATGGTGCAAGCGCAAGTGGATCGCGCGCTGTGCATTTGCACCACCTTGGAGGAGTTTGCTGACGTCCATGGTCTGGCAACAACCCATGACAACTTTTGGGCCAGTGTTGGTGTGCACCCGGACAACGAGGGCGTTACGGAGCCCACTTTGGACGATCTGCTGCAACGAGGATGCCTGCCCCGGGTTGTTGCAATTGGAGAAACCGGCCTTGACTATTACCGGATTGGCGCGCGCACCCATGCGGACATGCACTGGCAGCGTGAGCGGTTTCGGACGCATATACGGGCCGCACGCCAGTTGAAAAAGCCAATGGTGATCCACACACGAAGTGCATCCGCTGATACTTTGGCCATCCTGCGTGAAGAGGGCGAGGACGGAACGGTCGGATCGGCAGGCGGCGTTTTTCATTGTTTTACTGAGACACAGGACGTTGCGCGGCAGGCACTCGACATGGGGTTTTACATCTCGTTCTCAGGTATTTTGACGTTCAAGACGGCCCAGGATCTGCGGGATGTTGCCGCCTGGGTGCCGCTGGATAAGCTATTAATTGAAACAGACAGCCCCTATCTGGCACCAGTGCCTTTTCGGGGCAAGACCAACAATCCTTCGTATGTGCCGTATGTGGCCAAACAACTGGCGGCGTTGCGTGGTTGCAGCGTTGAAGCGATCGGCGAGCTGACTAGCCGCAATTTCTCAACACTTTTCACGGGTGTATTGAAATGAGAAAGTGGATTAGGTATACGCTATATCTATTTGTTTTAATTGGGGTTTCTGGTGTAATTGCTGGATCCTATGAGGACTTTTTCAGCGCCATTCGTCATGACAATGACCGCATGGTTCGTGCATTGTTGAATCGCGGTTTTGATCCCAATACGCTTGCACCCAATGGCGAACCTGGGTTAATACTGGCGATCCGTGAGTCGTCATTTAAGGTGGTGGGCACGCTGCTGGAGACTGCGGTAACTAAAGTTGAGGTTCGTACGGCGAACGATGAGAGTGCGCTCATGTTGGCTGCGCTAAAGGGATACCTGCCTGTTTGCAAGGCGCTTATTGCGCACGATGCCGATGTGAACAAGCCCGGCTGGACGCCGTTGCATTACGCATCGACCGGTGGACACGCTACAGTGGTTCAGTTGCTGCTCGATAGCCATGCCTACATCGATGCATCTTCACCCAATGGCAGTACACCGCTGATGATGGCGGCCATGTACGGCAGCGTTGATGTTGTCCGGTTGCTGTTAGATGCTGGCGCGGACCCATTAATCAAGAATTCAATCGGATTGACAGCGGTTGACTTCGCGGCGCAGGTCCAGCGAGACGATGTAGTCGCCGTGATAACCACGGCAATGCGATCGAAAGCGAAGGATTAGGCTACGACTTTGGTTCGATTCGATAGGGTTTATACTTTATACGATGTATATTATGTTAAGTTAAATACAGAACCAAAGCTGACGAAAGTCGTTCCTTACCCCTAAAGAATCGAAAATGACACAGTGGGAACACTGGCGTCAGAAAAGGAAGCACCCAGGGCCATTTCGCCTTTACCGTGCAAGACACACTCTTCTCGTCGCAACAGGACATCAGAACCTGCAGCACCCAAAAAACGTATCCAGCTTCCATAGCTGCTCGCGTCAACAAACACCACGCTGCCATTTCGCCATTCCAGTCGTGCGTGAATGCGCGAAACACGCGGGTCGTTGACCACGAAGTCAGCATCACGCACACGCCCCAGTTGAATGGGAAGCTCGAAGGATTTGAAGCGCTTGGATTCACCGAGCCACGTTAACTCGACCTCCCGCCCGAGGGCATCCCTTTCAAGCCTGGCATCTTTGGGGTCAAGGTCCGCCTGCATCGTTAGAAAATCAGAGGCAAGGTCTTCATGCCACTCGATCTGATAGACGTTGCAAGGCTCAGCGCGTCCGCGAATACTGATCGGACCCAACACACGATAGGTCACGCCGTGTGATTCACCCACACCCTCCAGCGCCGCTGCATTAGACCAAATCTGGTACGGACCGCACAGATCGCAAAGTCTGGCAGCAACATTCACGGCGTCACCGTAACAATCGCCAGCAACAATTTCGACTTCCCCGCTGGCCACGCCAATTCGCATGGGCATGCGCAGTGACAGAGGGGAACGCATGATGCGTTTGGAGTGTGCTCTTTGCAATTCCACTACGGCATTGACTGCATGTTGTCCATCCGGAAACATTGCCAGGACTCCATCGCCCAGAGTCTTCACAATCCGACCGCCGTTGAACACACACTGCTGCCCGATCCAGGTCGTAATTTGGGTGACCGCCTCGGTCGCCATTGCATTGCCAAGTGCCTCAAACACTGATGTGCTGCCGTGCAAATCTGTAAATACGACGGTGGTTTGAACGCCCATTCCCAATAATTCCGATGCTTGTCTAACGGCAGAGTTTAGGGCATTGCCGAGTAATTGAGAACCAACACTTTTGGCCCAGACCCTAATAGTAAGACAAATTGAACAACACAAGCCCATTCGTGGCGGGAAGGGGCTTCGCTACGCCCTGTAAACACATGAAATGTAGGGCGATTCTTTGCTACTTATGCGAAATGGCCTGGTACTGATCGGCGGTACCATTGGCCATGGTCCCTATGATTTAGGTATGTGAAGAATATATATGCGTTGGATTCCAAATTCAGTAGTGTCGGGCATACAAAGTATCTTTCACGGTACCGCTGACAGCCAGAACAGCCGGATTGAAACAGCGCTTGAAGATATTCGTGAGGCGATGCTCAACGAGCTGGATGTGCCCAACAAAGTCCAGACCTCAAAACTTGAGCTGAGGGTGACCTATGCCAACACTTTGCAAGATCTTTGGTATTTGCGCGGCGACATCATGGCGGCTATTGCCGTTATAGACGGAGAAGTGCTGGCAAGTCAAAAATTGAGGCAAATCAGTTCAATGTTTAACGGTCTGCTCCCCGGATCACTTGCCTCACGCCCTCGACGTTTCTTGGCCGATTGACCATGGGCAAAGACTAGCTCATGTGCCCCCACATGAGCAGTGCATCCCGCCCTTCAACGATCAAATCCGTTTTTGCACCAAAGGGCAGCAATACTTTGGTTGGGACGTGTCCAAAAGGCAGGTTAGTCAGGACGGGGGGTTTTATCTGTGGGCGCAGCCATTGAAATACAGACTGTAAATTGAACCCCTTGTCGTGCGAGGTAAGTTTGAACTCCGTAAATTGCCCCATCACAATGGCCTTTTGACGTGACAAGACACCCGCCTGAAGCAATTGCGTCAGCATGCGCTCAACCCGATAAGGATGTTCGCCTACATCTTCAAGAAACAGGATGCCTCCCTTGATTTCTGGAAAATAAGGTGTCCCCAGCAAGGCGACGAGTACCGTCAAATTTCCGCCCCATAAGACCGCATTTTTGATGCGGTAGTCGTCCTGTATTAACTGCCTTTTTCCGGCGTCGCCGCCATTGGGCACACTGCGATGCTGGCGCCACCCAGCGCCCTCCCCCTGCCCGATCAACATATCGTTGAAGCAGTCTTCCATGATTTCGTCCGGGCCGGCAGATGACTGCGCGCCATCCGGCTCATCACTTGCACCCCCCACACCGAATCCCTCGCACAGTGCCGGCCCGGACCAAGTAACACTGCCCGTTTTCGTGTAAAGCGCTAACTGCAACGCGGTAAAGTCGCTCAGTCCAACAAAATGCGTCCCGCCCTCGATCGCCTTGGCGAGGGCCTTGTATCGAATACCACCAAGAATACGGGTCAACCCATATCCGCCACGGGAAATCATCGCAACATCGGCGCCACTGGCGGCAGCGCGATGGATGGCTGCTAGCCGTGTGGTGTCATCTCCAGCAAAACGGGTATGACTGGAAAGCGCATCGGGGTCTACCTCAACGTCGTGTCCAAGCAATTGGAGGCGGCGCACGCCCCGCTTGAAAGACACTTTGTCTCGAACCGCGCCCGACGGGGAGTAAATGTAGATGTGTTTTTTCACCGCGCCATTATCGGCCAGCAAAACGGGGCGGATCAGACCGCGGCGCCGCGATTTTGTATCCACTCGATCAATTGTGCGGAAGGCATGGGCTTGGCATACAAATAACCCTGCCCTTCATGGCATCCCATGCGCAGCAAAGTTTGGGCCTGGCTCTCTTCCTCAATGCCCTCAGCAATCACCGTGAGGTTGAGATTTCGGCCTAGCTCAATCACCATGGATGCAATATGACCACCCAATACAGCATTGCTAAGCTCCGTCACGAACGCGCGATCAATTTTGAGGCGGTCGATAGGAAGTTGACGCAGATGACTTAATGAGGAATACCCCGTCCCGAAATCATCAATGGCCACCGAGATATCCATTTTACGAATCTTGTGCAATGTTTCCAACATGAAGTCGGGGTCTTCCATTGCAACGGATTCTGTGATCTCCAACTCGAGGCACTTGGGGTTGATTGCGGTATCAACAATGGCCGAGCGAAGCTTCTCGAGGAATTCAGGATGGCGGAACTGAATTTGAGACACGTTGACCGACATACGCAAATCCGGAAGCCCCAGTGCCTGCAACCGCGTTAGCTCATGGCATGACACCCGCAAAACCCAATCTCCGATGGCGACAATCATGCCCGAAGCCTCGGCCAGGGGAATAAATCGGTCCGGCGGCACAAAAGATCCATCTTCGTTGCGCCAACGAATCAGTGCTTCCACTCCGACAAGCTTGCCACTGGTCAAATTTACCTGAGGTTGATAGACAACAAAAAGTCGCTCGCTCTCAACGGCGTGGCGCAAAGACTGGAGCAGTCTTACGCGTTCCCTGATGTCCGCGCCCATTTGGGCAGAAAACACGACGAAACTGCCGCGGCGACTCTTTTTGGCGAGTTTGAGCGCGATGTTGGCATCTTTCAGCGCATCACGGCCTGCGACTGACTTGCCAAGGTAATGGGTTAATCCCATCGTCGCGGTAACTACCATGGAGTCGTCATTGACCTTGAACGGTGTTCGAAAAAGATCTAATACGGTCAGGGGGTCAAGTTGGCTGACGTCACCCATCAATCCAAACGTATCGCCCCCAAGTCTTGCAAGGATGACGTTCGTACCCAACTCCAATTTGAGACGCTCGGCCACGGACTGCAGGAGGCGGTCCCCTTGCTGGTGGCCTAAGGCGTCATTGATTTCGGAGAAATCATCAATGTCCAAAATGGCAATGACATCAGACGCATACTCGTCCGATGCGAGCCGCAGATCACTTAGATCAATGAATTTATTGCGATTGGGCAAACTGCAAAGGCGGTCATAAAACGCCAGTTGATCCAATTTGCGAATTTGTTCATAGGCGCGCACAGCCGCCGTCACTGTGGCATACAGCTTTGTCCGGGTGAGCTCTGATTTTGTCTTGTAGTCGTTAATATCGAAATCGTGGATCGTTTCGATCTCCGGCGCATAGCCTGGTTGACCCGTACGCAGGATGATGCGAAGTTCCGTTAGATGAAGATCCTGCCGGATTGTCTTGACCAGAGCGAGCCCAGCATCCTCCCGCTCCATCACCACATCCAGAAGTACAACTGCTACCTCTGGCTCAGTTTTGAGTAACTGGGTCGCTTCCACAGCGGAGTAGGCATGCAAAAACTGCAATGGGCGCCCAAGTATTTTTACTCCGGCCAAGGCAAACGTAGTAGCGCGATGAACATCGGGCTCATCATCGATGACCATTAAACGCCAAACTAAACCGGCGGTGACGCTGGCGTCACTTTCGTCATCAAGGAAATGCAGCGTGTCAGTGTCAGTATGCATTCAAACTACGGGTCGTTAACTTTGAGAACATTGTGCATCACCAACGGGGAAAATATTGCCAATCCGTATGAAACAAACGAAAACAATTTCCGCGTTCCGAACCAGCTACCCGGGATAACCCTATAAAGATCTAATCAGGAGTGAAAAAACCAACTGCTGTATGCGCTAATGCCTCGCCCCATTCTGGTACGAAATGGCCACTCTGCGGCAAAAGAATGGGGGTTGAACATCCACCTATGGCGAGTTCTAGTTGTTTCGTTTTTTCTGCACCGAGCACCGGATCTTGTAGCCCGAAAGCCATCAGTGTCTTTCCTTTCCAGCGGGTCTGCCAAAACTCCATTGCTTGCCGGGAAATCGCCGCGCCATCGGCACCATGATGGTCTGGAACCATCGTGGGAAAAGCGCGCGTGGCGGCACGGTGTCCGGTCCCCGGAAATGGTGCAGCGTAGGCTGCACATTCAGTTGCACTCAAGTGCGGAATGCTCCGTGCGAAAAGTTTGGCAATGTCAAATCCAGGCGCCCTGGAACAGTAGTCACGCCACGCCAGAAAACCTGGCGACAAAGGGGTTTCCCCTGTTGCCAGCATAGTGTTCATCACCAGCAAGCCGCGAAAGCGCGTTGGCATGGACATCGGCAAAGTCAGACCCAAAAGCCCGCCCCAGTCTTGCACGACCAAAACCACCTGAGTCAAGTCGAGTCGATCAATCAATTCCAACAGCGTTTGTCGATGAAATGCAAAGCTGTGCACCGACTCCTTTTTGGGCTTGTCACTTCGACCAAACCCGATGAGGTCCGGAGCAATAACACGGTGCCCAGCCTGCAAAAAAACCGGAATCATTTTTCGGTACAGATAGCTCCAGGCTGGGTTCCCATGAAGACAGAGATACGTTGTTTCGGCTTCTTGCGGACCTTCTGCAAGGTAGTGCAACCTGAGCCCCTCCAACGAAGGCAGATCACTCACGTAGTGGGGCGACCACGGGTAGTCTGGCAGGGCATTGAACTGGGCATCGGGCGTTCGCAATGCGTCGTCCCTTAAAGGATGAAGCGCCCTTCTCTGCTGGATTTGATCTGCCCGTTTCTCTTGAAAGAAAGATTGCAACTGGGCCGCGCACTCCGCCGCCATTACGCCGCCTTGCACGCGGGTCTGGTGGTTAAGTTGTGTGTTATCAAACAGGTTGAGTACCGATCCTGCCGCGCCGGTCTTTGGATCCGCCGCACCGTACACAACGCGATCCAGCCGGGCGTGGAGCATGGCGCCGCTGCACATGGCGCATGGCTCAAGTGTGACGTAGAGCTCGCAACCATCCAGACGGTAGTTACCCAGAAGAAGCGCTGCTTCCCGCAATGCCATGATTTCGGCGTGTGCTGTGGGGTCGTGCCCATGAATAGAAGCATTGCGCCCTGTCGCAATCACTTGCCCATTCTTGACCACAACCGCACCAACAGGAACTTCGCCGACCGTTGCCGCTAGATTGGCCTGCGTCAGGGCCATTTGCATGAATTCAGCGTCGCGCATGAGTGCTATACTATTTATAGCAAGTTACGCAGAATTCACGGGGGCTATAGGCACATTTGACAATGAGACTATTTTTCATCCGGCATTGGCCTGGCTTGCTGAAGACTGTTCTCGACGGATTGGACAATCTGTTTCTGAATTTGCTGGCTTTGTTGCTGTGGCGTAGCGCCTGCCGCCGGACTGGCTATGCCGGGCACGACGACCGAAACCGAACTCATCTGCTTCTTTGCAAGCAGACCCACGACTGCCAACACGACAACAAGCCCAACCAAGCCAAAAACACCGCGCATTTCACTTCTCCCGTTAATGTGACGGGCGCCTTGCACACACCCTGTTCAGTTATCGCGCTCCGAAAGCGAGACGAGCCCGGCCAACAACAGCGGCGAAAGCATCGCATGCACAAAGCCCAGACCGACTGGTCGGCCCGATAACCAGAGGGAAATCAGTCCAAGCGTTACCTGAATGGCCAGCATGCCAGCCATGGTGACGACCAACCTTGCCGACTGCGCACTCTTGCGGGCGT
>CAIYDK010000177.1 GCA_903924955.1 uncultured beta proteobacterium | reverse complement strand
GGGTGAAACGGGCAATCTCTACGCGCAGCAATACCAAGTAGGCCAACGTTGACGGGGCCCCCGGAGTTGGCGGGTAGGTAGCATCGAGCCGTTGGGTGACCAGCGGCCCAGAGTAATGGTGGTCACATGGGAGGCAACTTTCATGCACAGAATCCGGCTTATCGGTGGGCTTCACACTTTTTTTGATGTATGGTTAGGGTTCTGATTCCGTATTCAGGAGATGCTATGCGACCGATTCATGATTTGCTTAAAAAGCGCGAGGGGGCCAACTACAGTTTGAGCCCCCAGGATATTGTGTTTGATGCCCTGCAAACCCTGTCCAATCACAACGTGGGCGCTCTGATGGTGCTCGACGGTGGCAAACTGGTAGGGGTTTTTTCAGAGCGCGACTACACCCGAAAAATTGCATTGGCCGGCAAGTCATCCAGGGACACGGCGGTGAAAGACATCATGACTACCAGCGTGGTTTCGGTCGCGCCCACGGTCAAGACCCGCGATTGTCTGGCGCTCATGGCGCAAAAGGGCATTCGCCACTTACCGGTGGTCGATGGCGACAAGGTGATGGGCATGATCTCGATTCGTGACATCATGAACGACATCATTGCCGACCACGAACTGACCATCAGTCAGCTGGAACACTACATTTCTAGTTAGGCCCCTGGGCACCAGAGCGTTCTGCTCCGTGTCCCCCGGCCTTTACCTGCGCTCGGGTGTTGTGCTGTTGATTCTCACCGCATAGATAACATATACTTGACTGAAATATAGTTAAACGATAAACTATATGTTATGTCAAAAGCGTCCGCCGCCCTCACCCGCATGCCCCCATCAACACTGGCCGCACTCGCGCAGCTCGGGGCAGATCTGGCGGTTGCCAGGCTGAGGCGAAAAGAATCGCTCAAGACCTGGGCGAAGCGCATGGGGGTTAGTGTTCCGACACTTCTGCGCCTGGAGGCGGGTGAGCCTGGGGTGAGCCTTGGCGTTCTGGCGACTGCGCTGTGGCTCGTTGGACGCGACGCCACGCTGGCGACCTTGGCCGCACCCAAGGACGACCGAGGTGCGCTCGAACTGGATGTGCGCCAAGCTGAAAGCCTTGGCAAGGCGCGGGTGCAAGCCACGGCACAGGCGAAGATGAAAAAGGCAGCTAAACGACAAAGCCCGTCACAGCCCGCATGAGACACGACGCCTTGTACTTGTGGTTCCTCGCCAACCCGATCGCGCCGCGCTACGTTGGCAGGCTGCGGTTGGTCGACGCGGGCAAAGGTGTTTCTCTTCAATATGGGGCCGATTGGCTAAGCACTGGATTCGCACTCAGCGAAGACCTGTTGCTCGTCGATATGGAGCAGTTACCACGCTGGAAGGGCATGGCAGTCGGTGCCGTTGACGATGCCCGACCGGACCGTTGGGGTGAGCGCGTCATTCAATGCATTGACAAGCCTGCGCGTTTGTCCATCATGGAGTACTTGTTTTATGCTGGCGACGACCGCTTCGGAGCCCTTGGTGTGTCGACGTCTGCCGACGCCTATGTTCCTCGCGCAAAGAGCCCGTTGCCGCGGCTTGCGCAGGCACAGCACTTGAGCGAAATTGTCCAGAAGGTCAGTACCAAAGAGCCTGTCAACGACGCCGAGCGCAGAATGCTGGCCGCTGGCGGTAGTTTTGGGGGAGCCAAGCCCAAGGCGCTGATCGAAATTGCCGGCGAGCAGTGGATCATCAAGTTTTTCAACAACGAGCCCATTGACGTGCCACTCATCGAGCACGCGTCCATGACGCTGGCCAGTTTTGCCGGCATTACAGTAGCGCAGACGCAAGTGGTGCCGCTCGTCGGCGAGCATGCGTTGGCCGTGCGCCGGTACGACAGGCATGGCACCACGCGCATCCACTGCATTTCGGCTGGCACCGCACTGCGTGCGCAAACGGTAGCCGGGCAGGATGCGGAACTGGGCTACCCGGGTCTGGCGCAGCTGCTGCGGCGCGCCGGTGTGGCCGAAGAGGGCCTGAACCTGCGCGACATGCAAGAGCTTTTTCGGCGCATGGTGTTCAACATTCTGATCGACAACACCGATGACCACGAGAAAAATCACGCGCTAATGGTCATCGCGCCAACCAGACAGGGAAAGTACCGGCTGGCACCTGCCTACGACGTGCTGACCACCAATTCAGGACAGGGGTATCAGGAGTTCATTGTCGGAAACGCGCAGCGAGACTCCACGCTCTCCAACGCCATGTCGCAGTGCGAACTCTTTGGCTTCACACCGCCGCAGGCCGCGGCCGAAGTCGTGCGAGTCATTCAGGTGGTGGATGGCTGGCGCAAACACTTTGCGGCTTGCGGCGTCTCGTGGGCCGACCTCGATAGTCTGGCACAGCGAATAGACGCAGACCCTTTGTTGGGCCAGAGGCGTACCTTCAATCCGGCCGACTACGTCAGCCCTGTGCGCCTGCGCCGCCGCAGCCCGTTCAGCTAGAACTTTTCGTGTGGCGCCAGATAGCGCCACTGCCCCACCGGCAGGTCGCTCAGGGCCACACGGCCGAGGCGGATGCGGCGCATGTCCAGAATCTCCAGCTTGGCGCGCTCGCACAGGTGGGCAATCAGCCCGCGGTGCGCGCCCTTGATGGCAAAGCGCAGCTTGCTGCGCTCGGGCGTGGTGCTGTTGATGCTGACCTTGGTGTGCGGCAAGTTCTCGTCCGAATCCAGCGTGCGGTTCAGCAAGTGCAGCGCCTGAGGTGTGACCTCGCCCTGTACATCCACAATGATTTCGTGCTCCATCGCGCCCATTTCCTCAGTCAGCTTGCGCTCCACGCGCCAGTCCTGCGTGAAGACGATCAGGCCGCTGGCCGCGTTTTCAAGTGGAACGGCGGCGGTGAGGGCCTTGAAATGGCGCTGGAGCATGCGTATGCCTGACGGGTCCTTGGGCATGTGGTTGGCGGCCACCAGCAGGGTGCGGGCATCGTCAAAATGGGCGCGGCGCGTGGCGCGGTTGAGCTTGGACAGCGACTCCTCGGTGCCATCGATCCAGTCGGCCGGTTTGTGCAGCAGCAGCGTGATGGAAGCCAGGTCAATCAGGCTGGCGTTGGGGTCTATTCCGATCGTTTGACTCTGGACCCGAAACTGCGGCTCCTCGATCACCGTGCCATTCACACGCACCCAGCCGCCTTCAATGTATTGCTCCGCTTCACTGCGCGCACAGGGCACCATCGCGGCCACGCGTTTGGCCAGGCGATCGCCCGTGTCGGCTTGCAGCGGTGGTTGCTGTTCGGCGGCGTGGGGCGCGGCGGGTGGCTTGGTGCGCAGCGCTGTAACGGGGCGCTGGCGCGGCTTTGCGTTGGGGCGTTTGGCAGGGGCGGGCATCCCTGCTACAGCTGGCCGTGTGGCCGGCTGCGCCACAGGCACGGCTTGAGGGGGCTTGGGCGGCAGCTTCAGCGTGCCGGGTACTTTGGGTGGGGTCATAAAGGACTTGATTTTGTTTTAGGAGCTTGCAACCGCTCCAGATGCGCCAACAGCGAGCGTTTGGCGACAGGCCACACGCGCGGGTCTACATCGTCGTACGCAAGTGCCAGCCAGTCGTTCACCGTGCCTTGCGGGTTGGCCGCGACGATGGCGGCGATCTTGGCCTCGCGTTTCAAGCGGTGGGCTTTCAGGTGAGCAATCGCTCCACTCGCGTCCGCCAGCGAGCCGCCCAGCACGTGGCCGTGGGCCGGCAGGATGTAGTGCACATCGTGCCCGGCGCAGACCGCCAGCAGAACGTCCAGCGAGTCCAGGTAATCGGCCATATTGCCGTCCGGCGGGTCGATGACGGTGGTGCTGCCGTTCAGGATATGGTCACCCGAGAACAGCAGGCCATCTTCTTCCAGCAGCAGACAGACATGGTTGGCGGCATGACCGGGCGTGTGGATCACCTTCAGGGTATGACTGGAAGCGAAACTGGCCTCCAGCCCCCGTGGAATAAGCGTGAGCCGCTCACTATTTTGTAGCGATCGGTCGGGCGTGAAGGCACTGTTGGCGCGCGCCGTGGGGGCTGACGGCAGGCCCAGAATCGGCGGCGTGTGGCCGCACAGGGCTTGCAGTGGCTTGGCGCCGGGTGAGTGGTCGGCATGTGAGTGGGTGCACACAATCATCACGAGGTTGCCACCGCTTCCGTCCGGGTGCAGCGCTGCGCGCCACAGGCGTTGTACATGGTCGGCGTCTGCCGGGCCGGGGTCAATAACGATGAAGCCGGTGTTGGCGTCGCCCACCAGGTAGCTGTTGGTGCCCGGGCCGGTCATGAAGCCGGGGTTGGGTGCGGTCAGGCGCTGCACATTGCGCAGCAGGTGCACCGGGCGCTCGCACTGCCATTTCACGTGGGTGGTTGGGTCGATGGGGTCCGGGCCCGTGCTTGAGAGGATGCTTTGATTGGGTCGTACCATGCGGGCATTTTGCAGCAAACCCTGAAGCCGCTAGACTTCATCGGATGCTTGTCCGCATTTTCATGTTTCTGTTGATCGCGTTGGCCAGTCTCGGGGCCAGTGCGACACCGACCATGCTCGACGACTTGGCTGTGCTGCCAGACCCGGCCGGCACGCTGACCATCGACGCAGTTGCCGGCACCGACCCCTCTCAGTTCAAACCGCTGCCCAGTGGCGGCTTTGCCGGAGGCTTTACCCGCAGTGTCCACTGGTTTCGTTTTAGCGTTGCGCAAGCTGGTGAAACCTGGCTCGACATCCAGCCTCCGGTGCTCGACGATCTGCGCCTGTTTGAGCCGGACCCGCAGCATGCAGGGTCCTGGATCGAGCGCCGCACCGGCGACACGCTACCGTTTGCAACGCGCGAAGTGCCCTATCGGGGGTTCGTTTTTAAACTGCGCCACGCCGACGCCACCGCACACACCTACTACTTGCGCATGGCCACCACGAGCAGTTCCGTCCTGTCGGTGCGCCTGATGACGCCCGACGACTTCATTGCGACCACGACCACCGAGTCCAATCTGCTGACGGCCAGTCTGGCGCTGGTGCTGGTTTTGGCGTTGCTCAACGTCAATGCGTGGTTCTGGTTGCGTGATTCGCTGATGCCGTGGTTTATTGTCAATCTCATAACTTTCGCCGGGCACCTGCTGGGCAGCAGCGGCTTCTTGCAGCAATACCTGTTTCCCTCGCTGCCGCAGATGAGTTTCTATTGGGTTGGTGCCTTCACATTTCTGCTCATTGGAACCAGCTACGGCTTCTATCGGCGACTGTTTGGTGTCGGGCACGACCGTCCGGTGCTGTTCTGGCTCTACGAAGCCAACTGCTGGCTACCGTTGCTCGCCATGCCGTTGGCATTGTTGGGCTGGCAGACTGAAATTCTGCCTTGGTTCCTCAACATAAGCGTCCTCATGACGGGGGTCGGCTGCGTGCTGGCGGTGGGTCTGTGGCGGCGCGGTGCGGCCGGCAGCGGTGCCATGCTGCTGGCCAATATTGTTAGCTTGGCAGGGCTCCTGGTCTTCATGCTCCATGCACTGGGCCTGCTCACGGGCGGCTTTTATGTCTGGCACAGTCTGCAGATTGCGTCGCTGGGCAGCGTGCTGGCGCTGCACATGGCATTGGGAGCACGCTACCGCAGCCTGAGCGAAGACCGTGTCAAGGCCGAGCAGGAGGCAAAGCACGAGCACGCCGAGCGCGTGCGCCAGGGCCAGTTTCTGGCCATGCTGGCGCATGAGTTGCGTACCTCGCTGAGTGTGCTGCGCATGGCCATTGGTAGCCAGCCCATGTCGCAAAAAACCCTCGACAAAGCTGAGCGTGCCATGAACAGTAT
>CAIYDK010000176.1 GCA_903924955.1 uncultured beta proteobacterium | reverse complement strand
TGATTGCCATTTACGACAACTGCAACAGCCTGCACACCAACGCGTTTGACGAAGCTATCACCACGCCGACCGAAGACTCGGTGCGCCGTGCCATGGCGATTCAGCTCATCATCAACCGCGAGTGGGGGCTGGCCAAGAACGAGAACCCCAACCAGGGCGCCTTCATCATCGAAGAGCTGACCGAACTGGTCGAAGAAGCCGTGCTGTCCGAGTTCACGGCCATCGCCGACCGCGGTGGCGTGCTGGGCGCCATGGAAACCGGTTACCAGCGTGGCAAGATCCAGGACGAGAGCATGACCTATGAGATGCTCAAGCACACCGGCGAGTTGCCCATCATCGGCGTCAACACCTTCCGCAACCCGCATGGCGACGCCGTGCTGGACAAGCTGGAACTGGCCCGCTCCACCGACGATGAGAAGCAGAGCCAGCTCAAACGGCTTGCGGACTTCCACGCCACACACGCTGCGGAATCACCCGCCGCGCTCAAGCGCCTGCAACAGGCCGTCATCGATAACAAGAACGTGTTTGAAGTGCTGATGGATGCGGTGCGCGTGTGCTCGCTGGGGCAGATCACCAATGCCTTGTTTGAAGTCGGCGGACAGTACCGGCGCAATATGTAGCAGCTAGAAATGCACCGCGGCGGTCAGCCAGGCGCGACGGGTGAATGGCACCTCGCCCGCCCGGTTGACCGTTCCATATTTCGTGTAGTCATCCTTGGTGATGTTTTGCACGACCATGGCCAACTCCGCGTTGCGGTCCAGCCCGAATTTGAACGTTTTTGCCAGCCGAAAATCGATTCGGTGCATGCTGTACTCGGGCGTCACGTCCGAGGAGACGTCCAGAATCCGAACCTTGTCCCTGAAGTAATAGCCCGTGCTCAATCGCCAGGAATCGGTGAGTGCCAGCGACAGCAGCAGGCTCCCACTGTTTGCTGGTGCCGACTCGGGAAACAGGGCCAAGTATTCAGTGTTGTAGAAGGCTTTTACTTCATCCCCAATGCCGGGGTCGAAATATTGGGTCGGAAGGGCATCCAGGCTTGCTGACGCACGCTGGCGTGCGTAGTTGGCGACCAAAAAACTCCGACCTTCGTCCCATCGGAATTTTGTGGTGACTTCCAGCCCCTGGTACTCTGCCGCGAGCAGGTTTCCAAACCCATCGGCACAGCGTGAAAGATCGACGCATTTGTCCCACCAAATCAAATTCTTCACGGATTCCGAATACAGGCGTGCTTCAACGGACAGGCCCAGATTCTGAAATTCGCCGATGTAGCCGACTTCCCGCGACACCACCCGTTCGGGCGTCAGCGCTTTTACGGGCCCCACGTAGGCCCCTCCCCAGATGGTATTGTCGGCAGCAATGAACGCCTCTGACATGACGGGGCTACGCGTAGCGGTTGAGACGCCAACCCGCACAGTGTGTTCAGGTGACACATGGTAGTTGAGCGAAGCGCGTGGCGATTGGCTTCGATTGCCCATTCCGTCGTTTTCCAGCATGGTTCCAATGTTCAGTACCACCGTGTCACGAAGCCGCCATTCATCATGGACAAAAAATTGCCAGGGGTTGACGGTGTAGGGATGTGCAAACAGCAAAGGAAAGTCAGCGTAGTCGCTGCGAACATCGGCGCCCCAAATAAGTCTGTTGTGGTCACTCAGACGGTAGGTGTTCTGCAGCTCCAGTTCATTACGCTCGCTGTACACGTCACGGGACGTAAAACCCTCGGCAACGGTCTTGCCTATGACTTTCCCCTGGCAGGCTTCGTTATCGATACAGATGTACGGGTCCCTGGATCGGCGACTCGCGCGGGAAAAAGTCAGCTTGCTGTCATCGCCCCCCGGCCACACATGCAACCAGCTGATCTGCTGGAAGTCGCTCTTTGCGGTGGTGGTGCGGAAGGCGTCCTCGGGTCGGCCCTCAATGCCCAGCCCATACTGCCCGTCACTGTTGCCCCATTGCAAATCCATGCTGTCGGTTGCGCTAGGGTGGTAGTTGCCGCGGAAATTGAGTATCCGCGTGGCATTGTGGTCATTTAGTATTGCACT
This sequence comes from uncultured beta proteobacterium, assembly GCA_903924955.1. Taxonomy (GTDB): domain Bacteria; phylum Pseudomonadota; class Gammaproteobacteria; order Burkholderiales; family Burkholderiaceae_C; genus Allorhodoferax. The sequence continues at coordinate 794 of CAIYDK010000176.1, read as the reverse complement.
GTCCAAGCCTTGGTCAGAACGGTATCCCAGCGAAACCCGATAGTCAAAATTGCCCGCACTGCGGCCGAAGCGGATCAGGGCATCCGAAGCCTGACCGCCCGCCAGGGATACGCTGGCGCCGACTTGGTCGGATGCCTCGCGTGAAATAATGTTGATCACGCCGTAGAAAGAGTTGGAGCCGTGTGAGGCGGATGACGGTCCGCGTACCACCTCAATCCGTTCAATATCTTCAGTCAGCAAAGGCAGGTCTGCCCAGTTCATGCCACCGAATGGCGGCAAATAGGCGCTGCGTCCGTCAATCAGAACCTGCATGCGGTGTGCGTATTCATCCGATGAGCCGTGCAGGGACACTACGGGACGGTTGGCGTCTGCGAATCCGACATACATTCCAGGGACCAAACGCATCAATTCGGGCACGGTACGAAAGCCCGACGCCACAATCATATTCCGGTCAATAACGGTCACCGCACTGGGCGCTTCCGAGACGGGCTGTGACAGCCGTGATGCCGTCAGTACCATTGGCAGCTCTTGCGTGAAGGCGTCTTCCGCTGAACCACTGCTTTGGGCTGCGCAAGGCCACGCGGCCAGCCACGCGCTGGACGCCAACGCTATCAGCGAAAGTCGCTTGTTGGAATTTGAAATGGACATGATGGCGAATAAGAAAGTCCGCCACTATCATGCCATCTATAGGGCGTTTGATGGAATCAAATTTCCTTACGCCTGCAGTCGACTCCAGCGCGTTGTATTTTTTCCGGCATTCTTTGCGTCGTACAGCATCCGGTCCGCAGTGTCGG
>CAIYDK010000175.1 GCA_903924955.1 uncultured beta proteobacterium | reverse complement strand
GACCGGAATTGATTGCAATGCAGGGGCCTCACAGTCAGCCGTGTTGCATGATTGGAAGCTTGTCAATGTGTATGGCATTTACCCCCAATGGTTGCACCGGTATGCGCCAGGTGTCACGCACAACACGGAGCATCTTTTTGGCCTGCGGGTCGCGGCAGGTTCTGCGGTACGTCTGAATCCGCGTGAGCACACGGCCTACCAGTGGCTACCGTACCGTGAAGCGGCTGACAGGTGCTTTTCGCCGTCCAATGCGGAGGCAATTTTGCAACTCCCTCGCCTGCTTGCCAGCACCGCGATTCACGAGGAGGGCGCGCCGTGACGATTCTGCGTGTGGCAACCTACAACATCCACAAAGGCGTTCAAGGCATTGGCCCGACGCGGCGGCTGGAAATTCATAATCTGGGTCACGCGGTAGAGCAGTTGGATGCGGACATCGTCTGTCTGCAAGAAGTGCGAAAGATGCACCGACGGGAAGCCCAGCACTTTGCCCATTGGCCAGATTTACCGCAAGCAGACTTTCTGGCCCCTGAGGGTTATATGGCCGTTTACCGTACCAATGCCCTTACCCGCCATGGCGAACACGGAAATGCGATGCTGTCGCGGTGGCCAGTGGTGGCGCACCAGCACGAAGACATGTCCGATCACCGGTTCGAGCAGCGTGGGCTTTTGCATTCCGAGGTCATCGTGCACGGCATTGCGGTGCATGTGGTGGTGGTGCATCTGGGTTTGATCAAGGCCAGCCGTGTTCGACAACTTGCCCAGTTGGTGCGGTTCATCGAGCGGGAGATTCCTGCGGATGCTCCGATCATTGTGGCAGGCGATTTCAACGATTGGGGCACAACCGTTCGCTCCGCACTAGGCGCTGCAGGTATGGTGGCGTTTGAGGCCGAGCGGATGGCTACTTTTCCGTCCCGTTTGCCCGTCGTGCAACTCGACTATGTTTATGCCAGAGGGCTCACACCATTGAGCTCGCACGTACCCCGCGGCCGGATTTGGGGTCGTATGTCCGATCACTTGCCGTTGATCGCTGAATTTGATTTTTCACTGGAAGCCCGGTGACTGCGACACCTCTGCATTCTGGTCATCAGGTCCGTCTGTTGAAAGGTGGGTCCGATTTTTTTGCGGCGTTGATCAGCGCGATTGATGCCAGCCAGCATGAGGTGCGGCTGGAGACCTATATCTTCAGCTTTGATGCGTCGGGTGAGCTGGTGGCTGCGGCGCTGGAGCGGGCAGCGCTGCGGGGCGTCGCAGTCTTTCTGGTGATGGATGGTGTGGGAACAGCGGAGGTTCCGACGCAATGGGCGCAAAGGTTCAGCCATGCACGTGTGCAATGGCACCGATTCTCACCGCTGGGACACTGGGGACTGTTGATTCCTGTGGGGTGGCGCAGGCTGCATCGAAAATTGTGTGTTGTCGATGGTGATGTGGTGTTTTGCGGCGGCATCAACATACTGGACGATTATTTCGACCCAAGCTACGGTACTTTGGAGTCACCCAGGTTTGATTTTGCCGTTCAAGCGTATGGACCGTTGGTGGCCATCGCGCACAGTGCCATGGTCCAGTTCTGGGGCCGACTGCAGATTACGCGGCAGTTGGAGAAGCTGCAGTTTGGCGGGGCGCATCAAACCTGGAAGGATGCGAACCAGTCCCTGTACCCTTTGCGTCCGTTGACGGATAACCGTAGCGTTGCAGGGCGAACAGGCATTAGCGCTGCCTTGGTCTTGCGTGACAACGTACGCAACCGCAACCGCATTGAGCGCGCCTACCGTAAGGCCATTGCCGAGGCGCGACAGGAAATCGTGATCGCCAATGCCTATTTTCTTCCTGGTGGCAAATTACGCCGTGCCCTCGTCCATGCCGCCAGAAGGGGGGTGCGCGTACGGCTTCTCTTGCAAGGTCGATACGAATATTTCATGCAATACCACGGGGCAAGGCCTGTTTTTGGCGTGTTGTTGGCGGCGGGTGTAGAAATTCACGAGTACTCTTCAGGGTTTTTGCACGCCAAAGTGGCTGTGGTGGATGGCCGATGGGCCACGGTTGGGTCATCCAACCTGGACCCCTTGAGTTTATTGCTGGCTCGCGAGGCCAATGTAGTCGTTGATGACGTGCCTTTTGCCCAGGAGCTCCGATCGAGTTTGATATCGGCTATCGAAGCACACGGCGTAAAGTTGGATGCGCAAGCCTATGCTCAGCGGCCCTGGCGGCAGCGCTTTCTTGACCGACTGGCGTTTGCTGGAATGCGCATGCTGCTGTTTCTTGCTGGGCGCCGCTATTGATTTGATAGCTAGCTACGCAATTTTTACGGGGGCTAGTGGTCAAAAACCCTTTTGATCAAAGGCTGGTAGTATTCCCTCATGTTAATGAAATCGCAGAGCACCATGAACCCAATTGATGCCGATGAGGGCACCCCGGTTTCCGTGAAAATTCGGGAGCGTCTGCTGGCCGCCCGCAAACGTTTTCACGCCAATGACAATATCGCTGAGTTTGTGACTCCGGGCGAGCTTGAAAAATTGCTCGACGAGGTGGAAGGCAAGATGCAAGGCGTTCTGGATAGTCTGGTGATCGATACGGCGAACGACCACAACACGGACAACACCGCCCGGCGAGTGGCCAAGATGTACCTCAACGAGGTGTTCCGTGGCCGCTACGTCGAAGGCCCCAGCATCACTGAATTTCCCAATGTCGGGCATCTCAATGAATTGATGATTGTTGGACCGATCACGGTCCGCAGCGCTTGTAGCCACCATTTTTGCCCCGTCATCGGCAAAGTATGGATCGGAGTCATGCCCAACGAACACACCAATGTCATCGGCCTGTCCAAATATGCCCGGCTGGCGGAATGGATCATGGGGCGTCCCCAGATTCAGGAAGAAGCAGTTGTTCAATTGGCCGATCTGATTCAGGAAAAAACCCAGCCTGACGGTTTGGCCATCGTCATGGAAGCCAGCCACTACTGCATGGCGTGGCGGGGTGTGAAAGACATGGATAGCAAGATGATCAACTCCGTCATGCGCGGAGTGTTTTTGAAAGACCCCAACTTGCGGCGCGAGTTTTTGTCCCTGATTCCCCGGAAAGGCTAGGCCATGCTGGTACGTTTACTGTATGCGAGTCGCGCGATAGATCCGAGTGCCGAGGCGATTGAAACCATTCTTGCCAAGTCTCGGCAGTACAACCCAACCTGTGGAATCACTGGCATTCTCTGCTACGGGGGAGGAATCTTTTTGCAGGCAATAGAGGGTGGCCGTATGGCGGTTAGCGACTTGTATGGCCATATCCAGAAAGATGTTCGTCACAAGGACGTCGTATTACTGCATTACGAAGAGATCTCGGAGCGGCGCTTTGGCGGTTGGACCATGGGCCAGGTCAATATGTCCAAGATTAACACCAGCATCTTGCTGAAGTACGCGGAAAAACCTGAGCTGGATCCCTACTCGGTTTCAGGTAAGGTGTCCCTTGCGTTGCTTGAAGAACTGATGGCGACTGCGTCCATCATCGGTCGTGCCTGATTTTCGGGCATGCTCGTCGGGTGTGATTTTTCCAGCAGCCCAACAACTCGCAAGCCGATTGTGCTGGCGTGGGGTAGCCTTCACGCAACTGTTGTCATTCTGGATCGGCTGGAGTTTCTGTACTCGTTGGACGCATTTGGGCAATGGCTTTCAAAGCCCGATGCGTGGACCGGTGCCTTTGACATCCCGTTTGGGTTACCCCGGGAACTGGTTGCTGCACTGAGTTGGCCTCTGTCCTGGGAAGCCTGTATGCGGCATTACGCCACGCTGAGCCGCGCGGATATTCGCACGGCCTTCTCCGGGTTTTGCGATTCCCGACCCGTGGGCAGTAAATTTGCCCACCGTGCGACAGACAAACCAGCGGGCTCTAGTCCTTCCATGAAATGGGTGAACCCGCCGGTGGCATTCATGCTACATGCCGGGGTTCCCAGACTGCTTGATGCGGACATCGTGTTGCCTGGTTTGCACCCGCCGCCAACACGCATGCACCGCCCGTGTGACCCAGCACGCCGGGTGGCTCTGGAGGCGTACCCCGGACTGCTTGCACGCGAGCTGCTTGGGCGGCGTAGCTACAAGAGTGACGACCGTGCCAAACAGACGACTGATAGGCTGATCGCCCGAAAAGATTTAATTACCGGTTTGGAGGCGGGACGCACCCGTCTGGGGCTCAGGATCAAACTGACCCATGCCCAACGAGATGCACTGGTTGACGATGCATCGGGTGATTCGCTGGATGCTGTTCTGTGCCTGCTACAGGCAGCCTGGGGTCAGCAGAAATATGCCAAGGGTGACCCGCTATACGGATTGCCCGCCGACATGGACCCCTTAGAGGGCTGGATTTTGAGTGCCTGACACTACACGGTTATCGATTGCGTGAAATGACGCTTTCTTCGAGCTTGAGGGCAAGCTGGGAAATCGCCATGGCAGCAGGGCAACTGGGGGTAGTTTGCATCAGCAACTGACGCCGCATAATGGCTTGACGAACGGCCGGGTCCGCTGGAATATCCCCCATGTGGATCAATTTGATAGGTCGCCCGGGCTCAGTAGTAACAAAACGGTCTAAAACCTGCTGCAATTGCACGGTAATGGCCCGTCCATCGCCAATACGGGCAGTCTGGTTGATCACCATACGAATGTTCTGGCGTTTTTGTTGCCCTACCAGTACCTTGATGGTGGCGTATGCGTCGGTCAATGATGTGGGCTCAGGTGTGGCAACTACCAATACTTCGGATGCCAGTGAAACGGCAAACAAAACCACGTCCGAAATACCTGCTCCCGTGTCCAGCAACACCACATCGTAATGCGGGACCAGTCCGCTCATGATCCGCAGAAAATCGTCACGCACCTCTGGTGTCAAACGGGAATATTCGACCATTCCTGACCCGGCCAACAACACGGAGAAGCCTCCGGGTGCACGAATGATGGCCTCTTCGAGCTTCGCTTTACCGGTGAACACGTCGTGCAGTGTGATCTTCGGGTAGAGGTTGAGTACAACGTCAAGGTTTGCCAAGCCAAGGTCTGCGTCCAATACCAAAACACGGTGACCCAGCTTGGCCAGTGCCGCTGCCAAATTGGCGGACACAAACGTCTTTCCGACGCCGCCTTTGCCGCTGGTCACCGCCATCACTTTTCCCAATGGCTTGAGCGGCACGGACGAATTGGCTTCGTTGGTTACAGGGGGATTCAATACATCAGACATTAATTCACCCTTTGCATGGCGCTACTGGCAGTCGAGACTGGCAAGTCGCTTGAAACACTTTCGATCCACGCAGGGTCTCCCAGCGACAGGTGACCAAACAGAAGATTTTTTTCCTCCGCGCTGACAAAAATTTCTTGTTGATGATCCAGACATACGCGATTGCGGCCCTCTGATTTGGCGCGGTACAACTGCATATCAGCACGCTCGGTCCACAGTGCTCCGGTGGAGCGGATCCATTCAGGCGCATAGGCCCCACCCACACTGATGGTGACTTTGATTGTCAGGCTCGGTGTAATCGGGATTGTCAGTGCCTCGATTGCCGCGCGGATTCGTTCGGCAACCGTTGAGCCGAATGATGTGTGGCAATTCGGCAGAACTACGGCAAATTCTTCACCGCCATAGCGTGCAACCGTGTCCATAGGGCGGACGCAGCTGGCAATGGAATTTGCGACCGCCTGTAGTACCCGGTCGCCGGCCTGGTGCCCATAGGTATCGTTGACTTTTTTGAAGTGGTCGATGTCTAACATGAGCAAGAGCGCCGGGTCACCCGACCGCGCTACCCCATCAATGGTGCGCTCTTGCACCGCTCGGAAATGACGGCGATTACCTAGCCCGGTTAAGGGGTCTTTCAGTGACAACTCGCACAAGCCATTAATCACGCCCTGAAGATATTCACACGGGAACTCTTCCCTTGAGGGCAATTCCACCACCATACTGTGGTCCAGCAGCGCGCGCGCATTTTCCAGCTGCAATTGATGCAGCTCGATAGTAGAACTTGAGGAAGTGTTTGCCACAGCAGGTGTCAAAGTTGATCCGTTAAAGCATAACAGGAACTTGGGTCATAGTGCCACTCAAGCCAATGCAGCATTGGGACAATTACTGCATATTCATCAGTTAAATTTTTGTTTCATCGCGTGGCGATGTGTGTGAACCACCGCACACAGGACAAAGCGCATTGCGTGGCAAACGGATGTCCGTCCAAGTCATGTTGCGACCATCCAACATCAGCAGGCGTCCCACTGCTGGCTCTCCGGCACCGGTCAGTACTTTTAGAGCTTCCGCCGCCTGCATACTGCCGATGATGCCCACCAGGGGGGCAAATACGCCCATGGTGGCGCAACGCGTTTCTTCAAACACAGTGTTTGGCGGAAATACACAGGCGTAGCACGGTGAGTCTGGTTGTCTGGGGTCATAGACCGCCAGTTGGCCGTCAAATCGGATGGCGGCTCCCGAGACTAACGGTACGCCATGGCGAACGCAGGCCGCGTTCAGGGCCTGGCGGGTTGAGAAATTGTCACTGCAGTCCAGTACCACGTCCGCATCTGCGACCAGGGCGTCCAGACGGGATGCATCGGCGCGTTCATTGAATGCGGTAATTTTCAATTGCGAATTGATGGCCAGCAGTGTTTGCCGCGCGGACTCTACCTTGGGCTGACCGATCCGTGCCTCGGTGTGGGCGATTTGACGCTGCAAATTGGTCAAATCCACTGTATCGTGGTCCACGAGGGTCAAATGCCCAATACCGGCGGTCGCAAGGTACAGCGCGGCGGGCGACCCCAGGCCTCCAACGCCGATCACCAATGCGCGCGCCTGCATAATTCGCTCTTGGCCGTCAACCCCCAGTTCGTTGAGCAGAATGTGCCGCGAGTAACGCAGCAACTGCGAATCATCCATGGCAGAGTTGCGCGCTCAAACCGCCAAAATATGAAACAGCCCCCGCACGTGGCGGCTCTGTACACGAGGCGACAAACGTGGCGATCATGTCTTAGTTGTCTTTGGGCTCTTCTTTGCGCTCTACCAGCGTTTTGCTGACCAGCACGGGTTTGCCTTTGAGCTGGTTAATGGCTTGACTCAACTGGAAATCTTTTTCCGAGCCAAACTCTGGCGGACGGCGTTCGGAGGCGGGTTTGCGGGATTCTTCTTCCAGCCGCTTGAGTGCCTCATCGCGCGCCTTTTCGCGGGTCGCGTCTTTGACTTCTTCGCCCTGACCGCTGCCCAGGTGCTTGCCCAGGTCGGCTTCACGCATACGCAAAGCGGCATAGGGGCTTCCTTCTTCGGTGTCATCCACCATCACGTCGGGCACGATTCCCTTGGCTTGAATGGATTTGCCGCTGGGCGTGTAATAGCGTGAAGTGGTGATCTTGAGGCCTGTGTCAGGGCCCAATGGTCGGAAGGTTTGCACAGATCCTTTGCCAAACGTCTGGCTACCCATGATGGTTGCGCGTTTGTGGTCTTGTAGCGCACCTGCCACGATCTCACTGGCAGACGCAGAGCCTTCATTGACCAGAACAACGAGCGCCACTTTCTTGAGACCCCCAGGAAGCTTTTTAAGGGGGTCGGAGCCATCACGACCTAAATAGTCGCGCACGGTCGCCTTGAGCACCTGCTTGCTTTCCGGTGTCTGTCCGTTGGTGGATACGACGGTCACGTTTTCTGGCAGAAACGATGCCGACACAGCGACCGCCGCATTGAGCAGGCCACCCGGATCGTTGCGAAGGTCCAGCACCATGCCCTTGATGTTGGGGTCTTGTTTGTACATTTCCTCGATCTTGCGGGCGAAATCATCGACAGTGCGTTCCTGGAACTGGCTGACCCGTATCCATGCATAGCCGGGTTCAATCACCTTGCCTCGCACCGATTGCTGTTTAATTTCCTCACGGATGATGGTGACCGGGAAGGTCCGGTTTTCATCCTTGCGGTAAATCGTGAGCACTACCTTGGTGTTGGGCTCGCCACGCATACGCTTGACGGCTTCATTGAGCGTCAAGCCCTTGACGGCGGTCTCATCGACCCGTGTGATCAAGTCGTTGGTCTTCAGGCCGGCACGAAAGGCGGGCGACCCCTCGATGGGTGACACCACCTTGACCAGGCCATCTTCCTGGGTAATCTCTATGCCAACGCCGACAAATTTTCCGGACGTGCCTTCCTTGAATTCCTTGAACGATTTCTTGTCGAAGTACTGTGAGTGGGGGTCCAGGCTCGATACCATGCCGGAAATGGCTTCGGTAATCAGCTTCTTTTCATCAACCGGCTCGACGTAGTCGCTTTTGACCATGCCAAATACAGCAGCCAGTTGTTGTAGCTCTTCAAGCGGGAGGGGCGCCAGAGTGTTGCGGGCAACGGTCTGCAATGAGACCGTTGTCAACGCCCCTGCCATCACCCCAAGCCCGATCCAACCCGCAATTTTCAGTTTTTGACCCATAAATTTTCCAGTGCCGTTTCAATATACACCTTGGAGGTGCTGGTTCGCGGCGAGTTCCCTTGGTTTGGGTGTAAGTGATGTGGTTATTCGGTTGGAAGCGGATGAATTGCCGCTTTTCAGGCTTTTCCTTGGGATGCCACGGCAGCGGCGGCTTTGGCAGCTGCTTCTGCATCGCCCAGGTAGTAGTGACGAATGGGCTTCAGACTGGCATCCAATTCATAGACCAATGGGATGCCGTTGGGGATGTTGAGCCCCACAATTTCGTCGTCAGAAATGTTGTCCAGGTACTTCACCAGCGCCCGAATCGAGTTGCCGTGTGCCGCCACAACAATGCGCTTGCCACTCAGGATGGCCGGTGCGATGGACTCGTTCCAGAATGGCATCACCCGTGCAACGGTGTCTTTCAGGCATTCGGTCAAGGGAACTTGACCGGGTTGCAGGCCAGCGTAACGCAGGTCGGAACGCTCGCAACGGCTGTCGGTGGCTTCCAGCGCCGGTGGTGGCGTGTCATAGCTGCGCCGCCACTGGAGCACCTGGGCATCACCATACTGTTTGGCCATATCGGTCTTGTTCAATCCCTGGAGGGCGCCGTAGTGCCGCTCGTTCAGACGCCAGGAATGCACCACCGGCAGCCAGGTGCGGTCCATTTCGTCCAGACAGTGCCACAGCGTGCGCGTGGCGCGCTTCAGCACGCTGGTATAGGCCAGGTCGAACTCATAACCATCGGCTTTCAGCAGACGGCCAGCATTTTTGGCTTGTTCCACGCCAGTGGCGGTGAGGTCGACATCGGTCCAGCCAGTGAAGCGATTGTCCAGATTCCAGGTGGATTCGCCGTGGCGAACGAGAACGAGTTTGTACATGGTGCGGGTAGGTATACGGGGGTTAGCGCTGGGTGTTCTGCAGCAAAGCAGACAGCATTCTAAAATGGCGGACTGAACGCTAGCTAACTTACAAGGAATAAAGTGAAATTCATTTTCGACAACTGGATGCTGATCACCGTTGCGGTGGCATCGGGCTCACTGCTTTTATGGCCGGTAATTCAGGGCGCGGCCACCGCAGGCCTGGACCCCACGGGAGCGGTATTGCTGATCAACCGCGAAAAAGGCGTGGTCATCGACGTGTGTGAACCGGCTGAATTTGCTGCAGGTCATGTGGGCGGTGCCAAGAATATTCCTCTGAACCAGCTGGAGGCCAAGCTGGCCGGCGTAGTCAAAAACAAAGCCGTGCCCGTGATTTTGGTGTGTCAGTCGGGTGCCCGGTCAAATCGCGCCGTAGCCATTGCGAAGCAATTGGGCTACGAGCAAGCCCAATCCCTGGGCGGTGGCCTGGCCAGCTGGCGCGCAGCCAATCTGCCGATCGAAAAGGGTTGATGCCATGCAAGCTGTGAAGATGTACACCACGGCGGTATGCCCTTATTGTGTGCAAGCCAAGCGCATTCTGCAATCCAAGGGCGTGGCGCACATTGAAGAAATTCGTGTGGACAGTCAACCCCAGGAGCGGGTCAAGATGATGGAAATGACCGGACGGCGCACCGTGCCGCAAATTTTCATTGGTGAAACCCATGTCGGCGGATGCGATGACCTCATGGCGCTGGACAGCCAGGGCGGTCTGATGCCGCTGCTGAATGCCGCCTGAGCTTTACGTTTTGGGCGGTTCCCGGCCTGAGATAATCCGCGTTTAACGAAATTCCCGTTATCAGTCCGTTCGGAGGTTTTCGAGCGGGCATTGTTTTACTTTGAAAGAGTGTTTTATGTCAGACCAGACTCCTGTTTTCAATATTCAACGCGTGTACCTCAAAGAGGTGTCCCTTGAGCAACCCAACTCGCCGGCTATCCTGCTGGAGCAGGAGCAGCCCGCTGTGGATATCCAGCTCGGCGTGGAGGCCTCCCCAGTGGCAGAAGGCATTTACGAGGTCAGCGTGACCGCTACGGTGCACACCAAGATCAAGGACAAAACCGTGTTTCTGGTCGAAGCCAAGCAAGCCGGTATTTTTGAAGTGCGCAACGTGCCTGAAGACCAGATGGGCCAGATCATGGGCATCGCTTGCCCACAAATCGTGTACCCCTACCTGCGCGGCAATGTGGCTGACCTGATTCAGCGTGGCGGTTTTCCCCCCGTGCATTTGTCGGAGATCAATTTCCAGGCCATGTACGAGCAGCAGCAGTTGGCACAAGCACAAGCCGCCGCTGCACCCGCAGGCACGCTGACACAATAACGTTTTAGTGATTTAGGCCTCTAGCCCCCGTCGCCATTGCGTAAGGCGCTATGAAAATTATAGTCATTGGGGGTGGAGCCTGGGGGACTGCGTTGGCGATCAATGCCAGCCGTAATCCCGTTGCGGGGCACGATGTCACTCTTTGGGTGCGTGATGCCCTGCAAGCGCAAGAGATAGCGAACTGCCGCGAGAACCGGCGCTATTTGCCCGATGTCAGTTTGCCAACTGCCTTGCAGGTTCGTGCAGAACCGTTGCCCGAGTGGGTTTCCTCGCTCCAATCGACCGACCTGGTTATCGTGGCCTCACCCATGGCGGGCTTGCGTGGACTGCTTGCCCAACTGCATGATTGCAAGGCTGCGGTAGCCTGGCTTTGTAAAGGTTTTGAGGCGGGCATCGCCAGCGCTGCGGGCCTTATGGGCCACGAAATTCAAATCCAGGTTGCGCCCGGTTTACGCTCCGGGGTTTTGAGTGGCCCCAGTTTTGCGCAAGAAGTGGCGACCGGACAACCCACTGCGCTGGTTGCTGCAAGTGTTCATCCATCCGTTCGCGATGCGCTGGTGACAGCCTTCCACAGCCCCACGCTTCGGGTATACGCGAATGACGATGTCGTGGGTGTAGAGGTTGGTGGCGCTGTGAAAAATGTATTGGCCATTGCGACCGGCCTGTGTGATGGGATGCAGTTGGGACTCAATGCGCGGGCCGCCCTGATTACCCGGGGTTTGGCAGAAATGACCCGCCTTGGTATGGCCTTGGGTGCCAGACAGGAAACCTTTATGGGCCTCAGTGGCTTGGGTGACCTGGTGCTTACCGCGACGGGTGATCTCTCTCGCAACCGGCGTGTTGGCGTGGCGATGGCGCAGGGTAAGTCCTTGCAGCAAGCCATTGACATGCTGGGCCACGTGGCCGAAGGCGTCTACAGCGCCCGTACCGTGGTGCAACGCGCTCGCTCGCTGGGCGTGGATATGCCCATTGCACAAGCGGTGGTTGAGTTGCTTGATGGTCGCTTATTGCCCGCACAAGCGGTCGCAACCCTGATGGGGCGTGGCCCCACCGCCGAAGGGTTGTAACTCAGCCTTTTTGTACGCGGGCCGCAATGTGGGCCATAGACTCTTCAACTTGATCAACCAAAATCAGACATAAGTCACCCGCGGTGAGTTTATCCATGGCGGTGTCAATTGCTAAAAATTCGCCTTTAATCTCGATAGTTTGCGTGGCTCGTCGCGCATTGACCAGTCCCTGACGCAGCAGGGCGACCACTTCGCCATCCCGCCTGCCGCGTTGGCATTGGTCTTCGTACAGAATCACTTGGTCAAATGCATCGCCCAAAATCTCGGTTTGCTGGCGAATATCCTGGTCGCGTCGGTCACCGGCACCGCTGATAACGACCGTGCGCCGGGCTGCCGGCATGGCTTGTACCGCTTGTACCAAGGCAATCATTGCGTCCGGGTTGTGCCCATAGTCCGCAATCACCGTGGCACCGCGGTATTGGAACAAGTTGAAGCGACCCAGCGCGTTGTCGCTGTCGTTTGAAAATCCGGCCAGCCCCGATCGAATGACGGCCCAGTCCAGTCCCAGCGCCCATGCTGCAGCCACAGACGCCATTACGTTTTCAACCTGGAAAGGGATCAGCCCGCCCATCGTGATCGGGATGCTGGCCAGAGCAATGGTTTGCTGCACGTCACCCTTACAGGCCACGATTTGGCCGTTTTCAACATACACAACCGCCTGTCCCTGAGCGCGGTGCGTAGCCATGACCGGGTGAAATTTGTCAACGGCAAAGAAAGTGACGGCACCCTTGCATTTCCCTGCCATGGCAGACACCGTTGGATCGGTTGCATTCAACACGGCCGTGCCGTTCTGTGACACGTTTTGCACGATCACCCGCTTGAGAACGGCCAGGTCTTGCACTGTGGTGATGTAGTTCAGGCCCAGATGGTCACCGCTGCCCACGTTGGTCACCACAGCGACATCGCAGCGGTCAAAGGCCAGTCCTTCACGCAGTACGCCGCCCCGCGCTGTCTCCAGCACTGCGGCGTCTACGTCGGGGTGCAGCAGCACGCTGCGGGCGCTTTTGGGGCCACTGCAGTCTCCGCTATCGATGCAGTTACCGCCTACGTAAACACCATCGGTATTGGTCATGCCCACACACAGACCGCTTTGCGTCAACAGGTGCGAGATCAGACGCACTGTGGTGGTCTTCCCGTTGGTGCCGGTTACCGCCACGATGGGAATGCGCCCGTCCTGCCCGCTCTTGAACATGCTGGAGATGATGGCTTCGCCCACTGCACGCCCTTTGCCGAACGATGGGCTCAGGTGCATACGCAAGCCGGGTGCTGCGTTGACCTCGACAATGCCGCCACCCAGCTCTTCGATGGGTCGCAGAATGCTGTCGCACACCAGATCCACACCACAAATGTCCAGGCCCACCATGTGGGCGGCGGCCACTGCGCGAGCCGCTACCTCCGGGTGGACATCGTCGGTGACATCGGTCGCCGAGCCGCCGGTGGACAAGTTGGCGTTGTTGCGCAGATTTACGCGTTGACCTTTGGCGGGAATGGCCTCGGGTGAAAAGCCCTGGCTGGTCAGGCAGGCCCGTGCAATGTCGTCAATGCGGATTTTCGTCAATGATGTGGAGTGCCCCGAGCCGCGCTTGGGGTCCAGATTGACCTGTGCCACCAGTTCTGCCACTGTCTGAATCCCGTCACCAACGACTTTGGGTGGATCGCGCCGCGCTGCTGCAACCAGCTTGTCGCCTACCACCAGCAACCGAAAATCGTTGCCGGGCATATAGCGTTCGACCAGAATATCGTCGCGAAATTCTTTGGCAATGTCAAAGGCTTTGGACAGATGTTCTTTGGTCGTGATGTTGACCGTCACTCCCTTGCCCTGGTTGCCATCTTTGGGCTTGACCACCACGGGCAAGCCTATTTCACAGGCTGCGGCCCAAGCGTCTTCTGCATCCGTCACTGCGCGCCCGCCAGGCACGGGAACACCGGCGGCTGCCAACAGCTTCTTGGTCAGTTCCTTGTCTTGCGCAATGGCTTCCGATATGGCGCTGGTGACGTCCATTTCGGCGGCTTGTATGCGGCGTTGCTTGCTGCCCCAGCCAAAGCGCACCATGCTGCCCTCGGTCATGCGGCTGAAAGGGATATTGCGCGCAGAAGCAGCGTCCACGATGCAACCGGTGCTGGGGCCCAAACGCACGTCTTCGTCCAGGTCACGCAATTGTGTCAGTGCACCTGTCAGATCAAAGGGTGCGTCGTCCAATGCAGCCTGGCACAGCGCAAGTGCCAGATCCATTGCCAGCCGACCAACCGCTTCTTCGCTGTACTCCACGACCAACTGGTAGACGTCAGTGTCCACCGTTGGTGTGCTACAACTGAAAGTGACAGGGCAGCCGGCTTGCGCCTGCAAGCCCAGCGCGGCGAGTTCCAGCACATGGACCATGGGGATAGAGTCATCATGGCCAGTGGGTTGAAACGGACCAATCTCGGGGAATCGGGAGCGCAGTCTCGACTCAAACCCGTCAATGGTGCCAATCGAGCGTTCAACACCGCTACAGGACACGATGGACTGTATCGCCGTGTGATGGCTCCACAGGTTAGGTCCACGCAGGGCTCGGATACGGGTTACTTCCATGGTGTGCAGTCAGTAAGGTGTTTTTCTGGGGTTGGATTCAAACGTACGCATACCGGCGCCGATCAATTCTGGCGGGATGTTGAGCGCCCATGCGGCAGCAACGGCCGCCATCACCATCTCGGGTTGCGAAGCCTTGGCGGGCTTCAATGAGGCCAGCGGCAACAAGGCGATTTCTTTGGCGCCATGGGCCAAAACGATCTGGTCATCACGCACAAACACCACCTGCTCACCGGAAGCACGGTGTTCCGACATGACATTGTGATTGGGGTCCATGCCGTAGAAGATGACCTTGCCATCGCACAATTCGGCCAACTCGACTACCTGCGGGTCTGCTGCATTGAGAACAGCCGTTCCGGTGGGCAGAATGACATCGACCTGGGTGCGCGCGACCTTGAACGTCTGCTCGGCATCCAGAATGTCGAAGGCCTTTAGTGATTCCTGCCAACCCACGTCGGTCACTACGCCGACCGTGCATTTGTCGTATGCCAGACCTTCGGCCAGTATGGTTTGACTGCTATTCTCAAACACCGCGGCCTGCACAGAGCGGTTGATCAACAGCCGCTGGCCCGCCTCCCAGTTTGCGCAGTCTTTGGACTCGACCTGGCGACCATCCAGATACAAGCCCTCGCTACAGGCCAGTCCAACGTGCTTGCCGCTGATATGGGCCAGCCATGCGATCAGGCGGGCAATGCGGCCGGTCTTTTGTGTGCCGGTAATGCCCACAATCGGAATGCGTCCGTCACGGTCCAGTTTGAACAGGTGCTCAATGATGGCTTTGCCAACCGGGCGACCCTCTCCGTCCGCCGGTTTGATGTGTGCCAGCAGGCCCGGGCTGGCATTGACTTCAATGACGGCCGCCCGTTGGGATTGCATGGGCTTGGTGACGTCTTCGAGCACCATGTCCACACCGGCAATATCCAGGCCGACCACGCGCGCTGCCAAGGCCGCAGCCGCAGCCACGCTGGGGTGTACCAGGTCGGTCACATCGAAGGCGACATTGCCGTTGCGCTGAATTAACACACGCTGGTCTTTGGAGGGGATTGACTCTGGCGCCAAGCCCGCACGCTCCAGTTCGAGAATGATCTCGCCGGACTTGCTGGGGAGCATGGCGTTGAGCGGGAAGTCTTCACCCGTTCCCCGGCGCGGGTCGGAGTTGATCTGGTCATCGGTCAGCTGGTCGATGTGGTCAACACCATTGCCAACCACCCAAATCGCTTCACCACGCGCGGCGGCAACCATGTGCTTGCCAACAACCAGCATGCGGTGTTCGTTACCGGGAATGAATTTTTCAACAATGACGCTGCTGCCGCCACCTTTGCGGAAGGCCAGGGCGTAGGCGGCTTCCACGTCACTTTGTGTGCGCAGGTCCAATGAGACTCCGCGGCCGTGGTTGCCGTCATAGGGTTTCAGGACGACTGGCACACCAATTTCCTGCGCGGCTTCCCAGGCCTGCTCGGCCGATTTCACCAGTTCGCCCTCGGGAACGGGCACGCCGCAGGCCTTGAGTAGTGATTTGGTCAGGTCCTTGTCGCTGGCAATTTCTTCGGCAATCGCACTGGTCTGATCGGTCTCTGCCGTCCAGATGCGGCGCTGGTTGATGCCGTACCCCAGTTGTACCAGGTTGCCCTCGGTCAGGCGGATAGACGGAATCTTGCGCGCCGTGGCGGCGTCCACAATGTGGGCGGTGCTGGGCCCCAGGCACAAGTCATCCACCTGATCGCGCAGGTGGTTGACCATGGTCGCTACGTCATAGGGAGTGCCATTGATGGCCGCCACCACCAGATCGCGTGCGGCAACCAATGCCTCCCGCCCGACCTGCTCCTGCCGGGTACGAAATGCGATTTTGTAAACCCCACGGGTGGACGTCTGGCGGGCCTTGCCAAAGCCGGTGCGCATGCCAGCCAGGTTTTGCAGTTCCAGTGTGGTGTGCTCGACAATGTGCGCGGCGTAAGTGCCTTCTCTTACCCGCTGCAAAAAGCCGCCTCGCACGCCGGGGCTGCAGTGGTGCTCCACCAGACTGGGCAGGAAGGCTATCAACCGCTCATAAAAGCCGGGGATGGTGTTGGAGGGGTGGTCCTCCAGTGTTCCAATGTCTACCCACGCCTCGATCACCGGCCTATAGGTCCAGATGTTGGGTCCGCGCAGGTGTGTCACCCTGAGAATGTCGATCTTTTTTGGGTCCGTCATGGCTGTTTTGGGTTGGATCGTCCACCGATGTGGCGCTGACCGCGTTGTGTATTCTCGCTCACCCAACCCCATTCGGCGGGTGCGCGTTGTTGCTCCAAGCTAGTATCGTAAAGTATGGCGCATGCCGCAATCGGTATGCACCCGACATCAGTCCTCCGGAAATTCTTTTATTTGCTGCACCACATGACCCCTGACGTATTCATTGACAGCGCTTTACCAGCCGACCTGAGCGCCGCTTGGCTTAGATCGGTGGCATCACAACTTCACCCTCAAGAGAACGTTCTGGCAGCGCTGGAGGTTGACCTCGATGCCCACTTGAATTTTTTGCGCGGGCTCATCGTGGTGACCGACCAGCGTATTCTCAGTTGCGCCAGTGAGCGTGCCCAGTGGCAGCAATGGCCCTACCGCAGCGGGTTGGAGTTGCGTCACCATGACCACGCTGGCGTAGGACACTTGAACCTGGTTGACACCAATGGCTTGTTGGCAACATGGCGTTTTACGTTGGCGCAAAACCTGCATGCCATCCGGCTGGTTGACCAGTTCCAATCCCATTTGGATAGCCATATCACCGGCAAACCCCTGACGCAGGCTCTTGGCAACGTCTGCCCGAGCTGCAAGGCCCCGCTGGAGCCCGATCAGGACGAATGCCCCATCTGCACCAAGGTGGTCCACACGCCGCCTTCCACCTGGACGCTGTTTCGCCTGTGGCATTTTGCCAAGCCTT
This sequence comes from uncultured beta proteobacterium, assembly GCA_903924955.1. Classification (GTDB taxonomy): domain Bacteria; phylum Pseudomonadota; class Gammaproteobacteria; order Burkholderiales; family Burkholderiaceae_C; genus Allorhodoferax. Next base: position 788 of record CAIYDK010000175.1, on the reverse strand, counting down.
ACCGTGGGCAGCTTTTGTTGGGCTTTTTTCTGATGTTGCTAGGCACTGCGGCCAGTCAGGTGCCGCCTTACCTGACCATTCCGCTGGTCGACAAGGTGATGATTCCGCTGCAGAGCGGCCAGCATGTGGAGCTGAGCACCATTGCTTTTTACCTCTCGGGCTTGCTGGCATCGGGCCTGTTGGCCTGGGTATTGAGTTGGGCCAAGACCTATATTCTGGCGTTGGCGTCCGAGCGCATCGCGGCCGACTTGCGCACCACCACCTATGAGCATCTGCTGCGCTTGTCGTTGGAGTATTTTGGTGGCAAGCGCACGGGCGATTTGCTTTCAAGGGTCGGCAGCGAGAGTGATCGCATTGCGGTGTACCTGTCCCTGCACCTGACCGACTTCGCCAGTGATGTGGTGATGATCGTGATGACGGCTGTCATTCTGTTCACCATGGACCCGTATCTGGCCCTGGTCACCCTGGTGCCCTTGCCGTTCATTGGCTGGATGATCCACTTTGTGCGCTACCGCCTGCGCACCGGTTTCGAGAAGATTGACCGCGTGTGGGGCGAGGTGACCAACGTGCTGGCCGACACGATTCCCGGCATCCGGGTGGTCAAGGCCTTTGCCCAGGAGCAGCGCGAGGCCAAGCGCTTTCGCGAGGCCAATCGCCACAACCTGCTGGTCAACGATCGCATCAACAAAATCTGGTCGCTGTTTTCGCCCAGCGTCTCGCTGTTGACCGAGATGGGCTTGCTGGTGGTGTGGGGCTTTGGCATCTACCAGGTGGGCCAGGGCGAGATT
>CAIYDK010000174.1 GCA_903924955.1 uncultured beta proteobacterium | reverse complement strand
CTGTGTAACGACATGGCAAACCCTACCCACTGCAATAAAGGCGTACTGGTCATGACTGCTTGCGAGCGCGTGGTCCAACTTCAGTATCGGAAATGACCGTCCGGTTGCGGTGCCTTGCCGAAATTGTCGACGCTGGGTTGAACTTCGCTTTTGGGCACGTAGTTCGCACCGACGACCGCCTACTGTACGGTAGCCTGACTTGATTTGAAGTTCAACGTCAAGTTTGGCGCAAGCATTTCGCGACAGTGGCGGGCTTGTGACGACTACCATTTACTCAATGGGAGAACGCGTGGCACGCCAGCCATCTCTCATGAGCGGAGCGGTGGCCGGTGCGGTGCTTTCATCCATTGCGACCATCATTCAAATGACGGTGGTCATCGGCCTCATACAAACATCTCTATTGACCGCGCTGGTATGGCCCTTATCGCTTGGAGGTCTTGCCGCCAGCCTGTATGGGCTTGTGTTTGTATTGCGCAGAGAGACTGACAGCAACACAGGAAATCCAGTTGACGATGCGGGACGTGCGTTTAGTCTGAAAACTGCGGCGGTGTTTGCCGCGCTTGTCAGTCTGATACTGTTTCTGTCAGCGGGATTAAACGCGTGGTTAGGGGCGCGCGGAATGTTGCTTGGCGCGGCAATGACAGTCTTGGCCGATGCGCATGCAACCGCCGCGTCAGCCGCTTCTCTAATGGCGGCCGGCAAGATTTCAAGCGCTCAAGCCGTCGGGCCAATTTTGATTGGCCTCACCACCAACACTTTAATGAAAGCAGTGGTTGCCTTTAAGTCCGGCGGCATCCACTACGCCACGCGCATCGTACCGGGTCTGGCCTTGATGATTGCTGCTGTCTGGTTGGGAGCCTGGCTCGGGTGACAGTTTATGGTCTCAGGAGCTTGTCGTTAAAAAAAGACGCGCGCGCCTGAGTCATCTCGGGCCTGCGCCAACATCCTAGTGTCTTCTCCAAGTGTTCCACCGCACGGACTTCACGGTCAATCGTTGGCACCATGACAAAGGTCAATATCGCATTAGATCCTCTTGGTACAAGTAATGCTGCGCAACTAACGGGCTACTACTTTCTATGCATTTGGTTGGTTTCATCTGGCTTCAATTCGTCCTGTGCGCCGCGTTGATCGGCGTCGCGGGCTATCAGTTGTCTCGCTATGGCGATGCCATTGCCCAGCGTACGGGCTTGTCCGGTAGTTGGATCGGCTTGGCCCTGTTGGCCACCGTCACCTCCCTGCCCGAACTGGCCACAGGCATCACTAGCGTCACAGTTGCCAACGCTCCGAATTTGGCAGTAGGCGATGCACTAGGGAGTTGCGTCGTGAATCTGGTGTTTCTGGTGGTGATTGACTTCTTCTTTCGTAAAGAACCGGTCTGGCATCGCGCTAGCCAGGGCCATGTGCTGGCCGCAGCTTTCGGGGTCGTCATGCTGGGCTTCACGCTGGTCAGTTTGCTAATGAGCCAGGCAAAGCCCTCTCAGGGGATGGTGGTCGCAGCAAGCGCTACACAAATGGGTTTCGGCCTGACCACGCCGGTCTTGCTGGCACTGTATTTGGTAGCCATGCGCACCGTGTTTGCGTATGAGCGCGACCATGCAGCGTTGGAAACCGTAGAACTGGATGCTGCATTGCCAGCCCTGCGCGCAGCGGTGATCCGCTTCGCCGTCGCAGCCTGTGTGGTCGCGGGTGCTGGCATCTGGTTGCCTTTTGTGGCGACGGACCTGGCCAACGCCATGGGCTGGAACAAGTCATTTGTCGGCAGCCTTTTTGTTGCTTTGGCAACGTCAATGCCTGAACTAGCTGTTACGCTTTCCGCCCTGCGGATGGGCGCGCTGGACATGGCTATTGGCAACCTGCTGGGCAGCAACTTGTTTAATGTGGCGATCATTGCGGTGGACGACATGTTTTACCGCCCCGCAGCGCTGCTGGCCAGCGCGTCGCCGCTGCATGCTGTAACCGCGGGATCAGCCATCACGATGACCGGACTGGCCATGGTCGGACTATTCTTCAAGCCGACTGGGCGCATCATGCGGGCCATTAGCTGGATAAGCTTAGGGTTGGTTGCCATGTACTTGCTTAATACGTACGTGTTCTTTCTCCATGGCGAGTAAACTTTTCCATGGAAGAAGACCGTCATGAGCAGCACCGCCCCACCCTGGCACGCACTTGATTGCATGTCAGCGCTGGCGCAACTGGATTGCGACGGCGCAGTTGGCTTGTCCGCTCAAGTGGTGCTGCAGCGCATAGCCGAGCACGGCCCCAATGCGCTGCCCGAGCCACCGAGGCATTCGGTCTTTGTGGTGTTTTTACGCCAGTTCAAGAGTCCGCTGATCTATATCCTGTTCGCCGCGGCGGCATTGGCATCCGGCATGGGGAATTGGGGTGATGCGGCGGTGATTCTTGCGGTGGTGCTGGTGAATGCCGTGATTGGAACCTATCAGGAAGGGCGTGCCGAGCGTTCAATGGCGGCGTTGCGCCAGCTGTCATCCTTGCAAGTGCGCGTGCTGCGCGACGGGCGCGAACAGGCCATTGCCGCACGGGAACTGGTACCTGGCGACTTGCTTCTCCTGGCGGCGGGAGATGCCGTGGGGGCCGACGCACGACTGGTCGACGCAGCGCAGCTGCAGGTGGCAGAAGCGGCGCTGACGGGTGAATCTGTGCCGGTATCCAAGGGTTTGCATGCCTTGGCGGAGGCGACCGGTTTGGCCGATCGCCGCAACATGGTGTTTTCGGGGACCTACATCACAGCCGGACGCGCGCGCGCAGTCGTCACTGCTACCGGCACGCATACCGAGGTCGGCGGCATTGCCCGCATGACCGAGGATGCGCAGGAGCCCAAGACACCACTGGAGTTGCGCATCAACCAGTTTGGCAATTACCTAGTGGTCGGTGCGCTGGTGGTGTTTGCCGTGGTGGTTGCACTGGGTTTGATGCGTGGCTTGCCCTTGGCCGAGGTTCTCATGGTGGCGATCAGCCAGATGGTCTCGATGGTGCCTGAG
>CAIYDK010000173.1 GCA_903924955.1 uncultured beta proteobacterium | reverse complement strand
CGGCGAAAACGCCCAAGGCAATCTGACCATTTCATTCGACGCTGTCATTGAAAAAGTTATCGGCACATCGTTGCCAGACAATATCCTGGGTAATCAGGCCAATAACTCCCTCACTGGAGGTGGCGGCAATGACGTCCTCAACGGTGCAGCCGGAACCGATACGGCTGTTTTTTCCGGCAAATTGTCAGATTATTCGATCAATTACAACCGCGCCTTGGGTACTGCCAGCATCACCGATAAGCGCACGGTTGGGGATGGCGCTGACTCCCTCAAGAGCATCGAGAAACTGCAGTTTTCTGACAAGACGTTCGAGTTGATCAATCCGCCTCGCACCGAGCCTGCGGTGTTTGCCAAATCGCAGTCTTTCCTTTTTGACGCCGCTTTCTATTTGCTCAAAAACCCGGATCTGGTCCCCACCGTCAATCTGACCACCGCCTATGACAACTTCAAGGCCGTCGGGGCTGCCAAGGGTGCTGCGCCAAATAGTTGGTTTGACGCTGTCTATTACGCCAATAAGTGGGCCGATTTGAAGAGCCTCAATCTCGACGCTGCTACGCTCTTTGCGCACTACAACCTGTATGGTGTCTGGGAGGGGCGCAGTGCGGGGCCGGTGTTTGACAAATACGACGGCAACCGCTACTTGGCGGATAACCCGGATGTGGCGGGTTATGTGGATGGCAACTTGAAGGACTTTTTGGGCAGCCGAAGCAATGGCGCCATTGCGCACTTTGTGATCTACGGAGCCGCAGAAGGACGTGTGGCCTACGACACCGACGGTAAGCCGCTGGACTTGGCGATTTTGATTGGTGTGGGCCCTTAACGCACAACAAAAAAGGCTGCTAACTCCCGCACAGAAAGCGTGGGCAGCTTCTTTTTTTATAGCACTTTGAAAATTTCGGCGGCGGCGGCAACGGTGGTTGCAACGTCTTCATCGGTATGCGCCGCACTCATGAAGCCCGCTTCGTACAGCGCAGGTGCAAAGTAGACACCGCGCTCCAGCATGCCGTGAAAGAGGGTGTTGAAGCGCTTGTTGTCCGTGGTCATGACCTTGGCGTAGTTTTGCGGCAACTCGTCGAACAGGAAGAAGCCAAACATACCGCCTTCACTGTCCGCGCTGAAAGGCACACCAGCTTGCACTGCGGCGGCTTTCAATCCATTCATCAGCTTCTGGGTTTTCGCACCGAGTGCTTCGTAAAACCCGGGCTTGCGAATTTCGCGCAGCGTCGCCAGGCCACATGCTGTTGCAACAGGATTGCCGGACAAGGTGCCCGCCTGGTACACCGGCCCCAGGGGGGCCAGATGCTCCATCACCGCTCGCTTGGCCCCGAACGCCGCCAGGGGCATGCCGCCGCCAATGACCTTGCCCATGACCGTCATGTCCGGCTCGAAGCCGGGAATGGATTTGGCGTACACGCTTTGCGCGCTGCCCAGAGCCACGCGAAAGCCGGTCATCACTTCGTCGAAGATGAAGAGGGCGCCGTATTGGGTGCACAGTTCCCGGGCGCGGGTCATGAAGGGGATCGAGGCACGCACAAAATTCATATTGCCGGCGATGGGCTCAATGATCAGACAAGCCAAGTCCGGCCCGTGCAGAGCAAATGCCTCCTCCAGTTGGGCGACGTTGTTGTACTCCAGCACCAGCGTGTGTTGCACGACCTCCGGTGGCACACCCGCGCTGGTTGGGTTG
>CAIYDK010000172.1 GCA_903924955.1 uncultured beta proteobacterium | reverse complement strand
ATGGGCGCAGACGTTAAGGGCGACATCTACGAAGGTTTGCTGGAGCGTAATGCCGAAGACACAAAATCGGGTGCGGGTCAGTACTTCACACCTCGGGCATTGATCCGTGCAATGGTGGAATGTGTGCGTCCTGAGCCGGGCAAGACCATCGCTGACCCGGCCTGCGGAACTGGTGGCTTCTTCCTAGCCGCTTACGATTTTCTGGTGGCTGCACACCAGATGGACAAGACCCAAAAGGCATTTCTCAAACATGAGACATTCTTCGGCAATGAGATTGTCGCTGGCACCCGTCGCCTTGCCCTGATGAATATGTTTTTGCACAACATCGGCGAAATTGATGGCGACAGTATGGTGTCCCCGAATGACGCCTTGGTCGCGGACGGCGGCAAACGTTTTGACTATGTATTGGCAAATCCGCCCTTTGGCAAGAAAAGCGCAATGAGCTTCACCAATGAAGAAGGTGAACAGGAAAAGGATGACCTGACCTACAACCGCCAAGATTTCTGGGCCACCACGTCAAACAAGCAACTGAACTTTGTGCAGCACATTCGCACCATGCTGAAGTCCACAGGACGTGCCGCAGTGGTAGTGCCGGATAACGTACTCTTTGAAGGGGGTGCAGGTGAGACTGTTCGGAAGAAGTTGCTTGAAACGACTGACCTACACACGATTTTGCGATTGCCCACGGGCATCTTTTACGCCAACGGCGTCAAGGCAAATGTGCTGTTCTTTGACAACCACGCCGCGAGTAAGGAGCCTTGGACAAAGGAAGTTTGGTTTTACGACTATCGCACCAACATTCACCATACCCTGAAGAAGAAGCCACTTCGGTTTGATGATCTGACCGAGTTTGTCAAATGCTACAACCCGTTGAACCGCCATGCGCGTAATGAGTCGTGGAACGCAGAGAGCAACCCAGAGGGACGCTGGCGCAAGTACAGCTACGATCAGATCGTCGCAAGAGACAAGACAAGTTTGGACATTTTTTGGCTCAAGGATAAAAGCCTTGCTGATCTGGACAATTTGCCTGATCCAGACCTATTGGCAGCGGAAATCATCGAAAACCTTGAGGCTGGCCTAAACAGTTTTCGTGAAATTGCAGGGGCGTTATAGCATCACAGCGCCAGGGAGTTCGCGCCAAGTTGCGCCTGATGGTCAAACCCATCCTCCGCAATTACAAGTACCCGTCCGACCTGCAAGAAGGCGCAGTTGAACTGGTGTTGGAGCAGGCTCAGGTTTGGGTGAGGCATGGGCATAGACCGCCTTTTCGGATGCAGTTAAGTCCGACCTGCGAATTTGAATGGCTGTCGGCTAGAGGCGGCGAGTTCCCTGATCGCCTTAGCGCTATTTTTTAAAAATTTTCAAAAATTGGATTTTGGGCCAATGGAGCCACATAGAGTCCCCACATATCCTATCCAAGGGTACGGGCCGGGGGGGCACCGCGCCGGGTATTGCCCTGAGCGTTCCCCGGACAGAAATTTACTCTTCTGTATAGGCCGACTCTGCATGGTGGCGCTCGTAGTTGGCTGCAACGCCAACGCTTTTCAAGAAATCGCAGAAGTTGGTTCGGGCGCTTAGGTCAATCGAAATCGGACATTTGCCCCAGGCGCGATCCAATAAAATCTGGGCAGCTTGGACGCGCGCTGATATGGGCGCTGCTGCGTCATCCATTACCTGCCCGAGCAGCGTAATAGCCCGTTCTGTGTGGCTGCGGGCAAGTGATGTGACCGACGGGCCTACCCCTGCTGGCCTACCAGCGCCGGTTAAGCAGGAGCCGGGCAGCAATCGACCTTGTTCGTCGCGCTCAACGACCCTTTGCTCTCGCCGTCGGGCGATGGCCTCCGGCGTTCGGCGGGGGTCATCGGCTAAGAACAATGAGTAGGTGGCGGTGTTCATATTCACAAGGTTACGATCAACAGCAGCATTTTGCTCACTTCAGCGGACTGGAGAGTGAATTTCCACCCATCAGTGCACCGCGTCCGGTCTGTGTGTCTAGGCAAAGCCCAGCACATCGTGTACACCCACCTTGCTTGCGTTTGTACGTTTGGCGTGGTCATGGTTTGGCCTCCTTCCCCTCGCGCCGCTTTTTTGCGCCAACTGGTGTGTGCGCTCTTTCCCCCACACCCCCTATGCCAGTTGGCGCAGTTGGCGCAATGGCTGCTGCGCTGTCTTCACTATGTGCGCCATCTTCGGTATTTGGCGCAGTTGGCGCAGTTGGCGCAGGAAGTCCGGCAAATGCCCGACCCTCAGTTGTCACTGTCCACCTTTGGCGTGGCTTGCGGTCATAGCGATATTCCATCTGCTCAATCCACTTTGCACGCTGGCACTGAGTCACGATGCGCTTGGTATCGTCCTGGCGCAGCTTGAGCTTCAGAAATGCAGGTTCACTTTTCAGAACTGCATGAACGTGATTGCGCGAAGTTATCGCAGGGGAGCAAAACTGTTCACGACCTTCAAATTCCGCAATCATTTTGAGCAGCACAATTGCCTTGTCATCCTCAGCACGGCCATTCATGCGGTCAGCAAAACCTGATTGCGTCGCATCACTGTCAATCATCGGGAGACCACCCTCAAGCCAATTCAGCGTCAACGGCTCACGCATCTTGCCTAAGTTGCTTTTTTGGTGCTCCAGCGTCAGCAGACCATCACCACCACGGGTTAGAAACAATCTGCTTCGTGCGCTGTTATGCCACGCAGTAGAACCTGAATAACCCTCGCCACCTTCTGCCCGTTTGTTGCGACTGGTGTTCTTGTCAACGTGGGCCAACAACATCACAGCGCAGTCTGTCAGTCGTGCAATTTCTGCCAGTGCACGCATGAAAGCCCGAACCTGTCGGCGCTGGATTTCGTCACCCCCGAACGCATCGCTGGCGTTATCAACCAGAACCAGCCCGATATTCTCGGATTGCACCAGCTTGCGAAGCTCAAAGTAACTGGCAGTGATTTCACCAGCCCCGCGGGTTTCAGCGGCGCATAGCTCTGGGTACTCTGTACCGTCCACAATCAGCAACTTGTCACGCAGTTTCTCGGGGTCAATCAGCCACGCCTTACAGATACCTGCTAACCGGTGACGCACCACGTAAGAACCATCCTCAAGGCTCACAAATAGCACTTTGCAAGCTTGGGTATCAACCCCGAATAGCGGCCTGCCCAACACGGTGCAAACTGCCAACATCAATGCGATGGTGCTCTTCCCCGTGCCACCATGCGCCCCAAGCAAAGCCACGTTACCCCGCGGCAGGTAGCCATCCCAAACGAAGCCTGGCGGCGGCGCAGGATTTGTGATTACGTCAAACACTGACACGGGCTTCAGCAGCGGCGGCGGCTTGGGCGCCTCTGTCGCAGCTTCCAGTAGTGCTTGCACCACCTCAACGCCACCATCAGGCGCGCAAAACAAGTCGTTTAGGTCGCTGTTGTTGTCCCAGCCATCGGGCATCAGCGCAATGGAGCATTGATGCAGGGCGGCAATTTCAGCGGCGGAACTTTCCTTGCCAACATCAGGGCAAATCACCATCCGGGCGGCACTGTCTTGCTGGCGCAGTTGGGCGGTAATGATCTTGACGTTACCCCAGCCAAAACAACACACGGCGCGGTGTCCTGTTGCCTGCCACGCGCTCCACGCTGCCCCGATGCCCTCGCACAGATACACCGTGCCATCAGTGCCCAGCGTGAACGATGCACCAGACATATACGCACCGGGTAGGTTCAGCTTTTTTCCGATACCGGGCGGCGGTATGAATTGAATGCTCTGAATTTCACCATCTGGCGCATAAGCTGGCACAGCCAAAAACCCGGCCATGCTCTGCCCGGCAATGGTCAGGCGGTCACCAGCAGGTACTACGCGCAAACCCTCGGGCGTGCCTTGCTTTTTGACAATGTAGCCATGTTGATTTGTGGCGAGTTCACAGCGTGCAAATACTTCACTGGCATCTTGCCCAGGTACAGGCTGGCGAGGCGGCCCTGTGGGCTTTGTGGTGCGCTGTGGTGAAGGTCGCGGGCTTGCGTTGCCACTGGTGCGCCATCCATTTTCAGCAGCAATTTTGAACAATGTGCCAGCTTGT
>CAIYDK010000171.1 GCA_903924955.1 uncultured beta proteobacterium | reverse complement strand
GATCTTTTGCCGCAGCCCGACGGGCCGACAATGACGATGAACTCGCCATCTGCAATTTCTGCATTGACGCCGTGGATGACCTGGTTGGCCGTCTTGCCGGTGCCGTAGCGCTTGATGACGTTGGTTAAAGTGATTGAGGCCATATTCTTAATCAGTTACTTCTCAGTATCCACCAGCCCCTTGACGAACCACTTCTGCATCAGAATGACGACCGCAGCCGGGGGTAGCATGGCCAGCAGTGCGGTGGCCATGACCACATTCCACTCGTTTTGCGAATCGCCACCGGCCACCATCATCTTGATTCCCACCACCACCGGGTACATATCTTCTGACGTGGTGGCCAGCAAGGGCCACAAGTACTGGTTCCATCCATAGATGAACTGAATAACAAACAGCGCAGCGATTGACGTTTTGGACAAGGGCAGCAAGATGTCGATGAAAAAGCGCATCGGGCTGGCGCCGTCCATGCGGGCCGCCTCTGTCAGCTCGTCAGGGACCGACATGAAAAACTGGCGAAACAGAAAGGTGGCTGTGGCAGATGCAATGAGTGGAATGGTCAGCCCGGCATAGGTGTTGAGCATTCCCAGGTCGGCCACCACTTTGTAGGTCGGGCCAATACGCACTTCTACCGGCAGCATCAGGGTAATAAATATGGCCCAGAAGAAGAATCCCTTGAACGGAAAACGGAAATACACAATGGCAAAAGCCGACATCAACGAGATGGTGATTTTTCCAAACGTAATCACCAGCGCGGTTACCAGGCTGACCCACATCATGTGGGCTACCGGGGCGGTAGAACCGGCACCAGCACCGCCACCGATCAGCGCTTTGCTATAGGTTTCCCACATGTGGCCACCCGGTAGTAATGGCATGGGAGCCTGCACAATCTCCTGCGCGGTATGGGTGGACGCGACAAAAGCCAGATACAGCGGAAAGGCGACGATGGCGACGCCCAAGATCATGATCGCATGGGCCAGAAAGGCCAGAAAAGAATTGCGTTCAACCATGGTGGATCAGTAGTTCACTTTCTTCTCGACGAAGCGGAACTGAACGACGGTCAGTGCAATCACGATAGTCATCAACACGACCGACTGAGCGGCCGAGCCACCCAGGTCCATCGCCTTGAAACCATCGTAATAAGCCTTGTAAACCAGTATCGAAGTAGCCTGCCCCGGCCCGCCGTGGGTGGTGGCGTCGACGATGGCAAAGGTGTCGAAGAATGCGTACACCATGTTGATCACCAGCAAAAAGAACGTGGTGGGCGATAGCAGCGGAAATTGAATGGTCCAGAACCGCCGCCAGGCCTTGGCACCGTCAATCGCCGCAGCCTCGATCAGGGATTTCGGGATGGATTGCAGCCCGGCCAGGAAAAACAGGAAGTTGTAGGAGATCTGCTTCCAGACTGCGGCCATCACGATCAGCGTCATGCCGTGGCCCTCGTTGAGCAAATGATTCCATTCGAAACCCAAATGCCCTAGCGCATAGGCCACCACCCCCAGGGACGGCGAAAACATGAAAATCCAAAGCACGCCCGCCACCGCGGGGGCCACCGCGTAAGGCACGATCAGCAGGGTTTTATAAACCACAGCACCTTTGAGGATGCGGTCGGCAAAAATCGCCAGAATAAGGGACAGGCCAATCCCCAGGACAGCCACCAGAATCGAAAACTGCGCGGTGGTTTTGAAGGAAGCCAGGTAGCTGTCATTCTGGAACAGCTCTTGAAAGTTTTGTACCCCGACCCATTCGGTGGACATACCAAATGCATCTTGAACCTGAAACGACTGCAGCACGGCCTGTGCCGCAGGCCAGAAGAAAAACACGCCAATCACGATGACCTGTGGTGCGATCAGCAACCAGGGTAGCCAGTTTGAACGGAATTGGACGCGTTTTTCCATTGGTAACCGTGTTCAGGACTTGTTGGCTTTCTGAAAGCGCTCCAGATGCTCGTTGCCGCGCTTCACAATGGCTTGCAAGGCATCTTTAGGCGTTTTCTTGCCGCTCCAGACTTGCTCGAGCTCTTCATCCTCGACCTGGCGAATCTGCACATAGTTACCCAAGCGGATACCACGGCTCTTGTCGGTGACCTTGCGGATCATTTGTTGTACCGCAATGTCGGTGCCGGGTTTCTCTTTGTAAAAACCGGATTGGTCCGTCAACTGGTAAGCCGCTGTGGTGATGGGCAGATAACCGGTGCGCTTGTGGCTGGCCGATTGCACTTCGGGGCTGGAAATAAAGTCAAAGAACGCGGCCACGCCTTTGTACTCGGCGGGTTTCTTGCCGGCCATGACCCACAGACTGGCGCCACCAATGACGGTGTTTTGTGGAGCCCCTTCCACGTCGGGGTAGTAGGGCAGTGTTGCCAGGCTATAGCCAAATTTAGCGTTCTTGGCGACGTTGCCATAGAAGCCGGCCGAGGTGGTGATCATGGCGCATTCGCCTGAGACAAAACTGGCCTCGGGCACGTTGGCGCGACCCTTGTAGACGAACAGGCCTTGCTTGGCCATGTTGGCCAGGTTATCGATATGGCGCTCATGCAGTGGCGAATCGACCTTCAGGCGTGCATCCAACCCGGTCAGGCCATTCGATTTGGTGGCGAATTCGACGTTGTGCCAAGCCGAAAAGCTCTCCAGTTGGGTCCAGCCTTGCCATGCGATGGTCAGCGGGCATTTGTGGCCGCTGGCCTTAAGTTTGGCGGCGGCGAGGGTGACTTCAGGCCAGGTGGTAGGGGGCTTGCTGGCGTCCAGGCCGGCCGCCTTGAAGGCGTCTTTGTTGATGTAGAAAATGGTGGTGGAGCTATTGAACGGGAAGCTCAGCATTTCGCCGCTGGGTGCGGTGTAGTACCCCGCTACGGCCGACACGTAGGCCTTCGGATCAAATTTGTAACCTGCGTCCTTCATGACTTTGCCAACCGGCACGATGGCTCCCTTGCTGGCCATCATGGTGGCAGTGCCGACCTCGAACACTTGCAGGATGTTGGGTGCGTTGCCAGCCCGAAAAGCGGCAATCGCGGCTGTCATGGATTCGTCGTAGCTGCCTTTGAATGTTGGGACGATTTTGTATTCTTTTTGTTTGTTATTGAACTCTTTGGCCAGATCATTGACCCATTCGCCGTTGACGGCGGTCATGGAGTGCCACCACTGGATTTCGGTTTGTGCCTGGGCATTGACCGACAATGCAGATGCGAGGGCCAGGGCGGCAAATTTCAGTTTCATGGGGATTCCTGTGAAAAATACATATCGTAACCAAGCTGCGTGTCAGTTAGATTAAACGTGATTCCGGCTCGTGGCCGCTCGGTGGTTTCCACTAGACGGTTGACACGGGTGTTGAGCGCTGGCGCTCTTGCCACTGCACAAAGTAGGTGTTTGCTGCGCTGCGGTAAAATTTCTGCTCTGCCACGGCGGCCTTGAAAGTCGTCAAGACTGCAACTGTACCGCTTCATGAACGCTCCCACCTCGCTTAACCACCTGCTTGCACCGGGCGCCCAGCCGCATGTGCACGAACGCATTCGCGAAATTCCGTACAACTACACCTCGTTTTCTGATCGGGAAATCGTCATTCGCTTGCTGGGGGAGCGTGCCTGGGGCTTGCTTAACCAATTGCGTGGGGAGCGCCGAACTGGCCGTTCGGCCCGCATGCTGTATGAGGTGATGGGTGACATCTGGGTGGTACAGCGAAACCCCTATTTGCAGGACGACCTGCTGGACAACCCCAAACGCCGCAGCTTGCTGGTCGATGCCCTGAACCACCGGTTGCACGAGGTAGAGAAGCGCCGTACCCCCGAAACCGACCCAGAGCGGGATGCCATGGTCGGCGAACTGCTGGTGGCGGCGCGTTCTGCCGTGCAGGCATTTGATGCAACCTGGGTGGAAGTGGGTGCCCTGCGGCGTAAGACCCAACGTGCGTTGGTCAAGTTGACAGCCAAAGACAACATCAAGTTTGACGGTCTGTCACGTGTGTCGCACGTGACCGATGCCACCGACTGGCGCGTGGAGTACCCGTTTGTGGTGCTGACACCTGACTCCGAGGAGGAAATGGCGGGGCTTGTCAAAGGCTGTATTGAGCTGGAGTTGACCATCATTCCCCGGGGCGGTGGTACCGGTTACACAGGCGGCGCCATTCCATTGACCTGGAAATCGGCCGTCATCAACACTGAAAAGCTTGAAGCAATGACCGAGGTGGAGATGCGCACCCTGCCTGGCATGGACCACCCGGTGGCCACCGTCTGGACTGAAGCCGGTGTGGTGACGCAGCGTGTGGCTGATGCGGCAGAGCGTGGCGGCTTTGTGTTCGCCGTGGACCCGACTTCGGCTGAAGCCTCCTGCGTGGGTGGAAACGTCGCGATGAACGCGGGCGGCAAGAAGGCCGTGCTGTGGGGCACAGCGTTGGATAACCTGGCCTCCTGGCGCATGGTGACACCCCAAGCTGAGTGGCTGGAGGTGTCTCGCGTGGGCCACAACATGGGCAAGATCCATGATGTGGAGGCGGCAACATTTGAGTTGCAGTATTTCAAGGCCGATGGCAAGACCCGGCTGCGCACTGAGCAACTGGTGATTCCCGGCAAGTCGTTTCGCAAGGAGGGTCTGGGCAAGGACGTGACCGACAAATTCCTCAGTGGACTGCCCGGCATCCAGAAGGAAGGCTGCGACGGCCTGATCACCAGCGCGCGCTGGGTGGTGCATCGTATGCCGAAGAACACCCGTACGGTGTGCCTGGAGTTCTTCGGCAACGCGCGGGATGCCGTGCCCAGCATTGTGGAAATCAAGGATTTCATGTTTGCCGAGCAAAAGCGCACGGGCGTAATGCTGGCAGGTTTGGAGCATCTGGATGACCGTTACTTGAAGGCGGTGGGCTACACCACCAAGTCCAAGCGCGGTGTGCTGCCCAAGATGGCGCTGTTTGGCGACATCGCCGGGGATGACGCCGATGCCGTGGCCCGCGCCACCTCGGAAGTGGTGCGCATTGCCAACTCCCGCAGCGGTGAAGGCTTTATTGCCATCAGCCCCGAGGCACGCAAAAAGTTCTGGCTGGACCGCAAAAAGACGGCCGCCATTTCGCGACATACCAACGCCTTCAAGATCAATGAGGACGTCGTCATCCCGCTGCCGCGCATGGCGGAGTACACGGATGGCATCGAGCGCATCAACATCGAGTTGAGCCTGCGCAACAAACTGGCCTTGTGCGATGCGTTGACCGAGTTTTTTGAGACGGGTAACTTACCCCTGAGCAAGGGCGGCGACGCCAATGACATTCCCGCAGCCGAACTGCTGGAAGACCGGGTAGCCCAGGCAATAGCACTGATTGTCAAGGTGCGCCAGCAGTGGCAGGGTTGGCTCGATGGCGTGGAAAGGTTGTTTGCGCAGTTGCAGGACCATACGCTGCGGGCCAGTTGGAAGACCCAGTTGCGTACCGAGTTGCAGGGCATCTTCACGGGTGGCGCGTTTGAAGCCATCCTGGCCGAGTGCACCGCCATCCACCAGCGGGTGCTTAAAGGTCGCGTCTGGGTGGCGCTGCACATGCACGCCGGTGACGGCAATGTGCATACCAACATTCCGGTCAACAGCGACGACTACGACATGTTGCAGGCGGCGCATGGTGCGGTCAAACGCATCATGTTTCTGGCGCGGTCGCTGGACGGCGTCATTTCGGGCGAACATGGCATTGGCATTACCAAACTGGAGTTTTTGACCGACGAAGAGTTGCGTCCATTCACTGAGTACAAAGCCAAGGTAGATCCTGAGGGGCGCTTCAATAAAGGCAAGTTGCTACGAAATAAGGAGCTGGCTACGCAGGTTTCACGGGGGCTAGAGTCCGATTTGACCAATGCCTACACGCCATCGTTCGGTTTGATGGGCCATGAGTCGCTCATCATGCAGCAAAGCGATATTGGCGCCATTGCCGACTCGGTGAAAGACTGTCTGCGCTGCGGCAAGTGCAAGCCGGTGTGTGCCACCCATGTGCCGCGAGCCAATCTGTTGTACAGCCCGCGAAACAAGATTCTGGCCACCTCGCTCTTGGTAGAGGCATTCCTGTACGAAGAGCAGACCCGCCGGGGCATCAGCATCAAGCACTGGGAAGAGTTTGAAGACGTGGCCGACCACTGCACGGTTTGCCACAAGTGCCTGTCACCCTGTCCGGTCAAGATCGACTTTGGCGACGTCACCATGAACATGCGCAATCTGTTGCGCAAGATGGGCAAGAAGTCCTGGCGCCCGGGCAATGCTGCGGCCATGTTTTTCCTCAGCGCCACCAACCCCGAGACCATCAAACTGATGCGCAGCCTGATGGTGGGCGTTGGGTTCAGGGCCCAGCGGTTGGCCAACCAGGTGTTGCGCCTGGTTGCCAAGCGTCAGACCGCCAAGCCACCGGCCACGGTCGGCGCCGCGCCGATCAAGGAACAGGTCATTCACTTCATCAACAAGAAGATGCCTGGCGGGCTGCCCAAGAAGACGGCGCGTGCGCTACTGGACATTGAAGACCCGGACTACGTGCCCATCATCCGCAACCCGCACACGACCACTGCGGAGACCGAGGCGGTGTTTTATTTTCCGGGTTGCGGCTCCGAGCGCCTGTTCAGCCAGGTCGGACTGGCCACCCAGGCGATGCTGTGGCATGCCGGTGTGCAAACCGTGTTGCCCCCAGGTTACCTGTGCTGTGGCTATCCGCAACGCGGCTCCGGCCAGTTCGACAAGGCGGAAAAGATCATTACCGACAACCGGGTGCTGTTCCACCGTGTCGCCAATACGCTGAATTACCTGGACATCAAGACCGTGGTGGTGAGCTGCGGAACCTGCTACGACCAGCTCCAGGGCTATAAGTTCGAAGACATATTCCCCGGAAGCCGGATCATCGATATCCACGAATACCTGCTGGAAAAAGGCATCACGCTGCCAGCCGGTCAGGGCGGTTATCTGTACCACGAGCCTTGCCACAACCCCATGAAGTTGGGCGACCCCATGAAGACGGTGCGTGCACTGGTGGGCGACCAAGTGATCAAAAGCGAGCGCTGCTGTGGTGAATCCGGCACCTTGGGCGTGACCCGGCCCGATATTTCGACCCAGGTTCGCTTCCGCAAGGAAGAGGAAATTCGCAAGGGCGAAGCCGCCCTGCGCGCATCAGGTGCGGTGGCGCCGGGCGCCAACATCAAGATGCTGACCAGTTGCCCTAGTTGCCTACAGGGCATGCTGCGCTACGGCAATGACCTGGAGACCGGGTTGCTTGAGGCCGATTACATCGTGATCGAGATGGCCAACCAGATTTTGGGTGCGGACTGGCTGCCACAGTATGTGCAAACAGCCAATGCGGGGGGGATTGAGCGGGTGTTGGTATAGGGACGATGGGGTGTGCCGCTTGCTTCGGGTTCACAGTTCACCGGCGTGGCCCACCAGTGCGGACAAAAAACGCCCGAGTATGACAGGCGCCGCCGCCGTTTTGAACGCGTGATGGCGCGCCAGTTGGGACAACTGATCGAATCTCGACGATGGCATGTAGGCCTCGCGCAGCGCCTGCTCCCAGTGTTCCATGGGCGCGTGGGCGTCCACCAAAATGCCGCCGGCCCCAACCGTGTCCGGCAGTGCCCCCCGGCTGCTGGCGACAACTGGTATTGCGTTGATTTGTGCCTCCACCACCGTACGGCCATATGCCTCTTCCCACAAACTGGGCATCAGCAACGTGCGCGACCGTGCATAAACGGCGCGCATGTCGAGTGTGGGCGGTGACCATTCGATGTTGGGCAGTTGGGCGGCTCGCTGCATGCAGTCGGCACGCCAATGGGGGTCTAGCCCCCAACTCTCGGATACGAGAAAGGGAATATCCGGGCATGCGGCAGCCAGAGCAAACATGATTTCCACACCCTTGATGGGTGTCGGGTTGACAAACAGGACGCAGTCCCCCGTTTCGCGGACAAAGTATCGTTCAGGAAGCACCAGGGGTGGCACAACGATGCTGTTTATGCCGCACAGGGCGCGCCAGCGCTGGGCTGTGAATTCAGAGTTCGATAAATAGAGAACGGCGGGGTCGGGCACTAGTGTGCCTCCCAACTGGTGTGTTTCGACGTTGTGCAGGTATATCGCAGTCGGCTTGCCGGTCTCCAAGGCTGCGACCGCCATGGGTATAAGTGTGGTGCCACTTTGAACCACAATGATCGAAGGGTCCCATGCGGCGACAAGCAAAGCAAGATTTTGGATCGGGTCTGCGACGCGGAACACCGGGTAACCCAGATGGTTATCTTTGAGCGGATTGCGATCAGACAGCGAGCCCGCGTGCTCCTTCAGGCCGCACAACACGGCGACTTCTACGCCCATTCCGAGCAAGGCAGTACAGAGGTCGTCCGTGGTAGTCTGCAAGCCGCCAATGACTTCCGGGAGATGCGGGTAAACCGACGTGAATAAAACCCGCATGGAATCCTGATCAGGATTGAACTTGTGTCGAATCGCTTCCCGTCAATTTCCGCAGGGAATTGCCGGGCGTTTGGTTTCGGATCTCGGTCGAGACTTGTTGTACGCGATTGGGCGCGATCGATGAGCCAGGAGAATTCAGTGCGCGCGGGCGATCATTCGTACTTATCAAGTTGCCCCCGCCGGTGGAGCGATTGGCCTGGCGATTTTCAAACTGGCTGACAAAATTGGCCATGTCCAACGGGGAGAATCTGAACGGGACCCCCATGCCACTTCTGCTGGCAATGACGGCAAACCCTGGGCGTGTAACTCTTGGTCCGGTCTGGCCATCTGCGGACAATACATCCATATGCTCGCCAAATAAAAATGTCCCCCGTGTCTGATCGGGCTGAGTGTCCACAATCGAAATGCCTCCGCGTATGCCTATGGTTGCAGTAGCGGTTCGAACCAGGGCCGAATTGGTGCCCTTCGGACTGGTGAGTTTGCTGATGAATCCACCGACGACGCGCAGAGAGCCTTTGATCAGATTCACCGCAATATTGCCGCGCTGTTCTTCAGGGTGGAATGCAAATTCGTCAATGACGAGTTCTGAATTAGGCCCCAGTGTCATGGACGACTGGTCCATGAATAGCATATGAATGATGCCGGTACTATCTGTCTTGAACCGTTCGCCAAACGCAACGGAGTTGCCGATGTAGACCACGCGCTCGTTGGTCGCCGATACGACACCTGCACGCACGGACGTAACAACGCCCACTTGTTTACCGACTTCCGTGGCAGCGGTTGCCGACGGGGCAACGAAACCGGTTGCGGCGGCAGCGGCGGCGGCCAACCACCAATCATTGATGTCCATAGGGGGCATGTGGTTCTCCTGCCAGTGCTCAGTATTTCCAGATCACACCCAGCGAGCCGGACGTGTTGGTGTTGCTGAAATTAGAAATATTTGAAGACGTGTTGCTGTATTCAAGTTGCAATTGCAAGGCGATGTCGCGCGTGAGCGGCATGTAGTTCACCAAGGACAGTCTCCATTCATTGTCGTTGCGGACAGTCAGGGCATCCACGGTTGGGTCTGCACCGCGGTAATTACGGAGCAGTGCGCTGCCCGATACCGTGGTTGTCCAGGGAAGACCCGATGAAGCCATAGGCGGTTCATAGCTCACCAGGTAGGAAACCCGGAGTTGGGGTCCACGGTATCCGGTGTACGAAGTATTTCCATCGTGATCGGCATAGCCCAACTCGGCAAGCAGGAAGTGACCGGGCGCTGTTTCAAACGAGGCATTCAGGCGAACCGTTTGGCGGGTACCGCCCTGCAACGTCGAATTCGGCATGTCTTCGCGCGAAGAAAATGACAGCTTGGTATTCTCATAGGCGCCACCCCAAGTCACGGAGTCAGCGGCACGGTAGTCGCCATCGACTCCAAAACCGTTGTTTGTGAAGTAGGGGCTGCCGTTGGCTACCGCGCCACCAAATATCAGGTGTGGACGAATCGTCAGTTCGGTCGGCGCCATAGGCTTGAAGCGGACCCCGGTGCTGCCCGCCAGAATCGCCAGGTCAAACGGTTTGGAATAACCGATTTGCTTTGCATAACTATCAACCGACTTGTAAT
>CAIYDK010000170.1 GCA_903924955.1 uncultured beta proteobacterium | reverse complement strand
GGTGCAAAAGGCTGTTAAGCAAGCGACTGAAATGGCTGAAGCCAACTTCAATGCCGTAGCTGCTACTGCAACCACCGCAACGAAGCAAGCTGCCAAGAAGCGTTAATTTTCAGACTGGGTGCCTGCCACTAGGGTTTTGGAGCACCCTCTCTAGCTGTCAAGGGAAAACCCTGACATAATTAAATTATCGGAACAGCTTGTTGCTGTTTCCACCAGTTGTCTCCTCGGGTCCTTTCGAAACCTTCTGGTTCAGGGATCCCTTCAGGGCCTCGTTGCAAAACGAGGCCTTTTTTTTGCGTCAAGTTTCAATGAGATTTGGCTGAAATAGCGGCTCGCAGTTGCGGCAGCAATTGCAGCATGGCCTGTCGCCCGGCTTCGATGGCGCGCTTGCGGGCACCAAAATCAGAGCTTGAAACGCCTGCCAACGATGGCCGGACGACCACATCCGCTTCCCTCAACTCAAAGTAATTGATGCTCTTGCTCATGATCGAGAAGGTCTGCAGTAAAACGTCCAGTGTTCCACCGGCCAGGTTGCCGTCCGGTGGGCTCGAAATATCGACAGCAATCACCAACTCGGCCCCCATTTGGCGGGCCGCGCGAACCGGCACCGGTGACACTAATCCGCCATCCACGTAGTCACGACCCGAAATACGGACTGGCTGAAAAACTGCTGGCACCGCGCTGGATGCGCGAACGGCTGTGCCGGTGTCACCCTTTTGAAATAGCATGCTTTGCCCGGTGTTGAGGTCGGTCGCCACAATACCCAGCGGCAACGGAAAATCCTCAATCAACCGTGAACCGACCTGGCCGTTCACATAGCGGGCCAAGGCATCCCCGCGCAACATACCGCGGTTGAACAGAGGCAAGGTCCAGTCGGCCATGGTGGCTTCCTCCATGGTCTCCGCTATCCGCTGTAGTTGTTTGCCGTTTTTGCCGCTGGCATAAATGGCCGCAACCAGACTTCCTGCCGAGGTGCCGCTGACCAGCACCGGACGAATACCTGCTTCCTCCAGCACCTGGATCACACCAACGTGGGCAAAGCCACGCGCCGCCCCACCGCCCAAAGCCAAACCAATCCGGGGCAGGACCTTGGGCACCACAACGACAACCGGCGGAGGCAAAATCGGCTCGGGCACCACCACCGGTGCCGCAGGCACTGTTATGTCTTTGGGTTGCGTGGCACACCCCACCAGAATGACCGAAAAAACCAGCGAAATTAGAAATTGCATGAGAAACGGAATCCAGAATCTGGCACCTGTTATTGCGAATGATTCGCGTTTGTATTATTATGGCGAAAGCCGGCCCACTACCGACGTAATCGCTGACCACTCACCGAACCACCCAAGACCATGAAGAAAAACCACATTGCCATTGCCTGCCTCCTTGCCATCAGCAGCGCAGCAGCTTTGGCGCAGGACCAGGTCCTCAACATCTATTCTGCCCGCCACTACCCGACGGACGAGGCGCTTTACGCCAACTTCACCAAAGCAACCGGCATCAAGCTCAACCGGGTGGATGCCGACGATGCCGGTATTTTGGCTCGTTTAAAGGCCGAGGGAACAGCCTCACCCGCCGACATCATCTTACTGGTCGATGCCAGTCGCCTGTGGCGCGGTGAAATCGACGGCCTGTTCCAGCCCATCCACTCCAAAATACTGGAAGGCGCCATTCCGGCTCAACTGCGGGGCAAACCCACCACCAGTGGCCAAACGCCCTGGTTTGGCTTCTCCACTCGTGCCCGCGTCATTGTGTACGACAAGGTTCGGATCAAGAAAGACGATGTAGACACCTACGAAAAGCTGGGTGACCCCAGAAACAAGGGCAAACTGTGCATCCGCTCTGGCTCTCACCCCTACAACCTGTCACTTTTCGGGTCAGTCACCGAGCATTTGGGTGAAGCGGCCACCGAACAATGGCTCAAGGGCATGGTCGCCAATATGGCACGTTCACCCAAGGGCGGCGATACCGACCAGATCAAGGGCGTAGCCTCCGGTGAATGCGGCGTAGCCGTTACCAACACCTACTATCTGGCGCGCATCATGCGCTCCACCGCTATAGAAGACCAGGCCATCATGGACAAGGTGGGAGTGGTATTTCCAAACCAGTCGAGTTGGGGAACGCATATCAACATTGCTGGCGGCGCGGTGGCACGCAATGCAAAGCACACGGCCAATGCCATCCAGTTTCTGGAGTACCTGGCCAGCGCCCCGGCGCAGGATCATTTTGCCAACGGCAACAACGAGTGGCCTGCTGCAAAGGGCGTGAAGGTCAGTAACCCGGCGCTGCAAGCCATGACCGGCAGCGGCTTTAAAAGTGAGACCATTCCCATTAGCGTGGTCGGAATGAATCAGGTAAAGGTCCAGCAGATGCTGGATCGGGTGGGCTTCAAATAGTCAACCCGCAGTAGCCTCTTCCGGCTTGGATCTGCCCTTCTTCTCGGGCAGCGGTTGAATGTCCAGCAACACTTCGGTCTTGGTTTCGTCGGTGTCGTCCAGATCCACGGTCAGGCGACCACCGTCGGTCAGGCGACCAAACAGCAATTCGTCGGCCAAGGCACGGCGAATCGTGTCCTGAATCAGACGCTGCATCGGGCGTGCACCCATGAGCGGGTCGAATCCCTTTTTGGCCAAGTGCTTGCGCAGCTTGTCGGTGAAGGTGACGTCCACTTTCTTGTCGGCCAGCTGGGTCTCAAGCTGCAGCAGGAATTTATCCACCACACGCAAGATGACGTTCTCGTCCAGCGACTTGAAGCTGACGATGGCATCCAACCGGTTGCGGAACTCGGGCGTAAACAGACGCTTGATGTCCGCAGCCTCATCTCCTGCTTCGCGTGGATTCGTAAACCCGATGCTGGCTTTGTTCATCGTCTCGGCGCCGGCATTGGTCGTCATGACGATGATGACATTGCGGAAGTCGGCCTTGCGCCCGTTGTTGTCGGTCAGCGTGCCGTGGTCCATGACCTGCAGCAGCACGTTGAAGATCGCCGGGTGTGCCTTCTCGATTTCATCGAGCAACAGCACGCAATGCGGCTTCTTGGTGATCGCTTCCGTTAACAGCCCACCCTGATCAAAGCCCACATAGCCCGGAGGCGCGCCAATCAGGCGGCTCACGGCGTGCTGCTCCATGTACTCGCTCATGTCAAAGCGAATCAGGTCAATACCCATGATGTAGGCCAGTTGCTTGGCCGCTTCGGTCTTGCCAACTCCCGTGGGACCGCTGAACAGGAACGAGCCAATCGGTTTGTCGCCCTTGCCAATGCCCGAGCGCGCCATCTTGACCGCAGAGGCCAACACGTCGAGTGCCTTGTCCTGCCCGAACACGACATTGCGCAAATCGCGTTCCAGCGTCTTGAGCTTGCCGCGGTCATCATTGGACACGTTGGCCGCCGGAATACGCGCAATCTTGGCCACAATCTCTTCGACCTCGGCCTTGCTGATGATTTTCTTGCGCTTGCTCGGCGGCAGGATGCGCTGGGCAGCACCGGCCTCGTCAATCACGTCAATGGCCTTGTCGGGCAAATGCCGGTCGTTGATGTACTTGGCGCTGAGTTCGGCTGCGGCTTGCAGGGCCGCCACCGCGTACTTCACGTTGTGGTGCTCTTCGAAACGCGACTTGAGGCCCTTCAAAATATCGACCGTCTGCTCGATGGTCGGCTCCACAACATCCACCTTCTGGAAACGGCGGGACAGCGCAGCATCTTTCTCAAAAATGCCCCGGTACTCGGTAAACGTGGTTGCTCCAATGCACTTGAGCGCACCCGAGCTCAGACCCGGCTTGAGCAAGTTCGACGCATCCAGCGTGCCGCCAGAGGCCGCACCCGCCCCAATCAGGGTATGGATTTCGTCGATAAACAAAATGGCGTTGGGCTTGTCTTTGAGTGACTTCAAAACCCCCTTGAGCCTCTGCTCAAAATCGCCCCGGTACTTGGTTCCGGCCAGCAAGGCTCCCATGTCCAGCGAATACACAATCGCTTCGGCCAAAATTTCAGGAACATCTTTTTGCGTGATGCGCCATGCCAGCCCCTCCGCAATGGCGGTCTTGCCAACACCGGCTTCACCCACCAGCAAGGGGTTATTCTTGCGGCGACGGCACAGGATCTGAATCACGCGCTCCACCTCGTACTCCCGCCCAATCAGCGGGTCGATCTTGCCTTCCATAGCCAACTGGTTCAGGTTCTGGGTGAACTGCTCCAACGGTGAGGCTTTTTCATTCTTTTCACCACCCCCCTCTTCCGCTTCAGCCGGATTTTCATTGGCCTTGGTGGACTCGGGCGGGTCGCTCTTCTTGATGCCGTGAGCGATGAAGTTCACCACATCCAGACGGGTCACGCCTTGCTGGTGCAAATAGTAAACCGCATGCGAATCTTTCTCACCAAAAATAGCGACCAGCACGTTGGCACCGGTCACTTCTTTCTTGCCGCTACCCGTGGATTGCACATGCATGATGGCGCGCTGAATCACACGCTGAAAACCCAGGGTGGGCTGCGTGTCGACATCGTCGCTACCGGCGACCTGCGGCGTGTTGTCCTTGATGAAATTCGACAGCGACTTGCGCAGATCGTCGATGTTGGCGGAGCAGGCCCGCAACACCTCAGCCGCGCTCGGGTTGTCCAGCAGCGCCAGCAACAGGTGCTCGACTGTGATGAACTCGTGACGCTGCTG
>CAIYDK010000169.1 GCA_903924955.1 uncultured beta proteobacterium | reverse complement strand
TGCTGTTGGTCGAGTCCGGAATATTTAAGTTCTTACATTGCAGGGAGGCATAGGGCTTGCCAGGCGGGTCTGTGGCGTGCCGTTCAGCATCAGTCGGTACAGCAGCATTGCCAAAACCTGCGCGGCCCACAAACGGTTTAAAGCGGTCGTGGTTCATTGCGTGGTTGCCCTCAGTTCGCGCATCACATCGCGGCAATCACGGGCAACGAAACCCACACCACCAGCACCCCGGATGCGCTCAAGGAATATCGCTTGCTCTGGTCGCAGGCGTCCGGTCTTGGCTTTGACTTCGACACCCAACAATCGGCCATCATTCAACTGTCCCAGCACATCAGGGCAACCGGGCCAGCCGAACCGGATAAAGCGGTTGCCAACCTTGGCAGCACCGGAGTTTTGGCGCTCTGCCCATGCCACCAGCGGATGCGCTCTCAATGCTCGCAACACTTCCACCAGGGCAGCGGCTTCGGGTTTGCTGTTGGTTCGCTTTGGTTGCTGTTCCAGCCCGAATAAATCAATCATGGCTCATCCCATCCGGAAACCACCGAAACCATCCCCCTCATATATGGGGGGAGGATTATTTCGGTTACCGAAAACAACCGAAAAGGAGGAAAACGGTTAATTTCGGTTATCAGACAAGCCATAGCCATCCTTCGTTACAGCCGACAACACCACGGGAAACCAGCCCGGTTATTGCCTCTCTGGTGCGTGTTGCCCTTCGGAATGTCTCGCAGGTTAGGTGCCCGGATGCTTTCGCAATGGCATCCTCCAGTTCGATACATGGGCGCAGTAGTGGCGCTCCAGGCTTGCCAGATATGCCATCCTTGAACATCGGGCGCATGGCATCCAACACAACCCGCTGATTTCCACCCTGGGGCAGCTTCACGGCTCGCACATCACGGGCGGTATGGTCTTGCACCACAACACACGAAGCCACCGGGTCGCCAAAATCATCAATGCCCAGCGCCTCGATTTGCAGCTTGAACGGATGCGCGTCACCATCGGCCCCGTCTTTTGCTTTGGCAATCTTCCACTCTCTGCGGTCACCATCGCGTGAAACCTCAACGGCGCTATCCATTGCGGCAAACAATGAACTGTGACCACGCAGCCCCTTTGTCGCATCCTTTCCAGTGTGGTGAATCAGTGTCACCAGCCCCCCGGTCATGTTTTGCAATCGCTTGGCGGCTTCCAAAATCTCGCCCATGTCCCGGCTTGAATTTTCGTCAGCAGTCGGCGCGGCGCGGTTAAGAGTGTCGAGAAACACCACAGCACCAGCAGGCACCACAGCAGCAAGGTCGCGCACGTCCTGCGGCTCTGTCAGCTTGAACGGTTGCATAACCATCGTCAGGCCAGCGGGCAGCTTGCGCCCCGTGTAGGTTTCCCATGCTTGCGCTCGCAGCTTGAACCCGGCTTCACCCTCCAATGCGACATACACCACGGGCGCAGCTTCTACCCGGCAATCAAACCAACGTCGGCCCTCGGCAATCGCAGCAGCCATGTCAAAGCCCAGAAAGCTTTTGCCACTGGCGCTAGGCCCATACAGCCCAGCAAGACCAACAGCAGGTAAGACGCCACGCACGCGCCATGCAAGCGGCGGCAATGCGGCAAGGTCGGCACTGGTCAGTAGTTTGTAACGCTGTTCAGGCTTTGGCGGCTCATTTGCACCAGATAGCAGCAATTCCAGCGCATCGAAACCGTCACGCTGGGCAAGGTCGTTCACATCGCTGTTATCAGGCCAACCGTCAGTCATGGTCACGAATTGCCCTTGCACTTCGGCGGCAATTTCAGCGGCTTGCTTTTCCTTGCCAACATCAGGCACCACCACCAGCCGGGCGGCAGCGTCACGTTGGCGCAGTTCCCTTGCTACCTTTGCCATATTTCCAGCACCGAAACACACAACGGCAGCGGCCCCGGTTGCTTGCCAGCAGGCCCATGCTTGCCCGATACCCTCGCAGATATACACCAGGCAGCCGGGCACAGTCCAACCCACGGTAAACGATGCCCCGGCCATGCTCGCACCGGGTAGGTTCAGTTTCTTGCCACCAGCGGGCGGTATGAATTGAAGGCTTTGCAGCGTCCCGTCTGGCCCATGGGCAGGCACCACCAGATACCCCGCAACGCTGGAACCGGCAATGGTCAGCTTGTCATCAGCAGGCACCACGCGCAGGTTAACCATTGGGGCGCCAGCAGCACCTTTGCCGACAACGTAGCCATGCGGGTTTGTAGCAGGCTCAAGGCGTCCGAATACATCAGCAGCACCATTTCCAGGGGAAGGCTTGCGCTGTGGCTCCATGTGCTTTGTGGCAGGTCTTGCAACGGGCTTGCTGTTCGGTGTGTCGCCATCGTTCCAGCCGTGCTCACGGGCCATGCTGAATAACGTAGCCTCACTCACACCCTTACCTGCCTTGAAACTCCTCCAGGTCGTGCGGCAAGCCGGTGCGTTGTAACTTGGTGCCGGTGCGCTCCAGGTGTCGAAGTCCTCAAGTGTCAATCCAGCAGCATGGGCGGCCATACCAGCACGCACCCACGCATCACGGGGCAGGTCGGGCGGTATCGCATATAGCGCATCTCTGGCGCGGTCGTGACCGTTAAGCATGGGCACCCCCTCGCATGGTGTAGGCGGCTTGCTTTGCTTTTGCTGGCAGCGAGTAACGGGCAATCTTGCGGCTCCAACCGCTGCACTTGACGCGAATTGACTGTGGTTCCCAGCCGAGATAGCCGAGCACCTTCACAGCGGCAGCCAATCGCCAACCATCGCCTGATTCCAGCCAATCGAGTTGAGTTAAATCATGCTCCAGCAGGTCGATTAATGCTTTCGCGGCAGCACTATGCGAAGGCGGCAATATCGGGCAAAATTCGGGTGTCGGCAGAAACGAAAGTTGCTCACCGTAAACCCCGGATGCTTGGTCGCTTGTCGGGGTTTTTTTCATGTTGCCACCCCTAGAACGGCCTTAATATCAGCGACTTTCCATGCCAGGCGACCATTGACGCGAATCGGACGCAATGGACCGTTTTCACGCATTGCCCATAACCGCATAGTTTGTTGGGCACGGTTTAAATGGAAACCAGCCTCAACAGTCGGCAAAGTAAGCCGAGTTTCCTGAGCCAGCGGGGTGTAGATAGTTTTTTCCATGATTAATCCAAAAAATAATCAATAACCAAAAGGCGATTGCTCGCCCACTGTTTCTTGTCTTATCTTGTATTAACCCGGAATCTCTCCAGGCGCACCTTGGCAAAAGGC